>USGS01000004.1 GCA_900554275.1 uncultured Eubacteriales bacterium
CCGCGGCCCCCGCGGACCTCCCCCCTTGCCCGCCCCGCCCTTTTCCCGGACCTTGTCCAGGGCGCGCTGGGCCGGCGTCCTGATCTCCGGTATGCTGGGTGGCCTGGGCGGCATCGTATTTATCACCGCCGGCGTGTCCGAGTGGCGGTTCGAGTACGGCGTGGCCGGCTTCGGCTTCCTGTCCCTGGCGGTCATGATCTTCGGCCAGTGGAAGCCCACCCGCATCGCGCTGGCGGCGCTGCTGTTCGGCCTGTTCCGTGCGCTGTCCAACGTGTACGCGGGCTTCGAGTTCCTGAAGAACATGAACATCCCCAGCCCCGTATACAACATGATGCCCTACATCATCTCTTTGGTGGTGCTGGCATTCACCTCCAAGAAATCCCGCGCACCCAAGGCGGAGGGTATCCCCTACGACAAGGGCCAGCGGTAAGCAAACACAAAAAAGAAGCACCCTCCTGGGTGCTTCTTTTTTGCTTCGCAGAACTTTACCTCGATTTTACAAAACCCGGCCTGTGGATTTGACATTCCTCCTGTATTCTAATATCCGGACAAGAATGTGCAGTCGAGAGAATGTAAAAACGAGGAGAAGAATATGGATATTTTTGATGTGCTGTCTATGATTGGCGGGCTGTGCCTGTTCCTGTTCGGCATGAACGTCATGGGCCAGGCGCTGGAGCGGCGGGCGGGCAATAAGCTGCGCACGCTGCTGGACAAAATGACCAGCAACGTGTTCGCCGGATTTCTGACGGGTCTGGGCATTACCGCCATCATCCAAAGCTCATCAGCCACCACGGTGATGGTGGTGGGCTTCGTCAACTCCGGACTGATGACGCTGCGGCAGGCCATCAACGTCATCATGGGCGCCAATGTGGGCACCACGGTGACGGCCTGGCTGCTGAGCCTGGCGGGCATCGACGGCGGCACGGTCTGGCTGGAGCTGCTGAAGCCCACGTCCTTCACGCCGGTGCTGGCGCTGGTGGGTATCATCTTCTATATGTTCTGCAAGTCCGACAAAAAGAAGGACACCGGTGTGATCCTGCTGGGCTTCGCCACGCTGATGTTCGGCATGGATGCCATGAGCGCCGCCGTGTCGGGGCTGAAGGACGTGCCGGGCTTTGCGGAGCTGTTCCTGCTGTTCACCAACCCGATACTGGGCGTGCTGGTGGGCGCGGTGCTGACAGGCATCATCCAGTCCAGCTCCGCCTCCGTGGGCATCCTGCAGGCGCTGGCCTCCACCGGGCAGGTGAGCTACGCCGCCGCCATTCCCATCATCATGGGGCAGAATATCGGCACGTGCGTCACCGCCCTGCTTTCCTCCGTGGGCACGCAGAAAAACGCCCGCCGGGCGGCGGTGGTCCACCTGATGTTCAACGTCATCGGCGTGGTGGTGCTGCTGGCGGTGTTCTGCATCGTCAAGGCGGTGTTCGCCCCGGCCATATTGGCGGAGAGCGCCACCATGTCCGGCATCGCCGTGGCCCACTCCCTGTTCAATATCCTGTGTACGGCCATGCTGCTGCCTCTGGGCAGCCAGCTGGAAAAGCTGGCCATCCGCCTTGTGCCGGACGGCCGGGAGCAGCCGGCGGAGCAGCCGGTGGAGCTGGACGAGCGTCTGCTGGCCACGCCGTCCCTGGCGCTGGGCCGCTGCCGTGCCGTGGCCGGGGAGATGGCCGACTGCGCCATGGGGGCGCTGAACAGCGCTCTGGACACCTTCGATCACTATGCACCGGAGTTGGCAAGCACCATCCGCCGGGAGGAGAGCCGCTGCGACCGCTACGAGGATGCGCTGGGCACGTATCTGGTGCGGCTTAGCGCCCACCAGCTGGGCGCGGAGGAGAGCGAGGAGGCCACCGAGCTGCTGAAGACCATCGGCGACTTCGAGCGCATCTCCGACCACGCGGTGAACGTGCTGGAGTCGGCGGAGGAGCTGCGGAGCAAGGGCCTTACCTTCAGCGCCCAGGCGGAGCGTGAGCTGCGGGTGCTCACCGCCGCCATCCGGGAGATCCTGACGCTGGCCCGCCGGGCCTTCGCGGAGAAGGATCTGACCGCTGCCGCCCAGGTCGAGCCGCTGGAGCAGGTCATCGACGCGCTGAAGGAGCAGCTCCGTACCCATCATATCCTGCGGATGCAGCAGGGCGCGTGCAGCATCGAGGCAGGCTTCGTCTGGTGCGACCTGCTCACCGACCTGGAGCGCACCTCCGACCACTGCTCCAATATCGCCGGCTGCGTGCTGGACGCCGCCAAGCACGACCTGAACCTCCACGAGACGCTGCGGGCCGCCCGGGGCAGCGACCCGGACTTCCGCCGCGTTTACCAGCAGTACGCGGAGAAGTACGCACTGTAAAAGAAACGGCAGGGAGGGCGGCTTTGCCGCCCTCCCTGCTTGCATCTGGGCGTTCCGCCTGCTATAATCGGGGCAGATAAGGGTGAGGAGGCATCGTATGGAGACAAAGATGACCGTGATCGTGGACAACGTGGCCCACGGCGAGCTGGCAGGGGAGTGGGGACTGTCCATTCTGGTGGAGTACGGCGGCAAAAACATTCTGGTGGACGCCGGCGCGTCGCCGCTGTTCGCCACCAATATGGAGAAGCTGGGCCTGGACATGGCCGCCGTAGACTATGCGGTGCTGAGTCACGCCCACTACGACCACGCCAACGGGATGATCCGCTTTTTCCGGGGAAATGACAGGGCGAAGTTCTACGTGCAGCAGGCGGCCCGGGAGGACTGCTACGGCAAGCGGCTGTGCTTCCGCCGCTATATCGGTATGCCCCGTGGCGTCCTGACCGATTACGCGGACAGGATCGTGCAGGTCAGCGGCAAATATGAGCTGCTGCCCGGTGCGTACCTGCTGTCCCACACCACGCCGGGGCTGGCCGCCATCGGCGCGCGGGAGCGGATGTACCGCCGCACGGCCCAGGGCTGGCGGCCCGACGATTTTGCCCACGAGCAGAGTCTGGTGCTGGAAACGGACAAGGGCCTGGTCATCATCAACAGCTGCTCTCACGGCGGCGCGGTGAACATTATCCGCGAGGTCCGGGAGGCGTTTCCCGATCGGCCTGTCTACGGCATCATCGGAGGCTTCCACCTGTATAACAAAAAGCCGGCGGAGGTGCGGGCCGTGGCCCGGGAGCTGGAGGCCACCGGTGTGTCATACGTCTGCACCGGCCACTGCACCCGGGAGCGGGCCTGCGATATACTGGAGCAGGAGCTGGGCGACAAGCTCCACCGCCTGCGCTGCGGCCTGACCATGACGTTCTGAGCGGAAAAAGACACGCCTTACGGCGTGTCTTTTTCCGCACATACGGCTTATTTTTTCGTCAGCAGCTTCACAGCCGCCCGGGCGGCGGAGGCGGCGTCAGCGGTGTAGACGTCCGCGCCGATCTCGTCGCAGAAGCTCTGGCTGATGGGCGCGCCGCCCACCATGATGGCGACGCTGCCGCGGATACCGGCCTTCTCCGCCAGCCCCACGATCCTCCGCATCTCCTGCATGGTGGTGGTCAGCAGGGAGGAGCAGGCGATGATGCCGCAGTGATGCGCCATGGCCGTCTCGATAAACCTTTCCGCCGGAACGTCCGCGCCCAGGTCGTACACCTGGATGCCGCTGCCCTCAAAGATGATCTTCACCAAATTCTTGCCGATGTCGTGCATATCGCCCCGCACCGTCCCGATGCAGGCCGAGCCGATGGTGCGGCTGCGGCCGCTCTCGTCCACCATATAGGGCTTCAGCAGCGCGGTGGCGGCAGTCATGCAGCGGGCGGCGATGAGCATCTCCGGCACGAAGGCGCGGCTGGCGGAAAAGTCCTCGCCCAGCTCGTTCATGCCCCGTACCAGCCCGCCGGAGAGGATGTCCTGGGCGTCCACGCCGCTTTGCAGCGCCTCCTGGATCAGCGCCAGCAGCTTTTTCTGCTGCCCCCGCCGGATGGCGGCGGCGATAGAACCGAGAATGTCGCCCTGAGCGGCTGTGTCCTCCCCGCCGCTGCGGACGCTGTCCGCCGGCTGCGCATGAACGCTGCGCCGCGGCACAGGCGGCAGATCGAACCGGGGCACGTGCAGCTGCGCGTTGTATGCGTCAATGGCCTGGTCCACGTACCGGTCGATGTGGGGGAACACCGCCCCCGGCAGACCGTAGGTAATAGAGGGGATGAAATGCCCGCCGGGGCAGCAATCGTCCAGTGTGGCCTTTGTGTAGGCCAGGATCTCCTCCGGCGCGGCGTCGGCCCGGTCGATGGCCGCGCCGATGCCGCCCATCAGGACCAGCCTGCCCCTGAGCTGCTGCTGCAGCGCAGGGATGTTGTTCTCCGGCAGCGTGCCCTGCCACACCTGAATGCCGATCTCCGCCATATCGTCCACGATGGGGACGAGGAAGGAGTCCGCGTGGTGGATGGCGATGCAGCCCCGGGAGCGGATGTAGCCGTAAAAGCGGCGGTAGGGCTCTTTGAAGAACGCCCGCCACATCTCCGGCTTCATGAACAGCGCGTCCTTTGTGCCCCAGTCGTCGTGGGAAAAGATCACGTCCGGCTGGAGGTGGTCGATGAGCAGCTTCACATAGCCCAGCCGGTACTCGGTGATGTACTCGATGAGCTGGTGCATCTCCTCCGGGTGCTCGTACAGGGCGGTGAGGGTGTTCTCAAAGCCCATGAGGAAGTGGCACTGCTCAAATATGCCCGTGCCCATAAAGCCGGCCACCAGCTGCTGCTCTCCGGCGGAGGCCCGGGCCTTGCGGCGGCATTCCTCCCAGCCCTCGGTGCAGCTGGCCGCCAGATCCGGCGCGTGTACCGTCTCCCGCCACCGGGTGATGTCGGGGCATACCGTCAGCTCATCGCTGTGCACGGGGATCGCGCCGGGTGCGTCCTCGGGAAAGCTGATGGTTGTGCCCCACCGATCCTTCGTCACCGAGCCACGCCTCCGGTTGCCCCGCAGATAGGTGTTGATGGGGTCGTACAGGCACATGTGGAGCGCCTCGTACTGCCGGAGCACCCGCTCCGGCCTGCCGTCCGGCTTCAAAAGCTCAAGAAAGATCTCCTTTGCTGTCTGCATGGCTTGTCACCTCTTTGAATAGAGCACGCAGGACGTATACGTCATGGTGCGTGCGCCGTAATTATATTCCAGTCCTGAGCGGACACATATATCGCTGACCCACAGGCCGTAGGCCTCCATAGACGACAGCTGCCGTGCGGGAAACCGGCAGGGCCTGCCCGGATAGGTGCATCTGGCGCAGATGGTGCACGCACCTGCGGTCAGGGGGAGACAGTCGGGGTACAGCAGCCGCGCCTGCCGGGCAAAATTTTCAAAGCACCGCTTGTGATGCCGTGCGATGGCCTGCATCCCCTCATAGTCGAATTCGTCCGCCAGTGTGCCGGTGGTCTGCACCAGAACGCCGCTGTCATAGCGGCGGATGCGCTCCCTTGCCTGTTCAATGCTGCCGCAGCCCGGGGGACAGGCCCAGTTCTTACCGTATTTCCCGCAGCGGTCCGCCTCGCACATATCCCGGATCTCATCCAGCGGCACAAGGGCCGCCATATTGGCGGGGGCACAGTGGGAGAACCCATTCTCCGCCGCCAGCGTCATCAGCCCCGTCATATCCACCGCTCCTCTTGACAAAGCAGGTAAGTACTGCTAAAAATTATAAGTAGATTATAGTAAAGGGGGACTGCCCGTGTCAAGCGTTCAGGTGCAATGCGGCGGCAAAACCTGCACCGTGGCGGTGCGGGACGGCGAAACGCTGCTGCCGGCGCTGCGCCGGGCAGGGTTCTCCATCCCGGCCGCCTGCGGCGGCAGGGGGCGGTGCGGCAAATGCCGGGTGACGGTCAACGGCGTGTCCCGCCTGGCCTGCAAGACCGTTCCCTCCGACGGCGACGTGGTGACGCTGCCGGAGACGGCCGGCGGCGCGATCCTCACGGACACGGTGTCCATCGCCGTTTCCGGCGGGAACGAGCAGGGCTGTGCCGCCGCCGTGGACCTGGGCACGACCACGGTGGCCGTGCGGCTCTACGACCTGGCCTCTGCCCGGGAGCTGAAGACCGTCAGCGCCTGGAACGTGCAGGCATCCTACGGCGCGGATGTCATCAGCCGTATCCAGTACACCCTGGACGAGCCGGACGGCCTGACAGAGCTGTCCGGCCGCATCCGAACGCAGGTATCGGAGCTGGTGTCCGCCTGCCTTGCCGATGCGGCCTGCCCGGCGGATACCCTGCGGCGGGTATCGGTGGCGGGCAACACCGTTATGCAGCACCTCTTTGCCGGACTGCCGGTGCGCTCCATCGCCGCCGCGCCCTTCGCACCCCTGTCGCTTTTTGACGGCGACACGGCGGACACGCTGCTGGGCGCGCCGGTGTTCTATGCGCCCTGCGTGGCCGGCTATGTGGGCGGCGACGTGACGGCGGGCCTGCTGGCCTCCGGGCTGTACCGAAAGCCTGGGCAGCACCTGTTTCTGGACCTGGGCACCAACGGCGAGATGGCCCTGGGCGGCGCGGAGGGCTTCTCCTGCTGCGCCGTGGCGTCAGGCCCTGCCTTCGAGGGGGCGGGCATCGCCTGCGGAATGCCGGCGCTGGACGGCGCGGTGAGCCGCGTCCGGTACGACCGGGGCTTCCTCTATGACGTGATCGGCGCGTCAGAGCCTCGCGGCATCTGCGGCTCGGGGCTTGTCGATTTGACGGCGGCGCTGCTGGACCTGGGCGCCATCGACAAAAGCGGGCGGCTGCTGCCGCCGGATGAGACGCCGCCTTCGCTGCGCCGCTTCGTAAGGCCGGACGGCAGGGGCAACGGCGTTTTTCATCTCACGGACCGGGTGTACCTCACGGCGGAGGATGTCCGCAGCCTCCAGCTGGCCAAGGCTGCCGTGGCCGGCGGGATTGAGGTGCTGCTCCGGCAGCGGGACATGGACACGGCGGCGCTGGACGGCGTATACATCGCCGGCGGCTTCGGCAGCTATATCGACCCGGACAGCGCCATGGCCATCGGTATGCTGCCCCGGCTGCCCCGGGGCAAGCTCCGCTGCTTGGGGAACACCGCCCTGGCGGGGGCATCTATGGCGGCGCTGGACGGGGAGGAACGCCGCCGCCTGGGTCGCATCGCGGCGAACTGCCGCTATATTGAGCTGTCGGGGCGGCAGGATTTCGCCCGGGCCTTCACGGATCACATGGTATTTTGACATAACGGAGGGAACAGGATGCAGATACGATTTCCGCTTATTCTGGACGGCGCTACCGGCACGGAGCTGCAAAAGCGCGGCTATAAGGGCGACGTCAGCGCCGAGCAGTGGGTGCTGGAGCACCCGGAGAGCATCATAGACGTGCAGACCGGCTACGTGGCCGCCGGCAGTCAGGTGCTGTACGCACCCAGCTTCGGCGCAAACCGCCGCAAGCTGGAGGAGCACGGCATTTTCAACAGAACTGCCGACTACAACCGCCGGCTGGCGGAGCTGTCGAAGAGAACCGCCGACGGCAAGGCCCTTGTGGCGGGCGACATCTCCCCCACGGGACTGTTCCTCTCACCGCTGGGCGAAGCGTCCTTTGAGGAGCTGGTGGACATCTATACGGAGCAGGCCGCGGGTCTGGAGCAGGCCGGCGTGGACCTGTACGTCATCGAGACCATGATGACGCTGTCCGACGCCCGCGCCGCCGTGCTGGCGGTGCGCGGCGTCAGCGACAAGCCCATTTTCGTCACCTTCACCTGCGACGAGCATGGCCGCAGCATCTCCGGCACAGACGTCACCGCCGCGCTGACGGTGCTGCAGGGTATGGGCATCGACGCCTTTGGCCTGAACTGCTCTGCCGGCCCGGCGGAGATGCTGCCCCAGCTGCGGCGTCTGCGGGAGTACGCCCGCGTTCCGCTCATCGCCAAGCCCAACGCCGGTATGCCGCAGATCGTGGACGGCAGGGCGATCTACCACTGCCCGCCGAAGGAGTTTGTCCGCTATATACCGGAGTTCCTGGCCGCCGGCGTTGCCGTATTCGGCGGCTGCTGCGGCACAACGGCGGCCCATATCGCCGCCCTCCGTGACGCGCTGGCCGGGGCGGAGATCACCCCGCCCGCCCCCCGGCACACGGATATGCTCCCGGCCTCCACGGAGAAGCTGCCCGCCTATCTGCCCGTGGACGCCGTCCATGGCCCGATCCTGGCGGTCGCGGACGATCTGGAGGACCGCCTGTCAGACGTGCTGGACAGCGGCGATGCCATGGCGGCCATCCGCGTGGACACCTGGGAGGACGTGGACGGGCTGGCCGATGTCCAATATATGATCACCAAGCCGCTGTGCCTGGTGTGTGACGATGCGGAGCTCCTGGAGGCCGCGCTGCGGGTATACCAGGGCCGTGCGCTGTACGAGGGCAGCCTCCCGGAGTCAGCACTGCTGCCGCTGTGTGCCAGATATGGCCTGCTGATCTGAAGAAAACCGTCAGAGGGACGCCGCCCCATCCGGAACGGCGTCCCTCTGCGCACCATCGCACTCTATTTCTGCTTTTTCTTATAAAGCAGACTAAATCAGCCGAGAATTTAGTTTAAATCCTGCCTAACGCTCTGAAATGCCCTTGTGTATCTATAAAACACGCTTTGAAAAAACAGGGCATAAAAACGCTGAAACCCCTGATTTCTCAGGGGTTTCAGGTGAGTGTATCTATTTTGGTCACTCAAGATGGTTGCGGGAGAGGGACTTGAACCCCCGACCTCCGGGTTATGAGCCCGACGAGCTACCAACTGCTCTATCCCGCGATATTGAGTTTTCCGGGTGGTGCCGGTGACCGGACTCGAACCGGTACAGCATCGCTGCCGGGAGATTTTAAGTCTCCTGTGTCTACCATTCCACCACACCGGCGAACCGGGCATTTATTAGAATACCACACCGTCCCCGCGCTGTCAACACCTTTCCGAAAAACATTTCGACAAATCGCGGCGGGTGTTGCGCGCCGTCCGTTTCTGCGCTATAATTTTGCCAGCGGCATCTGCCCCGCGCCGTTTTGCCCCACCCGAGGAAACTTTTCCCGGTGCGGCTGCGTCTATATAGTTGAACGGCCCTATGAAAGGAGGACTGCCCCTTGAAGAAACGTATTGCGGCGCTGCTGCTGGCGCTGCTCACCGTACTGCCCCTGCTGGGCTGCGGCATCCGCGCCCAGGAGCTGACCCGGGACATCCAGCCCCAGGGACTGGATACCTCCACCGACCTGTCCGCCGGCGGCACGGCGGTGACATCCTTCGCCCTCTCCCTGCTCCAGAGCAGCGACGCGGGCCGCACCGCCCGGCTGCTCTCGCCTCTGTCGGTGCTGTACGCCCTGGGCATGACCGCCAACGGCGCGTCCGGCGAAACGCTGAAGCAGATCGAAACCGCCGCAGGCATGAGCCTCACCGAGCTGAACGACTATCTCTACACCTTCCGCATGAGCCTGCCTGCCAACAGCAAAAGCGCCAGACTGTCTTTGGCCGACTCCCTTTGGCTGCGGGACGTGTTCCGCGCGGAGGACGATTTTCTCCGCGCCTGCGTCAACTACTACGGAGCGGAGGTCTACCGCTCCGCCTTTGACGCCACCCTCCCCTCCGACGTGAACGCCTGGGTGGAAAAGCACACCGACGGCATGATCGACGCCATCCTGCCGGAGGACGCGCCCAGCGAGCTGACCATGCTGTACCTCATCAACGCCGCCGCCTTTGACGCCAAATGGGAGACGGCCTACGAAAAGGGCAGCGTCCTCAGCGGCACGTTCCATAGCGCCGACGGCGCGGAGCAGGACGCGGAATTTATGTGGGGCGAGGAGAGCATCTACCTCTCCGGCCACGGCGCGACGGGCTTTCTGAAGCCCTATGCCGGCGGGCGCTACGCCTTCGCGGCGCTGCTGCCGGACGAGGGCACGTCCCTGGCGGAGCTCCTGTCCGGGCTCAACGGCACCAAGCTCTACGACCTCATCAACCAGCACCATTACAGCAAGGTGGAGACGGCTCTGCCGAAATTCACCGGCAGCACGGAGCTGGAGCTGATCCCGGCGCTGGAGGCCATGGGCATCACCGACCTGTTCGACCTGTCCGCCGCCGACCTGCGCAGCATGGGCAGCGCCGCCAACAACAGCCTGTACGTCAGCGGCGTGCGGCACAGCACCTTCATCGAGGTGGACGAAAATGGCACGCGGGCCGCTGCCGTTACGGCGGTGGAGGCGAACACCAGAGCCGACGACCCCGGCCCGGAGCAGCAGGTGGTGCTGGACCGCCCGTTCCTCTACATGATCGTGGACACCCACGCCTGCCTGCCCATCTTCGTGGGCACGGTGACCACCCTGGCCGAATAAAACCGATATACATGCACAGATAAGGAAAAGAGCGCCGCCGGCGCTCTTTTCCTTATGCCCTTTATTCCTCTCCCACGTACTCGTGGGGATCGATCACCGCGCCGTCCCGGCTGACGGAGAAGTGCAGATGCGGGCCCATCTCGATCTCCGCCGCGGAGGTCGTGCCCACGCAGCCGATCACGTCCCCGGCGGCCACGGTCTGGCCCTCCTCCACCGGCACGTCCTGCTGCAAGCTGCTGTATCGCGTGGTGTAGCCGCCGTCGTGCTGGATCACCACCGTCGTGCCCATCAGCTCGTCGTCGGTGACGGACTGTACCACCCCGGCCGCCGCCGTCTTCACCGCCGCGCCCTCGGCGGCCTGCACGTCGATGCCGTCGTGGGTGCGCCAGTCCGCCATAGTGGCGTCATACAGCAGCTCCGTCATGCTGAACACCGTCACCGTCTCACCGCTGAGGGGCGACACCACCTGGGGCAGCAGCACCGACGGCTCGGTGATCTCCGCCTCCGCCTCCGCCTCTGCCGCCGTCTCAATCTTCGGCTCAGGCAGCACCACCGGCGCGGGCTTTACCACCGGCGTGGTGGGGGTGTCGGGCTGCACATCCACCGCGGGCGTCTTTGGCTGCACCTCTGTGCCCCTGTCGAACAGGGTGATATACCCGATGATCCCGGCGGCCAACAAACACAGAGCGAACACGATGTAGTAGCCCCGTCCGCCGAACATGGCCTTGATCCTGCTTGGTTCCTGTCTGCTCATGCTCTTGCCTTTCCTGGCGGGACAGCCCCGCCGCCGCCCTTTCCGGCAGGCGGCATACCGTAATAAAAAGACCTCTGCCCGTATTGTCACCGGACAGAGGTTTTTTTATTCAGATTATATTACGCATTCCCCGGGAAGCCGGGAATGGTGGCGAAGCCCTTTTTCAGGTCCTCGTCGGTGGGGATGGTGTCGCCCATCGTGCCGTCGTTGTACTTGCCGTAGGCCACCATGTCGAAATATCCCGTGCCGGTCAGGCCGATGACGATGTTCTTCGCCTCGCCCTGCTCCCTGCACTTTATGGCCTCGTCGATGCCCACCCGGATGGCGTGGCTGCTCTCCGGCGCGGGCAGGATGCCCTCGCACCGGGCGAACAGCTCCGCCGCCTCGAACACCTTGGTCTGCTCCACGCTCTGCGCCTCCAGATAGCCGTCGTGGTACAGCTGGCTGACGATGCTGCTCATGCCGTGATACCGCAGACCGCCGGCGTGGTTGGCGGACGGAATGAACCCGTTGCCCAGCGTATACATCTTGGCCATGGGACAGATCTTGCCGGTGTCGCAGAAGTCGTAGCGGAACACGCCCCGGGTCAGGCTGGGGCAGGAGGCCGGCTCCACGGCGATGATGCGGTAATCCGCCTCGCCCCGCAGCATTTCTCCCACGAACGGGGAGATCAGACCGCCCAGGTTCGAGCCGCCGCCGGCGCAGCCGATGATGATGTCGGCCTTCACGCCGTACTTGTCCAGCGCCGCCTTTGTCTCCAGACCGATAACGGACTGGTGCAGCAGCACCTGGTTCAGCACGCTGCCCAGCACATACCGGGTGTTGGGCGTGGACGCGGCGCACTCCACGGCCTCGCTGATGGCGCAGCCCAGCGAGCCGGTGGTGTCCGGGAACTCCGCCAGGATCTTCCGGCCGATCTCCGTGGTGGCGGAGGGGGAGGGCGTCACCTCCGCGCCGTAGGTTCGCATGACCTCCCGGCGGAAGGGCTTCTGCTCATAGGAGCACTTCACCATGAACACATGGCAGTCCAGCCCCAGATAGGCGCAGGCCATGCTCAGCGCCGTGCCCCACTGGCCCGCGCCGGTCTCAGTGGTCACGCCGGTAAGCCCCTGCTCCTTGGCGTAGTACGCCTGGGCGATGGCGGAGTTCAGCTTATGGCTGCCGGAGGTGTTGTTGCCCTCGAACTTGTAGTAGATGTGGGCCGGCGTGCCCAGCTTTTCCTCCAGGCAGTAGGCCCGCACCAGGGGAGAGGGGCGGTACATCTTGTAGAAGTTCCGCACGTCCTCCGGGATGGGAACAAAGGCGGTGTCGTTGTCCAGCTCCTGCCGGGCCAGCTCCGTGCAGAACACCTGGCTCATCTCCGCCAGCGTCATGGGCTTCAGCGTGCCGGGGTTCAGCAGGGGGGCGGGCTTCGTCTTCATGTCGGCGCGCACATTGTACCAATACCGGGGCATCTCGTCCTCGGAGAGATAGATCTTGTAGGGAATGTCGCGGTTTTTCAGCTCTTTCATGGTGCTTGTTCTCCTTTCGGTATTGGTATCGCGTTGTCGCGTTGCCTTTGTTGCATCATGGTATTCCTTTGGAACGGACGACCCAAAGCCTCCCTTGTGTAAAGGGAGGTGGCGCGAAGCGCCGGAGGGATTGTTCATGGCGGTTTCTTATGTTGTCATTCCGAGCCAGTGACCGATGTCACTGGCGTGGGAATCCGTCCCCCGTCCCTCACGCAAAATAATCGATCTGCATGGCGTGCTTCACCTTGGCCAGCGTCTCGGCGGCGGCGGCCTGCGCCACCTCCGTGCCCTGCCGCAGCACGTCCATCACATACCCCGGGTCCTTGGCCAGCTCCTGACGCCGCAGCCGGATAGGCTCCAGCGTCTCCTGCAATACGTTGTTCAGGAACTTCTTCACCTTCACGTCCCCCAGACCGCCCCGCTGGTAATGGGCCTTCAGCTCGTCCAGGTTGGCGTAGTCCGGCAGATACCTGGCGAAGAACTCATCCCGGCAGAAGGCGTCCAGATACATGAACACCGGGTTGCCCTCGGTCTGCCCCGGGTCGGACACCTGCAGGTGGTTGGGGTCGGTGAACATCCCCATGACCTTGGTGCGGATGTCCTCCGGCTCGTCTGCCAGATAGATGCAGTTGCCCAGGGACTTGCTCATCTTGGCCTTGCCGTCCGTGCCGGGCAGCCGCAAACAGGCGGCGTTGTCCGGCAGCAGGGCCGCAGGCTCTACCAGCGTCTCGCCGTACAGCTCGTTGAACCGCCGCACGATCTCTCTCGCCTGCTCGATCATGGGCAGCTGATCCTCGCCCACGGGCACGGTGTCCGCCATGAACGCGGTGATGTCCGCCGTCTGGCTGACGGGGTAGGTGAGGAAGCCCATGGGGATGCTGTGGTTAAAGCCCCGCAGCTGGATCTCCGCCTTCACGGTGGGGTTGCGCTCCAGCCGGGCCAGCGTCACCAGGTTCATGTAGTAGAACGTCAGCTCCGTCAGCTCGCACACCACGGACTGAATGAACATATGGGACTTGGCCGGGTCGATGCCGCAGGCCATATAGTCCAGCGCCACCTGTAAAATATTCTCCCGCACCTTGCCGGGGTTGTCGAAGTTGTCGGTCAGCGCCTGGGCGTCGGCGATCATGAAAAACAGCTTTTCGAACTTGCCGCTGTTCTGCAATACCACGCGGTTGCGCAGCGAGCCGACGTAATGACCTACGTGGAGGCGGCCGGTGGGACGGTCGCCGGTGAGGATGATCTTACCCATAATGATGTTTCCTTTCTTCTTTCAAAGTCTTTCAAAGTTTTTACTTGAATTTTCCAGTCGCTTTATAAGGTTTTTTCAAAGTTATTTCCAGGTTTTTTCAAGCAAAATAAAAGTCTGTCCCACGGAATTTCTTCCGTGGGACAGACTGTAAATACATATCTGCGGTACCACCCACATTGGCGCAAAGCGCCCGCTCTGCACGCACCACCATGCGCTCCGCCGGGATAACGGCCGCGGCTGCCGTCGGGTATTACTGGCCCTTCCGGGTGTTCTCCCCGCCCTCGTAAGTCCATTCACCGCACATTCCGCTGCCGCGCTCCCACCGATGCGCCGCTCTCTGAAAGTTTCCTGTACGCCTACTCCTCTTACTCAACGGTTTTTGAAGTATAAACGCACTTTAGCACGTTTTTCTCCGCTTGTCAAGCACTTTTTTCAACTTTACAGCGCCCGTAAAAATTCCGGCTTCAGGTCGCGCCGCCCCGCCAGCGCCGCGGAGATCTGCCCCAAAAGGGCTTCCCGGTCACCGTTCAGCGTGCCCTTCAGCGTCAGATAGTTGCTGGCGTGGTTGGCCCGGAACACCGTGCCCTCGCTATCCACCTGCTGTAAAAACAGCTCCGTCTCCTTCAATACCTCCAGCGGACTGAGCAGCGTAAATTCGCCGTTTCTGACCCAGCCCTCAAGCGGCGTTCCGGGTTCTACCATCAGCGTCAGCAATCCCAAATACTCCGGCTTCATCTCGCTCACCGCCCGCGCCGTATCCATGGCGTGCTGCCGCCAAAGCTCCACGCTGCCAAGGCCCGAGATGGCCGTCACCGACAGGGCAAAGCCGCACCGACGGGCTTTCTGCCCTGCCGCCACGATGGCCGCGGCGTCATGGCCCTTCTGCATCCGCGTCAGCACCGCGTCGCACCCGGACTCCAGTCCCATGTAGACCATCTGCAATCCCCGCGCCCGCAGCATTCGCAGCTCGTCCTCGCTCTTCACCTGCAGACTGGCGGGGGAGGCGTAGCAGCTCACCCGCTCGCACTCCGGAAACAGCCCGTAGATCAGCCCCAGGATCTCGATCAGATCGGCGGTCTTTCGCATCAGCGCGTCGCCGTCGGCCAAAAACACCCGCTCCACCCGCTTATACACCCGGCGGGCCAGCTCGAAGTCCTCCCGGATCTCCGCCATAGGCCGCATGGCAAAGTGCTTGTCGTCGTACATATCGCAGAAGGCGCAGCGGTTGTGGCTGCACCCGTAGGTCACCTGCACGATGAGACTGTACGCCTCGGAGGGCGGACGGTATACCTTTCCCTTGTATCGCATGGTCATCAACTCCTTTTGCCCCATTATGCCATATCCGTGCCGGTTTGAAAAGAGCATATTCCACGATGCCGCCGCATAGGCTGTGGCAAATCAACAAACGAGGTGTGTGCGTATGGAGCTGAACTATAACCGGGTGGAGCTGTGCGGCACGGCGCTGGAGGCGCCGGTGCTGTCCCATGTGAACCACGGCTGCGCCTTCTACCGCTTTCCCCTGTCCGTCCTCCGCCTGTCCGGCCAGCCGGACAAGCTGCAGATCATCGCGCCCCAGTCCCTGCTGGCATCGCTGCCGGTGTCCCCCGGCGACACGGTGACGGTGACGGGCCAGCTGCGTTCCTTCAATAATAAGAGCGGGCAGGGCAGCCGTCTGGTCCTCTCCGTGTTCGCCCAGTCCATGACGCCCGGCGGTACAGCGCCCCTGAACCGCATCCAGCTCTCCGGCATCCTGTGCAAGCAGCCGGTGCTGCGGCGCACGCCTCTGGGACGGGAGATCTGCGACATGATCCTGGCGGTGAACCGCCGCTATGGCCGGGCGGACTATCTGCCCTGCATCGCCTGGGGCGCGGTGGCCCAGCAAGCCGCCTGTCTCCGCACCGGCCAGCGCTTTACCGCAGAGGGACGGGTACAGAGCCGGATCTACACCAAAAACGAAAATGGCGTGCTCACCGACCGTACCGCCTACGAGGTGTCCATCATGCGCCCGGCGGAGGTGGAAGAATTTCTCACGCTGCCAACAGCAGATACGGTAAATACATAACTTCCAGCATATTCTCCCTGTTGCATTGACGGCGTTCCTTATGGTATCATTAGGAAAATGCAGTCGAAAAAGGAGAATATACCATGCGCCATTCCGTCCACGTCCACCTGCCGTTCCACACCCACCACCGCCCGGCGCGGTATGATGTGGATATGACCAAGGGCAATATCACCAGGCATCTGGTGAATTTTGCCCTGCCGCTGCTGCTGGGCAACCTGTTCCAGCAGCTCTACAACATGGTAGACACATGGGTGGTGGGGAACTACGTCAGCAACGAGGCCTTTTCCGCCGTGGGCACAGTCGGGCCGGTGATCAACACGCTGATCGGCTTTTTCCTGGGCCTTTCCAGCGGTGCGGGCGTGGTCATCAGCCAGTATTACGGCGCGGGCCGGGAGGAAAAGGTCCGGCAGGCCGTCCACACCGCCCTGATGCTGACGCTGGCGCTGGGCGTGGTGTTTACCGTCGCCGGCATCGCCATGACGCCCCTGATGCTTCAGCTGATGAAAACGCCGGCGGAGGTCGCCCCGGAGCAGGCGACGTATCTGAGGATATATTTTGCCGGTGTCATAGGACTGCTGCTCTACAACATGGGCTCGGGCATTCTCCGGGCGGTGGGCGACTCCCGGCGGCCCTTCTACTTCCTGGTGGTGTCCGCCGTGCTGAACACGGTGCTGGATCTGCTGTTCGTCATCAAGTTCCACATGGGCGTGGAGGGCGTGGCCTACGCCACCATCATCGCCCAGGCCGTGTCCGCCGTGCTGACGCTGTGGGTGCTGATGGGGGCGGAGGGCGGCATCCGGCTGGAGCTGCGCGCCCTGCGCTTCACCTGGAGCGTGCTGCGGCAGATCGTAGCGGTGGGCATCCCCGCCGCGCTGCAGATGGCCATCACCGCATTCTCCAATGTGTTCGTGCAGAGCTATATCAACTACTTCAGCACGGACTGTATGTCCGGCTGGACGGCGTACAACAAGGTGGACCAGCTGATGATCCTGCCGGTCCAGTCCATCTCCATGGCCAACACCACCTTCGTGGGGCAGAACCTGGGCGTGGGCGATACGCCCCGGGCCAAGAAGGGTGTCCGCACGTCCCTGTGGCTGTCTGTGGCCGTCACGGCGGTGCTGCTGATCCCTGTGCTGCTGTTCGCCCCGGACCTGACCGCCTTTTTCAACAGCAAGGCGGAGGTGGTGTCCTACGGTGCGCTGCTGCTGCGGCTGCTGTCCCCGTTCTATTTCTTCTTCTGCATCAATCAAATCTACGCCGGTGCGCTCCGCGGCGCGGGCAACAGCCAGGTGCCCATGTGGATCATGCTGGGCTCGTTCGTGGTGTTCCGGCAGATATACCTCTATATTATGGCCAACTTCATCTCCAACGAGATCATCCCCATCGCCCTCAGCTATCCCGCCGGGTGGTTCGTGTGCAGCGTGGCCACACTGCTGTATTACCACCACTGCAAATTTGACAGCCATCGGCTGGTGGGGGACTGAGCATGGACAAGTGCGAGACCTGCCTGTGGTACGTGTACGATGAGGAGTATGACGACTACCTCTGCGATATGGACCTGGACGAGGACGAGCTGGCTCGTTTTCTGTCCTCCGATACCCGGAGCTGTCCCTACTGGCGGCCCGGCGACGAGTATATCACCGCCCGGAAACAGTGAAGAGGGAAGCACCCGCAGGGTGCTTCCCCTTTTACATATCGTTTCCATATTTTTTCTCCCCGGGGCTCTTGACTTTTTCCGCCGCCGGGAGTATGATGCGTCTCTGAGAGTAAAACTGCACAAAAGAAACGGGTGATTTCTGTGGAAAATACACATACAAAGAAGAGCAAACTGTTCGGGCCGATGGATCTGACCCAGGGGGTCTGCTGGCGCACCATTCTGTCCTTCTCCCTGCCGGTAATCCTGTCCTACCTGCTCCAGCAGGTCTACTCCATCAGCGACGCGGCCATCGTGGGTCAGACGCTGACGGCCCAGGAGGTGGCGGGCGTCAACGACACCAACGCCCTGGTGTTCATCTTCCTGCAATTCGCCTTCGGCGTCAGCGCCGGCTTCTGCGTCATTACCTCCTATTACGTGGGGATGCGGGACGACCGGGGCGTGCGCCGCTCCCTGGCCACCCAGATCCTGCTGTCCGCCGTGCTGACCGTGGTGCTGACGGCGCTGGCACTGGCGCTGCTGAACCCCATGCTGGCGTGGATCAACGTGACGCCGGACAACGCGGAGGTCTACCACGCCGCCTATACCTACTGCTTCATCATCTTCGCCGGCATCGGCGCGCAGCAGTTCTACAACTTCATCTGCTCCTTCCTGCGCAGCATGGGCGACAGCATCACACCGCTGCTGTTCCTGCTGTTTTCCACCGTGCTGAACGTGGGGCTGGACCTGCTGTTCATTCTGTCGTTCCACTGGGGCGTGGCCGGCGCGGCCATTGCCACCGTCTCCGCCCAGCTCATCAGCACCGTGGGGTGCTTTATCTACGCCTTCACCCGCTATCCCCAGCTCCGCCTCCACCGGGCGGACTGGCACGTCACCTGGTATGACATCCGCCGCCACCTGGCCCGGGGCGTGCCGCTGGGCCTGCAGTTCTCTGTGCTGGCCATCGGCATCATCGTCATGCAGGGCGGCGTGGTGCAGTTCGATATGCGCGGCGGCGTCATGGTGTCCAACGCCGCCCAGAACGGCTTCGGCGCGGCCAACAAGCTGTGCAACCTGGTGGCCACGCCCATGAACGCCCTGGGCACGGCCATGACCAGCTTCACCGCCCAGAATTTGGGCGCAGGCCACTACGACCGCATCAAAAAGGGCAGCCTGCAGGCGCTGGTCATGGGCTTCCTGCTGGCGGCGCTGGCCGCCGGAATAGGACTGCTCCTCAGCCGCGGCGGCCTGTTCTACCACGTCTTCCTCAGCGCCGACAAGGTGACGGCCGACACCATTCGCTACGGCAACACCCTGCTGTATGTAGACTTCGCTATGTATCTCTTCCTGGCGTTCATCTTTGTCATCCGCAACTGTGTGCAGGGTATCGGCCGCAGCGCTTTTGTGCTGGGCGCGGGCGCGGCGGAGCTGGTGGCCCGCATCGCCGTATGCCTGCTGCTGCCCGCTGCCGTGGCCGGCGGTACGGTCAGCGCCGACGCGCCGGCTCTGGCGTTTTATGCCCTGTGCGCCGCCGATCCCATGGCCTGGATCGCCGCCGATGCGGTGCTGGCCGTCCCGTTCGTCCGCAACATCCTGCGGAAAAATTACAGCTATCTCACCGATACCCGCGCCTGAGAATGACAGCCCTGCCGCAGTACGGCAGGGCTTCTTTTCTTCAAAAGAAAATAATCGTGCCAAAACACAAAAAGCGTTAAAAAAATCGCATGTGAGATGGTGTTTTTCTCACAAAGAGAAATAAATATCTGAATTTTGTTGACTTTTGAACCCTTTTGTGCCATTATTTTTGTATCCAATACTTGTCTGTCCGCACCAGAAACCCTTTGTGCGTGCAGACGAAAGGAGGCCCTGTCCTTGAGCAGACTTGACATCAAAAGCCCCAGCCGCGCTCAGACGGTGGTGGACAACCTCTACCGCGATGTGGAGCGCCGTATCGCCGCCAGTCCTCCGGGCCTGTGTCCGGTGGATATGTCCCTATCGTTCTTACAGCTGTGCCACGCTCAGTCCTGCGGCAAGTGCGTGCCCTGCCGCATCGGCCTGGGTCAGCTCAGCAAGCTCATTGCCACCGTGCTGGACGGCACGGGGTCAATGGACACCATCGCCATCATCGAGAAGACGGCCCGCAGCATCCTGAACACCGCTGACTGCGCCATCGGCCGCGACGCAGCCCGCCTGGTGCTGGATGGCCTGGAGGGCTTCCGCGACGACTATGAAGAGCACGTGAACCACCGCCGCTGTCTTGCAGGCCTGCAGCTGCCCGTCCCCTGCGTGGCCCTCTGCCCCGCCGGGGTGGACGTGCCCGGCTACATGGCGCTGGTGGGCGAGGGTCGCTGCGCCGACGCGGTGCGCCTCATCCGAAAGGACAATCCGTTCCCCACGGCCTGCGCCTACATCTGCGAGCACCCCTGTGAGGCCCGCTGCCGCCGGAATATGATCGACGACGCCATCAACATCCGCGGGCTGAAGCGCTACGCTGTGGACCATGCGGGCGTTGTGCCCCAGCCGGAGTGCGCGCCGTCCACCGGCAAAAAGGTGGCCATTATCGGCGGCGGACCCAGCGGCCTGAGCTGCGCCTATTATCTGGCGCTGATGGGCCACAAGGTAACGGTGTTCGAGGAACGCGACAAGCTGGGCGGCATGCTGCGCTACGGCATCCCCAGCTACCGCTTCCCCCGCCATTTGCTGGACGAGGAGATCGACTCCATCCTCTCCCTCGGCATCGAGGCCCACACCAACGTCACCGTGGGCCGGGACATCTCCGTGGAGGAGCTGCAGAAGGAATACGACTGTCTCTACATCGCCATCGGCGCGCATCAGGATAAGAAGGTGGGCATCCCCGGCGAGGACAGCCGTCACGTCCTGTCCGCCGTGGAGATGCTGCGCGCCATCGGTGACGACGTGATGCCCGATTTCACCGGCAAGCGGGTGGTGGTCATCGGCGGCGGCAACGTGGCCATGGACGTGACCCGCAGCTCTATCCGCCTGGGCGCGGAGAAGGTGACCTGCGTCTACCGCCGCCGCGTGGAGGACATGACCGCCCTGCCAGACGAGGTCACCGGTGCAATGGCCGAGGGCGCGGAGCTGCTGACGCTGATGGCACCGGTACGCATCGAGGCCGACGAGGAGGGCAACGCCGCCGCGCTGTGGGTGCAGCCCCAGCTCATCGGCGAGGCCGACAAGTCGGGCCGTCCCCGGCCCAACAAGGCGGACCTGCCGGAGCAGCGTATCCCCGCCGACATCATCGTGGTGGCCATCGGACAGGGCATCGAGATCCAGGGCTTCGAGCAGGCCGGTGTCCCCATCAAGCGCGGCACGTTCGTGGCGGGACTGTCCGGACAGGTGGGCGACATGGGCAACCTGTTCGCCGGAGGCGACTGCGTCACCGGGCCGGCCACAGCCATCCGCGCCATCGCCGCCGGTAAGGTGGCGGCTGCCAACATCGACGAGGATCTGGGCTTCCGGCATGAGATCACGGTGGATGTGGACATCCCCGCCCCGCGGCTGAACAACCGCGACCCCCACGGGCGCATCAACACCACGGAGCGCGAGGCCTGCGAGCGGCGCTGCGACTTTGAGGACATCGAGTGCGGTCTCACCGAGGAGGGCGCGTACACCGAGGCATCCCGCTGTCTGCGCTGCGACCACTACGGCTACGGTATTTTCAGAGGAGGGAGGAACGTCAAATGGTAACGCTGACTATCGACAGGAAAACCGTCACCGTCCCCGATGGCACGACCATTCTGGAGGCGGCACGCTCCGCCAAGATCGACATACCCACCCTCTGCTACTTAAAGGGCATCAACGAGATCGGCGCGTGCCGTCTGTGTATGGTGGAGCTGGAGGATCATGCCCGCCTCGTCCCCGCCTGCGACAGCGCCGTGGCCGAGGGCATGGTGGTCAGCACCAACTCGCCCCGTGTCCGCGAGGCGCGCCGCGTGAACCTGCGGCTGCTGCTGAGCCAGCACGACACCAAGTGTACCAAGTGCACCCGCAGCGGCAACTGCAAGCTCCAGCGGCTGACCAACGATTATAACCTGCTGGGCGACCACTACGAGGATGACCTTTCCCGCATCCCCGACGATTTCTCCAACCCGGTGGTGCGGGTGGAGAACCGCTGCGTCAAGTGTATGCGCTGCATCCAGTTCTGCGAGAAGGTCCAGACCATGGGCATCTGGGATCTGATGGGCACAGGCTCCCACACCACGGTGGGCGTGTCCCGCACCCGTACCCTGGGCGAGAGCGACTGTACGTTCTGCGGCCAGTGCATCACCCACTGTCCCGTGGGCGGCCTGCAGGAGCGGGATGACACCGGCAAGGTGTTCGACGCCCTGGCCGACCCGGACCGCATCGTGGTGGTGCAGATGGCGCCTGCCGTCCGCGCCGCCTGGGCGGAGTATTTCCACCTTGACCCCAAGTTCGCCACCGCCAAGCGCATGGTCACGGCGCTGAAGACCATGGGCTTCGACTATGTGTTTGACACCGACTTCGCCGCCGACCTGACCATCATGGAGGAGGGCAGCGAGTTCGTGGAGCGCTTTACCCACCGCAACCGCTACCGCTGGCCCATGTTCACCAGCTGCTGTCCCGGCTGGGTGCGCTTCCTCAAGGGCCAGTTCCCCGCCTATACCGACAACCTGTCCACCGCCAAGAGTCCCCAGCAGATGTTCGGCGCGGTGGTGAAGAGCTACTTCGCCGAGAAGCTGGGCGTCGATCCCAGGAAGCTGTTCGTGGTGTCCATCATGCCCTGCACCGCCAAAAAAGCCGAGTGTGCTCTGCCCACCATGAAGGATGACCAGGGCGACCCGGATGTGGACGTGGTGCTGACCACCCGGGAGATCGTCCGTATGTTCCGGGGCGAGCAGATCAACCCAGCCGTTCTGCCGGAGACGGAGTTCGACAGCCCTCTGGGCAGCGGCACGGGTGCGGCGGTGGTGTTCGGCGCTACCGGCGGCGTGATGGATGCCGCCCTCCGCAGCGCCTATTACCTGGTCACAGGAAAGAACCCCGATCCGGACGCCTTCAAGGCCGTCCGCGGCATGGAGGGCTGGAAGGAGGCCACCTTTACCATCCCCGGTGCAGGCGATGTCCGCGTGGCCGTGGTCAGCGGGCTGGGCAACACCCGGAAGCTGATGAACGCCATCGATGAATGTCAGGTGGCCTACGATTTTGTGGAGGTCATGGCCTGTCCCGGCGGCTGTGCCGGCGGCGGCGGACAGCCCATTCACGACGAGGCCGAGCCTGCCGCCTACCGGGGCGACGTGCTGTGGAGCATCGATAAGAGCATGGCCGTCCGCTTCTCCCACGAGAACGAGGACGTGAAGGCCCTCTACCGCGAGTACCTGAAGGCGCCTTTGGGCGAGAAGTCCCATCATCTGCTCCATACCGATCATCACGGCTGGCAGATGCCCGGACGATCCGAAAAATAACGCATAAAAAGAAACCGCCGTGAGGCGGTTTCTTTTTATGCGTTTTACTCAGCAGCCTCCGCCGGTGCATCAGCGGTCTTTTCCACACTGCTGGCGGTGAGGATGCTGCCCTGTCCCTCGCTGAACCGCACCGTTACCGTGTCGCCGGTGTTCAGGATCACCGCCTCCGGCTGTGCCGACGCGGAGATGGTGTAGTACACCTCGCTGCCCCGCAGCCGCAGGTAGAACACGGTGTTGCCGTTCACCACCGCCGAGCGCAGGTCGTCGATGACGCCGGTGATCTCGCCGCTGGCCGTCTCCGGCAGGGAGCTGTCGTCGCTGTCGATGAGATCATTGTGCAGCAGCATCTGCCGGTAGTTGCTCTCGCACTCCGCCACCGTGCCGCCGGTGGCCACGATCTGATACTGGCCCACGTTGACCATGGCGTACATCTTCACCAGCGCCGCGTCATCCTTCAGCGCCATGAAATAGGTGGGCTGCTGGGCAATGTTCAGCAGCAGGGGGAACGTGGCCTTGTACTTCATCTGCTGCACCTGGCCTTCAGCGCTGTCCATGGCGGAGTATTCCTTCGCGCCGGCGATCTGGTAGAACCGGGTCTCCTTCGTCCGCTGGTTGGACAGGATAAAGCCGATGTTGGACTCGTCGGACACCACCGAGGTGACGCCGGTATACATATACACGTCGTCGTCGATGGCGATATAGTTGTAGCCCTCCGTGGTGATGGTCACGCCCCGCTGGCCGAAGATGGAGTTGAGAAAGCCGTTGATATACGCGCCGTGGTAGTCGTACTGATCCATGATCAGCTCCGCCGTGAACACGTGGTCCACCCAGCTTGGCACGTCGCCGGTCTTATAATAGGCCGTCTCGCCGGTGACGGCGTTCACCAGCACCGCACCGATGATGTCCCGCCCGCCGAACAGGCCGATGGTGTGGCTCAGGCGGGGGCAGACCCACCAGGGATCGCCGTTTTCGTCGATCTCAAAGGCCGGGTCGTCGAACATATAGGTGGGGTAGCGGAAGCGCAGGTGGCGGTTCAGATTGCGGCTGAAATGCTCCGCCGTGGTGTAGCGGATGCCCTCGTCCAGCCGCACCATCTCCACGTTCTGCGTCACCATGTCGATGAGCAGGTAGGCAGGCAATCCCTCGCTGCGGTTGTTCAGCCACTTGATGATGTCGCCGTACCGCAGGGGCGTCACCCGGACGGGGCGGCCCTGATAGTTGATCTGGGTGTAATCGTCCGCCACCTCAAACTGGGACACCATATCCGCCAGCTCGCCCAGCTTGCGGTTGCCCAGCTTCATGGCCGACTCCGCGTCCAGCATGGGGATCTGGTCGTAGCTGATCTCCTCCACCTCGGCGGCGAAGTCGCCGTCCTCCACCGTCAGCAGGTCGCGGTACGCGCCGGCGCGAAACAGCTGCCAGCCTGCGATGCTGCCCACCAGTGCCGTGGCCGCCAGCGCGACAGCCACGATCAGCGGCACGGCGCACTGCTTTTTCAGAAAACCGAAATAGCCCTTTGCGCCCGTGCCCTGAAATCCGGAGGTCAGCACGGCGCAGCCGCCGTACACGGCGCAGGTCAGCAGCACGAAGATATAGAACTCCTCGCTTTTGAGATTGATGGGCGGCAGCACCACATAGTAGTACACAGCCGCGAACACCAGCGTTACCGTGATGTTCAGCAGCGTCCGGCCCAGCGGCGTGCCCACCGCCTTCCGCTCACGGGGCTGCCGCGGCTCGCGACTGCGGCCGAAGCCCTGAAAATTGGGGTCGTTCCAGTTGATATTCATACAACGCTCCTTTCTCCGCGTTAAAAAATCGTATGTGCAGTATACCCTAAAAGTGCCGCTATGTAAAGAGGGCCTCCCGGAAATGGGAGGCCCTTGCATATTACATCTTCTCCGGCGCGGAGCAGCCGATGAGCGTCATGCCGTTTTTCAGCACCGCCCGGGCGGTGTCCGCCAGCTTCAGGCGGGCCAGCAGCACGTTCTCCGCCTCGCCCTTGATGCGGCAGGCGTTGTAGAACTTGTGGAACGCGGCGGCCAGCTCGCTGAGATAGCGATTGATAAAGCTGGGGTCGTAGTCCCGGGCCGCCAGCACCACCACCGCCGGGTACTGGGCCAGCTGCTTGATCAGGGCCTTCTCCTCCTCGCCGGTCAGCACCGACAGATCGGCCTCTGCCGCCTTGGGCACAGCATAGCCCTCCGCCGCCAGGTTCTTCAGCAGCGTGCAGATGCGGGCGTGGGCGTACTGGACGTAGTACACCGGGTTCTCGCTGTCCTCCCGGACGGCCAGACCCAAATCAAACTCCATCTGCGTCTCCGGCTTGGCGTTGAAGAAGTACCGGCAGGCGTCCACCGGGATCTCGTCCAGCAGGTCGGTCAGGCTGATGGCCTTGCCGGTGCGCTTGGACATACGCACCACCTCACCGTCCCGCACCAGCTTCACCAGCTGCATCAGCACGATGTCCAGCCGGTGCTGGCCGTCCAGGCCCAGGGCGTCCATCGCACCCTTCAGCCGGGCCACATGGCCGTGGTGATCCGCGCCCCAGATGTTGATGACCTTGTCAAAGCCGCGGACGGCGAATTTGTTCCGGTGGTAGGCGATGTCGGCGGCAAAGTAGGTGTAGAACCCATTGGCCCGGCGCAGCACGTCGTCCTTCAGCCCCAGCTTCTCGATGGCCTCGTCGCTCTTGCCCTCCGCGCGCAGCCTGGCGGCCAGAATTTCGGAGGTCTTGAGCCACAGCGCGCCGTCCTTCTCGTAGGTATAGCCCTTCTCCGTCAACGCCGCCACCGTGTCGGCCACATAGCCGCTCTCGTGGAGGCTGGACTCAAAGAACCACTGGTCGTACCGGATGCCGTAGCGGGCCAGGTCGGTCTTC
The DNA here is from genome assembly GCA_900554275.1 of uncultured Eubacteriales bacterium. Classification (GTDB taxonomy): domain Bacteria; phylum Bacillota; class Clostridia; order Oscillospirales; family Oscillospiraceae; genus Vescimonas. The sequence goes on from USGS01000004.1 coordinate 25,804, forward strand.
ATCTTGGGAATGTTCACGCTGAGACCAAACTGGGCCAGGGCGTCGTGGCGGGTCTTTTCGTCGCAGTCCAGGTACTTATCGCCCTCTTTTTCATAGAACGCCTGGGCCAGCTCCCGGATGTCGTCGCCGTGATAGCCGTCCTCCGGAAATTCCACCGCGTCCTCGCCCTTGATAATCTGGAAGTACCGGGCCTCCAGGCTCTTGGCGAACTTCTCGATCTGATTACCCGCGTCGTTGACGTAGAACTCCCGCCACACGTCCGCGCCGGACTTCTGCAATACGCTGGCCAGCGTATCGCCCAGCACGCCGCCCCGGGCGTTGCCCATGTGCATCGGCCCGGTAGGGTTGGCGGACACGAACTCCACCATGTACTTTTTTCCCGCCAGCGTGTCGTTCTCGCCGTATTTTTCGCCCTCGGCCTCGATGACGGACACCGTGTCGGCATACCACTTGCCGCCCAGCCGGAAGTTCAGGAAGCCCGGGCCAGCCAGCTCCACGGCGGTGAAATAGCTGTCCTCCAGCGCCATGGCGTCTATCAGCGTCTGCGCCACCTGCCGGGGGTTCATCTTCATGGCCTTGGCCGCCGCCAGGCAAAACGTGGTGGTGTAGTCACCGTTGGCTGTGTCCTTGGGAATCTCCACCGCCGGGACGGTCTCGATGCCGCCGGGCAGCGTCCCCGCCTCCACGCAGGCGCGGTATGCGCGCTGCGTCAGCTGCCGTACCTGTTCCTTGGCGCTCTCGATCATGTTCATATCAGTCGTTCTCCTCTTTCGTCAAAGTCAGCTCCAGGCGCAGCGCGGACATCTGCTGCGTCCCCAAAAGCAATGTATACCGCAGTGTGACCGTTCCCGGCCCTTTTCGCGGCAGATGCCAGCCTACCTCCTGGGTCTGCACCCGCAGCGTCAGCGCGCCGCCGTCGCCGTCGGCGATCTGCGTCACCGTTTCCGCCCGGGGGTCTAACAGCAGGCCGTAGCCGCCGTCCCGGCTCTCGGTGATGACCACTGCCCGGTGCAGCGACGTCTCCAGCCGGAGCTCCGACGCCACGCCGCTGCCGTCGGCCTCGTTTTGTGCCGTATACCGCAGCCGGTGGCCGTACTCGGTTTTCTCCATCTGCCCCACGCCCCGGAACGTCAGCTCGTCCCGCCCTCCGGCGAACAGGCTCTCGCTCCGTGCCAGGACACGCACCTTTCCCTCCACGGGTCAGTACCTCTCAATGTCCACCAGACCCACCGCATCCTTTTCGATGGGCCGGTCCAGAAATTGCCCCGCCAGCGCGGCAAAATCCCCGGGGCTGTCGCTGGCGTACAGCGTTGTCACGCCCTGCGCCCGCTGCGCCAGTAGATCCTTGGCTGCCAGCTCGCTGCGCAGCGCCCGGGCGGCCTCTGCCCCGGCGTTGATCAGCGTTACGCCCGGGCCCATGATCTCCCCGATGATCTCTGTCAGCAGGGGATAGTGGGTGCAGCCCAGCATCAGCGTGTCGATGCCCGTCTCCTTCAGCGGCGTCAGGTATTCCCGCGCCACCGTCTCGATCACCGTGTCGCCGGGGTGAAAGCGGCCGTTCTCCACCAGCGGCACGAACAGCGGGCACGCCTTGGCGTATACCCGGATGTCTCCGTCCAGCGCGTGCAACGTCCGCTCATACGCCCCGGACCGCACCGACGCGGCCGTGGCGATGAGCCCTACTTTCTTGTTCCGGGTGGCCCTGGCCGCTGCCGCGCAGGTGGGTGTCACCACGCCCCGGATGGGGAGATCATTTTCCGCCGCCAGCGTGGGCAGCGCCGTGGTAGACACCGTGCCGCAGGCGATCAGCAGCGCCTTGATGCCGAAGCTCTGCAGAAACCGCACATCCTGCCGGGCATAGCGCAGCAGAATTTCCGGCGACCGGCCGCCGTAGGGGACACGGGACGTGTCTCCAAAGTATATAATGTTTTCAGAGGGGAGGATGCTCTGTATCTCCCGCACGGCGGTCAATCCGCCCTGCCCGGAGTCGAACACCCCGATGGGTCGCTGATCCATGCGATGCACCTTCCAGCTCAGTATTTGTTCTTAACTCATATATTCTACTATGAACTCATCGTTGACACAAGCAAAAATTTGGCACGGCTTCCCACTTTTTTCTGTGGCAATTCCAAAACAGGGGTGCTATAATGGCTCTAAACAGTAATTGGCCCACATGGAGGTGGTCTTATGGAGCTTCACATGACGGAAAAACAGTTCCGGCGTCTGCTGGATCTGGTATATATCGGCAACTGGGTGCTGAACTCCACCCGGGGCGACGACCGCATCAAGGAGTACGACCAGGTGGAGAGCCTGGTGTTCGCCCACTGTCTCGACCACGGCATGACACCTCTGACGGAGCTGTACCAGGGGGAGCTGATCCCCTCCCGGGCCTTTGCCGACGGCGGCATCCACGAGGCCATCATGGCCTATGAGGACGCCACCTTCTTTGAGATCCTGGCCCAGGAGCTGGCTCTCCGCGACCTGGATGATCCCCCCATCACCCCGGAGAACTACGATGAGATCATGGAGCGCATGGAGGTCTACTTAGGCGAGTTCGAGCAGCACGGCACGGACAACATAACCGTGGACATAGACGAATAAGACTAACCGCCCCGTGCACAGCGCGGGGCGGTCTTTTCTCTTGCCGCTACATCCGCTTTTCCGCCCAGTCGCTGAGCTGCTCCAAAATGGGCAGCAGCTCCCGACAGTCCTCCGTGGGACTGTACTCCACGCGGACCGGCACTTCCAGATATTCTCGCCGCGTGACCAGTCCGTCCCGCTCCAGCTCCCGCAGCGCCGAGGCCAGCACCGTGTTGGAGATGCCGTCCAGCTTGCCCCGCAGAGCGTTGTACCGGATGCTTTCGGCGTTGTGTACCGCGCACAGGATCTGCACCTTCCACTTGCCGCCGATGAGGGACATGGCGTGGTGCAGCGGACATTTCTCCATGCAGGGACAGTCATAGTGGCTCTGTGACATGGTAAGCTCCTCCTTACTTGCCCATAAAAATCTGCGTTCTTGCGTTTTCCACAAAATCTACTATACTGAGTATAGCAGGTAAGAAAAAAGGAGTAAATAGTTTAATATGAATGTGTACCTTCAGGGCCTTACCATGGGCTTGGCCTACGTTGCCCCCATCGGCCTTCAGAATTTATTTGTCATCAACAGCGCCCTGACGCAGAAGCGCAGCCGCGTCTATCTGACGGCGCTGATCGTCATCTTCTGGGACATCTCCCTGGGTGTGTCCTGTTTCCTGGGGGCGGGGGCGCTGATGCAGGCGCTGCCCTGGCTGCAGAAGGTCATCCTCTGCGTGGGCAGCCTGATCGTTGTCTGGATCGGCATCGGCCTGCTGCGGTCCAGGGCCAGCCTGGAGGGCGGCCGGGACGTGAATGTGCCGGTGTGGAAACTTGTGACAAGCGCTTTTGTGGTCACCTGGCTGAACCCCCAGGCCATTATCGACGGCACGATGATGCTGGGTGCGTTCCGGGCCACGCTGCCCGCCGGCGGCGACGTGCCGTTTATCTGCGGTTTTGGCTCGGCGTCCATACTTTGGTTCTTTACCGTGTCCACCGTGGTTTCAATTTTGGGGAGCAAATTTAATGAGAAAGTGCTCAATATCATCAATAAGGTCTGCGGTGCGGTCATCATTTTTTATGGGTGCAAGCTGCTTTACAGCTTTATCAAAATGATGAATTGGCTCTAAAACTTCGTGCATAAGCACCGCACCACGCAAATGCACAAATACTTCACAAATCGCGCTTTTTCTGCTATAATAGGGCGGAAAGGGCGTGATTTCTTTTGGAACAGAACTATAAGCTGGTGATCGCCTATGACGGCACGCGGTTTTTCGGCTGGGAGCGCCAGCCGGGGAAGGACACCATCCAGGGGAAGCTGGAGGCGGTGCTGGGGCAGCTGCAGGGGAAGCCGGTGAACGTCATTGGCGCGGGCCGCACCGATGCCGGCGTACACGCCCGGGCCATGACCGCCAATGTGGTGCTGGATGTGACGGAGACGCCGGAGGTCATCCGGGATTATCTGAACCGCTATCTGCCCGACGCCATCGCCGTCCGGGAGGTGAAGGAGGCCGGGCCGCGGTTCCATGCCCGGTACAACGCGCTGGGGAAAACATACCGCTATACCTGCTTCGATGGTGACGTAAAACCTGTGTTTGACCGGAAATACGTAACAATTCTGGACTATTCTCCCAATGTGGAGCGGATGCGGCAGGCGGCGGAATATCTGGTGGGCGAGCATGATTTTGCCAGCTTCTGCGGCAACCCGCGGATGAAAAAATCCACCGTGCGGCTGGTGGACAGCATCACGGTGGAGCGGCGGAAGGATAGGGTCATTTTTACACTGCACGGCACGGGCTTTTTGCAGAACATGGTGCGCATCATCGTGGGCACGCTGCTGGAGGTGGGCCGGGGCTACTGGCCGCCGGAGCAGGTGCAGGCCATTTTAGAGGCCAAGGATCGCAGGCAGGCAGGGCCGACCGCGCCCCCGGAGGGTTTGTGTCTGATGAAGGTGGACTACTGATTTGGACGATATTTCGGACAATTTCGCGGTGGAAAATTTTTGAAAAAAGTTGAAAACGGGTATAGGATCTTCGTATAATAATTTTATATAAAAGTGGAAATAGACAGAACGTGAGAGGCGGCGCGATGCGCCGCCTCTCTGTTTACTTACATATTGTGGATGTCATCCAGCAGGTCCTCCAGGGACATGGTGCGGACCTTGTCCTCGTCTTCCTGGGTAGACTCATCCGCCGCAGGCTTCTTCGTCTCCTGCACAGGCGGCTGGGGGGCTTCCGGCTGGAGAACAGGCGCGGGAGCGGCGACGGTCACGGGTTCTTCCGCGGGCTTTGGGGCTTCGCGGGGAACTAACCGGGGAATGCTGCCGGTGGAGGCGGGCAGAATGGGCTGCGCGTCCTCCGGCGGGGTATTGCCGTCCTCATCGTCATAGTCATCCCGGCCGCTTCTGCCGCCCCGTCCGATGAGGAAGCCCAGCAGGAACAGGATGATGACCAGCAGCGCCGCCGCGGCGATGGCCACATACACCATCTTGACCTCGCCCAGCAGGGGCAGCTCCAGCACGCCGGGGATCTCCAGCGGCGGTACAGAGGGGATGGTGGCGGGATCAATGACCTCCACGGTGGGGACGATGCCGGTATAGGCGGGCATACGCAGGACGTGGATGGTGTAGGTCTCCGTGGACTTGCCGTCCTCAGCCACGCCGGAGACGGTGACGACGGTCTCCGCCTCGGTGGCGGACAGCTTCACCGCGCCGACGCCGTTGACGCCCTTGGCCTTTTCATCCGCCGTTTCGGCGGCTAAGGTGATGGAGGTGGTCTCATAGGGAACGTAGGCGATGTAATCCGTCACGGTGGAGGAGAATTGGGGGGACAGGGACGCGCCCTCGATGGTCAGGGAGGACAGCTTGCCGTTGGTGGAGGGCTTGTAGTTGGGGTCCTGCTCCCGGGTGACCTCGATGGTGTAGGTCCGGGTCTCGCCGTTGGCGGCCTTCACGGTGATGGTCACGGTGTTGACGCCCACCGCCAGCTCGTCGTTGCCGCTGACGGAGACGCTGGCATTGCTGTCGGACTTCTTATAGTTCAGATCCAGCTTGCTCACCGCAAAGGGGACGGTGCAGGTGTAGAAGGTGGTCTTGGAGGAGAAGGAGGGGGACAGGGTGGCGTTGCCGCAGCTGAGGGAGCTGAGGGCGCAGTCGCCGCTGGGCGCAGCGCCCACCTTACCGCTCCAGGACGCCGTGCCAAGATCGGTGTCGGAGTTGCCGTCGGACACCACGATGTTGCTGAAGGAGGCGCTGAGGGCGTCGCCCGCCTTGGCGCTGCCGGAGACCTTCAGCTTGACCACGATGATGCCGCCGCTGGAGCTGGACGTGCCGTAGACACTGAACTTATTGTTGTTCACCAGGATGCTCCAGCCGCTGACGGAGCAGTTGTAGTTGGTAAAGGACAGATTGCCGCTGTAGCTCAGGTCGGCGGTGAGGCCGTAGACACTGTTGGGGACGGACAGCGTCAGCGAGACGGTGTTGCCCGCCTGGACGCTGTCGCTGCCGGACAGGGACGCCCCTGCCGCCTGGGCCGTCTGCGGAACGAGCAGCAGCGCCAGCAGCAATGCCAGCATGGCGGAGGATGCTCTGCGCAGGAAATTTTTGATCATGCTTGACCTCCCGTCAGTTGATGGTGCGCTGGCCCACGGTGATCTGGGCGGCCTGCACCACATCGGTGATGGTTACTCTGCCGTCGCCGTTGATGTCGGCGGCTGCGGCGTAAGCGCCGGACAGGCTGCTGCCGCCGGCCACGTTGGATTGCAGCTTGACTACGTCGGTGATGGTGATCTTACCGTCGCCGTTGACATCGCCGGTGACCACAACGGTCACGGTGGCCGCGCCGTTGCTGGCGGTCATGCCCGTGCCCACGATGCCGCTGGTGATCTGGCTGCCGCCGCTGTAGACGGTGTAGCCGCCGGCGATCAGGGTCTCCACGGAGGTGCGGGGCGCGATACCGGTGAGGTAGCTGCCGGAGGGCGTGGGCGCAGTGCCGCCACCGCCGCCGCCGGAGCTGCCGCCGCCACCGCCGCCGCCACCGCCGCTGCCGCCGCTATTGTTGGCGGTCTTGGTAAACACGGCGGCGTAGACGATGTCGGTCTTGCCCATGAAGGTCGCGCCGGGGACGAAGTAGGCGTTATTGCCGTCGATCCAGCCGGCGAAGCTGTAGATGTAATTGCTGTCCGCGGCCTTCACTGGGGTGGAGGGGGCGGTGATGAGGCTGCCCTCAGCCAGCTTGCCGGAGCTGAGGGTCACGCCCTCGGACACGAAGGAGACGGTGCGCAGCTCGCCGTATTGGGCGACGACGGTGTGGTTCTCCGCCGCCACGATGGAGTTGGCGGTGATCTCCGTGCCGTCGGACAGGAACCAGCCCTTGAAGCCCTCGGCGCTGACGGCGGGCAGAGCGCCGTAGGTCTCGCCCAGCTTGTAGGTGCGTTTGGTCACGTCGGTGCCGTTGACGAAGCTGACGGTGTACGTATCATTACCGCCGCCGCTGGGTTCGCTGGTATCCGGCGCGCCCACGGTCAGGGGGGAGGAGACCAGCGTCACCGTTTCGCCCTTGCCGTTGGTGGCCTTGATGGTCAGGGTGTACTGGCCCTGGGTCAGCTTGCTGAATTTGGCGGCCTCGTCCAGCTTCCACAGGTCGAACCAGGTGCTGCCGCTCTGGCTGGCGGAGGCGGTGAAGCCGCTGCCGCCGCTCACCGTGACCACCACGCTGGTGACGCCGCTGGGGTGGGAGATGATGCCCCGCAGGGGGAAGGAGGCGTTGCCCTGTGTCAGGTTGTGGTAGATGGGTGTGCCCAGGCCGTCGCTGTCGGCGCAGCCGGGATAGAACAGGCCCGCGGTGGTCCAGCCGTCAGCGCCGGAGACGTAGGACAGCTGCCACTTGGTCATGACGGCAGTATCCTGGGACACGGTGTACGCGCCGCTGGTGGCGGGGTCGATGAACAGGTACTTGCCGCTGCCGCAGTTTTTCAGCATACCCTGCTCCACCGTCCAGAACTGGCTCTGGCTGGCGGCGGGGGCGGCCAGGGTCACCGTGCCCTTGGTGTCGGTCAGGCGTGTGCCGTCGGAGGCGGTGAGGGTGTACTTGCCGGACTGATACCAGGTCAGGGACAGGACCGTGCCCTTGCCGCTCTCCACGGCCTGCGCACCCTTGCCGTCCACAAAGATGGCCTTGGTCTGGTCGGCGCTGTTCACCAGGCGATACTTACCCTCGGCCACGGGGGAGCTGGTGTTGCTGTAGCGCATGACCAGGGCATCGGAGGGCTCGTTGACATGGAGACGGCTGTAGACGGCGGTCTGGACGCCGCCGGAGTTGGCGTTGAAGTAGGCCATGGAGCGGTCCTTGATGCCGTATTTGGAGGCCGTCAGGTTCTGCATATCCTTGTATTGGGTCTCCAGCTTGCTGCACTCGGCGTAGATGGCCTGGATCAGGTCGTTCTCGCTCTGCAGCTTGAAGCCGCCCAGACGGTTGGTGAAGGCGCGGTAGATGACGCCGGTGGCGCCGCTCATGCCGTCGCTGCTGTTCGCACCGGAGATGACGCCCACGCCGTGGTGGACGCTGCGGCTCCAGAACACGTTTTTCAGGGCGATGGAGTAGTCGTCGATGCGGAAGCCGGGGAACAGGGTCTCGATGTTGTTCACCAAAACGGTGTAGCAGTTATCCTGCCAGAAGGAGGTCTGGGCCTGGGCGAACTCGGTGCGGTTGTTCTGGGCCACCTCCTGCCACTTGCTGCGGAAGTTGCTGCCGAAGCCGGGGTAGTACTCGCCCTTGGTGTTGTAGGCGTAGGCGTTGTACAGGATGTCGCCCATGGCGCGGTAGGTCGTGCCGTCGGGCTGGGCCCGCAGCCAGTCCATGAAGTTGGACACGGTCTTTTCCACGAACATATAGATGCCGTAGGACGTGCCGCCGCTGTCACCCTTGACGGTGGAGATGTAGCCGGGATCAGCGCTGTTGCCCGTCTCGTAGTACTGGCTCAGCGCGCCCAGCTCCGTGGTGATCCAGTTTTTGTTGGCGGCAATCAGCGCTGTGGTCAGAAGGCTTGCCATCAGCAGGCCAGCCAGCACCAGCGCCGTTCCACGTTTGATCCGTTTCATATGTCCACACCCTGCCTTATTCTGTGTTTTTTCGTATGTCAGGACGGCCGAAGGGCCACTCCGCCGATTTACATAACAATATTCACTGGTAGTATACCATCCGTGTCCCGGCTTGTCTACCCAAAAAACGGGAAAAACACAAAAAATACGAAAATCCTGTCACCGCTGCCACAATATTTGGGTGGAAATCCGGGAGGTTTTGTCGTATAATGGTACGCGACCTGCAAAAAAACCAAGGAGCGATGTATTTATGTCAACGAAAGAAAAGCAGAAGAGAGGGTCGGGCGTGGCCGCGGTGGTACTCATCCTGTGCGCGGCGGCGCTGGCGGCCCTGGCCTGGGTGGTGTACCGGCAGCTGTGCCCCGCCGTGCTGGAGACGGTGGAGATGTATGCGGCATCGGAGACGGAGGACGCGCCGTCCTATGAGGACGCGGAGCGGACGCCGCTGGGCAGTATCCTGCGGGGGGCGGCGGTGCAGTGCGTGAAGGAGGACGTGGACAGCGGCGCGGAGCTGGTGCGCGTGGAGAACGGCCTGCTGGACGGAAAGGTCAGCTACCTGTATATGGAGAGGGCCAACCTTGCGGCGACGCCGGAGGACTCGGTGCTGACGGAGACGGTGTACGCCCTGCGGGGCATGAGCCTGACGGACGAGACGGGGACTGTGCCCGGCTGCGCCGTGGAAAAAGGCATGGCCCTGACTGTCATCGGGTTTGACGGCATCAGCAGCGGTGAAGTGCTGCGGTGGCAGGTGTCCTGCGAACGGGGCGAGGGGTACATCGACGGAGAGAACGTGCGTATGACGGAGGAGGAAGCGCTGGCGCAGTATGACGAGGCGCTGTATCAGCTCCATGCCGCCCGGGGCGACGCCTGGGGCGGCGGCGACGCGGCGGGGCTGGACTATTATCCCACGGAGAAGCGGTCGTTCACGGACAATGTGATGCCCGACGAGGTGCGGGCGCTGTATCTCAACGGCAGCGCCATCCAGTATGCGGACAGCTATATCCGGCTGGCCCAGGGCACGGGCATCAACGCCTTCGTGGTGGACATTGTGGACGGCACGGCGGTGTCCTACGCCTCGCCGGTGATGCAGCAGTACAGCCCGTCGGCCTACGCGGCGGCACAGGACACCATGGAGAATTTCCGGGCCAACGTGCAGAAGCTGCGGGACGCCGGGTTCTATACTATCGGACGCATCACGGTGTTCAATGACGCCCACTTGGCTGCCGACCACCCGGAGTATGTAATCTCCGATCTCAGCGGCACGCCGCTGAAGATCAGCAGTATGTACTGGCCCAGCGCCTACAACCGCACGGTGTGGCAGTACAAGACGGAGCTGGCGCTGGAGGCCGCGGCGCTGGGGTTCAACGAGATCCAGTTCGACTACATCCGCTTCCCTGACGGCGCGTACAAGTACGAGCAGGCGGGGACCATCGACTACAAGAACACCTACGGTGAGAGCAAGGCTCAGGCGGTGCAGAGGTTTCTGATGTATGCCGCGGAGCGGCTGCATGAGGCGGGGTACTATGTGCCCGGCGATGTGTTCGGCGAGTGCGCCAACGCCTATGTGACGGCCTGCGGCCAGTACTGGCCCGCCATCAGCGCGGTGGTGGACGCCATTTCCGGAATGCCCTATCCGGATCACTACAGCGCACGGGGGGACTATAAGCCCTGGGAGCATCCCTATGACACGGTGCATATGTTCGGCGAGAGCGCCGCGGCGCGGCAGAGCGAGACAGCATCTCCGGCGGCGGTGCGGACGTGGATACAGTGCTACAACGCCATCCGCGAGCCGTACAACCACTACGGCGCAGCAGAGCTGGCCGACGAGGTGCGGGCACTGCGGGACACCGGCAACACCGGCGGCTTCATGACGTGGAACGGCGCGTCGGACATCGACAAGTACGCGGAGGTCATCGGGGCGCTGAATTGAGAATCGAGAGACGAGAAAGAACCGCCGGAAGGCGGTTCTTTCTCGTCTCCTGCCGTTTTTGGCGCGGCGCTATTTTACGTTCTCGGCGGCCTGGGCGGCGTAGGTGTTATCCACCAGCGCGTCGAAGTCCACCCACTGCCCACGGGTCAGCTCGCCGGCCTCGGTCATCACCGTCTCCAGCCGTTCCAGCGCCGCCTTCTCCATCACCGGCGTGCTGTTCCAGGCGTCGATCTGACGGTGGCGGGCCGTGACGGCCTCCAGCGTGTCCAGAGACGTGTCCGGGAACTGGGCGGCCATGGCCTCCGCCACCTCCCGGTCTGTGTGCGCATTGATCCACGATTGCGCCCGGGCGATGGCGTTGGCAAAGCCCTGAATGACCTCCGGGTGGGCGGCCATATAGCTTTGGCTGGCGAAGTAGGCGGTGTAGGGGATCTCGCCGGACTGCTCACCGATGGAGCAGAGGATATAGCCGTGGCCCGCCTTCTCCACCTCGGTGGCGGTGGGCTCGAACAGCGTGACGTAATCCCCCTGACCGCCGGTGAACGCGCCGGCCATCATGGCGAACTGGACGGAGGTGTCCACCACTGCGTCCACCTGGGGCACGATGCCGTTCTGCTTCATGACGTATTCCAGCGTCATCTCCGGTACGCCGCCCTTGCGGCCGCCCAGAATGGTCTTGCCCCGCAGATCGTCCCAGGTGAAGTCGTCGTCGGTGCGGCCTACCAGGAACGAGCCGTCCCGCTTGGTGAGCTGGGCGAAGATCACCGGCAGATCGTCCTTGCCCTGGCTGTGGATATAGATGCAGCTCTCCGGTCCAGCCAGGCCGATGTCCGCGCCGCCGGACACCACCGCCGTCATCACCTTATCCGCGCCGCCGCCGTTGGTCAGCTCGATGTCCAGCCCCTCGTCGGCAAAGAAGCCCAGCTCCATGGCCACATACTGCGGCGCATAGAACACCGAGTGGGTCACCTCGTTCAGCCGTACCGTCACCCTTTCGGCATCCGCCTCCCTCCCGCCGCAGCCGGTGAGCAGCAGAACCAGCATCAGCAGTGCGCAGCAGAGACAACACATTCCTTTTTTCATGCATGAACCCCCCATAGTTGATTTAAGAATTTTTCCGCCCGCAGCACCAGCAGGTACATCGCCACCGCCGCCAGCGCCAGCACCAGGACGCTGGTCATGACCAGGTCCATGTTGAACACCTGAGAGCCGTAGACGATGAGGTAGCCGAGCCCGGCCTTGGAAACAAGAAACTCGCCCATGATGACGCCCACCCAGCTGAGGCCCACGTTCACCTTCAGGGTGGAGAACAGCGTGGGACAGTTGGCGGGGAACACCAGAAGCCACAGCACCTGGCCCTTGGACGCGCCCATGGTCTGCAGCAGGCGCAGCTTTTCCGGGTCAGTGCTTTGAAAACCCGTATACATATTGAGGATGGTGACGATGACGGAGATGGCCAGCGTCATGGTGACGATGGCCCCCGTGCCCGCGCCCATCCAAACGATGAAGATCGGCCCGAGGGCCGTTTTGGGCAGCGCGTTCAGCACCACCAGGTATGGGTCGGCGATGCGGGCCGCCGTGTCCGACCACCACATACCGATGGCCGCCGCCGTGCCCAGCAGCGTGCCGGCGGTGAAGCCGACCACCGTCTCCCAGCAGGAGACGGCGATGTGACGCCAGAGCTGGCCGGCGGCGGTCATGGATGTCAGCGTCTGCCAGATGCGGCTGGGACAGCTGACGAGGAAGCCGTCGCTCCAGCCCCAGCGGCAGCTCAGCTCCCACAGGACAAACAGCCCGAGGAGCAGGGCGGCCTGCCACGTCCGCACCCGGCGCTTCTGACGGCGCAGGCCGTTGAGATACAGCGCGCGCTGGGGTGAAAGGGTCTTATCCGCCATGGATGTCCAGCTCCTTCCATATAGCGTTGAAAAAGGTGTGGAACTGGGGCGTATCCCGCCGTTCCATCGGCGGCAGGGGCTTCAGCGCGCCCATGTCGAACACCGCCTTGACCACCGCGGGGCGGCGGGACAGCACCACCACCCGGTCGGACATACTGACCGCCTCAGCGATGTCGTGGGTCACCAGCAGGGCGGTCTTGCCCTCCTGGCGGATGATGTGCCAGATGTCCGCCGACACCGCCAGGCGCGTCTGATAGTCCAGGGCGGAGAACGGCTCATCCAGCAGCAGCGTGGACGGGTCGGTGGCCAGGGTGCGGATGAGGGCGCAGCGCTGGCGCATCCCGCCGGACAGCTGGGCGGGCTTCTTTCTGGCAAAGGACGCCAGGCCGTAGCGCTCCAGCAGGGTGCGGACGTGGTCGTAGGCCGCGCCGTCCCGCTCCCTCTGTACCCGAAGGCCCAGCGTTACGTTGTCCCAGATGCTCCGCCATTCAAAGAGCTGGTCGCGCTGGGGCATAAAGCCCACGTTGGCCGCGCCGTCGAAGTCGATGGCGCCGCCGCTGAGAGCTTCCAGCCCGGCGATGGCACGCAGCAGCGTGGACTTGCCGCAGCCGGACGGGCCCACCAGGCTGACGAATTCTCCGTCCTCCAGGTCGAAGGACACGTCCCGTACCGCCTCCACCTCCCCGTCGGGGGCCTGATAGCAGGCGGCGGCATGACGGAGATGTATGCTCATATCCTCAGTGACCTCCTGTCGGGAATACTGGGGAAAAGAACTCCCCAGGCCCATTCTATGCCGCAGGCGGTATGACGTGCCAGACCGCCGCCGCCAGCAGCGCCGACAAGAGGGATTGCAATGCTTTGCCCAGGAAGTAGCGGTCCAGGGGGACGTTCGTGCCGTCCAGCACCGACGCTGTCTGACAGTGGACCGACAGGCCGCCCCAGCCCAGCAGGGCGGCGGCGGTGATGAAGCCGGTGCGGGTGGGACTGAGCCGCAGGACGCCGTTGGTCAGCTCCAAAAAGCCCGCCGCCCCAGGCGGCAGCGGGCCGGTGAGGCGCTCCGTCAGGGACAGGAGCACCAGAAAGAACACCACGAAGGCGCAGACCCGGCCCATGGCCGATGCCGCGCCCTGCACGGCGGAGAGAAAGGCGGAGATCAGGCCGGGACGGGCGGGGGGATGGTATGTGCCGCCTGTGACGGCGCAGCGGCCGCGGAGAAGGAAGCCCGCGGCCATGGCGGCGGTGATGTGGATGAGATAGAGGTACGCGCCTGTGCGGGCGCTGCCGAACACAGTAAGCCCCGCCACGCCGATGATAAAGGACGGGCCGGCGTTGCTGCAGAAGGCCAGCAGGCGGCGGCCCTCGGCGGGGGAGACGTCGCCCTGCCGCACCAGGGAGGCCACAGTGGCCGCGCCCACGGGGTAGCCGCCGAGCATACCCAGCAGGAAGGCCGCCGCGCCCGCCCCGCCGCAGCGGAACAGGGCGCGGAAGGGGCGCTCCAGTATGCGGGCGGCGCGGCCCGCGCCCAGGGACACCAGCAGGGACGAAACGGCGAAAAAGGGGAACAGCGCCGGGATCACCGACGCAAGGCACAGCTCTGTCCCACGGCGCACCGCCTCCGCCGCGCCGGCGGCGTCCCACAGCAGCGCCGCGGCCAGCAGGGATGTCAGGATCACGACCAGTTTTCTCATACCATCACCGGGGAAAACCTATGCGCGGAGGCTGCGGGCTATTCCCGGCATAGGGACAGGCCGGGGGTGCATAAGCCTGTATGGAAAGGGGGTGGCGGCCATTCCCAGACTGACGAAAAAGCTGTCTCAGGTGGGACAGGACGCGCTGGAACGGCTGGAGCTGCCGGTGAACCTGGCCAAGGGCGTGGCCCGCATCGAGCTGCTGGGCAACCGGGAGGTGTATATGGACCGGCACTGCGGCGTGCTGGCCTACACCACGGAGAACATCGACGTGAACGGCGGGACGGTGGTGGTGCGGTTTTACGGCCGGGAGCTGCGGCTGCTGGTGATGACGGGGCAGGAGCTGCGGATCACCGGGGTGATAGAGCGTATCGAATTGGTGGAGTGAGGTATGTATCGAGGGCTTGTGAATTACCTGCGGGGGCAGACGGTGGTAGAGGTGGTCTGCGCTACGCCGGAGCGGGTGGTGAACCTGTGCGCCGCCGGAGGCGTGCCGTTCTGGAACGTAAGATGGCTGACGGCGGAGCGGCTGCGGTTCACCACCACCCGGAGTGGGGAGCGGCGGCTGCGGGAGATCATGGCGGAGCTGAACGCGGAGGTATCCGTGGTGGAGCGCTCCGGTGCGCCGGAGCTGTGGCGGCGGGTGCGGCGGCGGTATGTACTGCTGGGCGCGGCGGCGCTGCTGCCGCTGGTGCTGGCGGTGAGCGCCGGACGGATATGGGGCTTTGAGGTCAGCGGCAATGACACGGTGGCCACGCCGGAGATATTGCAGGCGCTGGAGCGCTGCGGCGTGGCGGTGGGGACGCGGGGCGTGGGGCTGGATCAGGACGACCTGCGCAACCGGGTGCTGCCGCTGCTGCCGGATGTGGTGTATCTGGCGGTGAACGTGCGGGGCTGCACCGCCCATGTGCAGGTGGTGGAGCGCACCCGGCCGCCACATCTGTACCGGGACAGCGACGTGCAGAACATCGTGGCGGTTCGGGACGGGCTGGTGACGGAGGTGACGGCGCTGGACGGCGCGGCGGCGGCGCATAAAATTCTACGCAGGGGGTAGCGTACTGGGTGCGGATTGTGCTAAAATAGCGGAGTACCGGCCCGCGGTGCTGCCCTTCGGCCTGCGGCTGCCCCTCTCGCTGGTGACGGAGCGCACCGTCGCCTACGACACCGTGCCCGCCCGGAACGCGGCGGAGGCGGCCCGGCGGGAGGGCGAGGCACAGCTGCTGTACCAGCTGCACCAGACCATCGGGGAGGACGGCGCGGTGCTGCATACGGCGTTCAGCCGGGAGGAACGGAACGGCTGGCTGTATGTGACGCTGCGGGCAGAGTGCGAGGAGCAGATCGGCATGGAAGTGCCGCTTATCACAGAATAGATCAGAAACGGGAGGAATGTCCCTGTATGGAACAACGTATCGGAATTGAACGCATGGAGGAGGCCGTGAACCTGTTCGGCTCCTTCGATGAGAACATCCGCCTGCTGGAGGCGGAATTTCAGGTGCAGGCGGTGAACCGGGGCGGCGAGATCGTGGTGTCCGGCGAGCCGGAGAACGTGATGCTGGCGGTGAAGGCCGTGCAGGCGCTGCTGACCCTTTCCAACAAGGGGGAGACCATCACGGATCAGCACGTGCGCTACGTCATCGGGCTGGTGCGCTCCGGCCAGGCCGAGCGCATCAGCGAGCTGACCCAGGATGTGATCTGCATCACCAGCAAGGGGCGGCCTGTGAAGCCCAAGACCATCGGACAGAAGGAGTACGTCAACGCCATTCTGAAGCAGACCGTCACCATCGGCGTGGGCCCTGCCGGCACGGGTAAGACGTATCTGGCCGTGGCCGCCGCGGTGGCGGCCTTCCGGGACAAGCAGGTGAACCGCATCGTGCTGACCCGGCCCGCCGTGGAGGCGGGGGAACGGCTGGGCTTCCTGCCGGGAGATTTGCAGAGCAAGGTAGACCCCTACCTGCGGCCGCTGTATGACGCGCTGTTCGATATGCTGGGGGCGGAGACGTATCAGAAGTACCTGGAGCGGGGCAACATCGAGGTCGCGCCCCTGGCCTATATGCGCGGGCGGACGCTGGACGACAGCTTCATCATTCTGGACGAGGCGCAGAACACCAGCCGGGAGCAGATGAAGATGTTCCTCACCCGCATGGGGTTCGGGTCGAAGGTGGTCATCACCGGCGACGTGACCCAGATCGACCTGCCCGCCGACAAAACCAGCGGATTGAAGGAGGCTATGAAGGTGCTGCGGGACGTGGAGGGCGTGGCTATATGCAAGCTCACCAAGGAGGACGTGGTGCGCCATGTGATGGTGCAGCGCATCATCGAGGCGTATGCCAAATTTGAGGAGAAAAAGAAATGAAGCGACACTATATCCCCGTGACGGCGGACGTGCCCGGCGTCAGTGAGGGTACGCGGAGCTTTATCCGCAGGATCATCCGCACGGCGCTGACCGAACAGGGAGTGGATTTCCCCTGCGAGGTGGACGTGCTGGTGACCGGCGACGACGGCATCCACGCCATCAACCGGGAGATGCGGCAGGTGGACCGGGCCACGGACGTGCTGAGCTTCCCGGAGTTTGAGCTGACGCCCGGTGAGCTGCCCGGCCCGGAGGACGCAGACCCCGGCACGGGGTACGTGCCCCTGGGGGACATGGTGCTGTCCATGGAGCGGGTGAAGGCCCAGGCCAGGGAGTACGGCCACAGCAATCGCCGGGAGCTGGCATATCTGGCGGTACACTCGGTGCTGCACCTGCTGGGGTATGACCACATGGACGAGGGCGCGATGAAGGCGCAGATGCGGACAAGAGAGGAGGCCATCATGGCTGTGCTGGGGCTGGAGAGGTAAAAACAACAAGCAAGAAAAGCTCAAATGAAAGAAAGTTGAGGATCACCTGATGAACATTACGAAAACCGCTATGATCACCGTGTGCGGACGGCCCAACGTGGGCAAGTCCAGCCTGACCAACGCCCTGGTGGGCGAGAAGATCGCCATCGTGTCGGACAAGCCCCAGACCACCCGCAACCGTATTTACGGCGTGGTGAACCGGGGCGATACCCAGTATGTCCTGCTGGATACGCCGGGCCTGCACAAGCCCCGCTCCCGGCTGGGGGATTACATGGTCAAGGTGGTGCGGGAGAGCCTGTCCGCCGTGGAGTGCGCGCTGCTGCTGGTAGAGCCCATCCCCCACGTGGGCGAGCCGGAGAGGATATTGCTCCAGCGCATTCAGGAGGAGCAGCTGCCCTGCATCCTGTGCATCAACAAGATCGACACGGTGGAGAAGAAGGAGTCGCTGCTGGAGGTCATCGCGGCATATAATGAGGTATACAGCGGGTTTGACGCCATCATCCCTATCTCCGCCCGGACGGGGGACGGGCTGGACGACCTGCTGGCCCAGCTGGCGAAATACGCCCAGCCCGGGCCGCAGCTGTTCCCGGACGGCATGACCACCGATCAGGCGGACAGCCAGGTGTGCGCGGAGATCGTGCGGGAGAAGCTGCTGCGGTGCTTGGACAAGGAGATCCCCCACGGCACGGCGGTGGAGGTGACCAAGTTCTCCGAGCGGGAGGACACCGGCGTCATCGACCTGGACGTGACCATCTACTGCGAAAAGGCCAGCCACAAGGGCATCATCATCGGCAAGGGCGGGGAGATGCTCAAGCGCATCAGCTCTGCCGCCCGGCGGGACATTGAGAAATTCATGGGGACGAAGGTCTACATGGAGACGTGGGTGAAGGTGAAGGAGAACTGGCGGGACAACCCCAACTTCATCCGCAGCCAGGGCTACAACGAGGACTGACGGCGATGGACAGCGGCAAGACCGTCATCACCGGCGCGGTGCTGCGTACCACCGACACCAAGGAGGCGGACAAGATCCTCACCGTGCTGTCGCCCCAGCTGGGGAAGATCCCGGTCATCGCCCGGGGAGCGCGGCGGAAAAACAGCCGTCTGGCCGCCGCGTGCCAGCTGCTGGCCTACGATGAGCTGACGGTATATAAGCGGGGCGGGTGGTATATGCTGGACGAGGCCAGCACGCTGGAGCTGTTTCCCGGCGTGCGGCGGGACATCGTGCGGCTTTCGCTGGCGTCCTGGTTCGCCGAGCTGACGGAGGCCGTCTGCCCGGAGGAAGCACCTGCCCCGGAGCTGGCATCGCTGCTGCTGAACGGGCTGTACGCCCTGTGCTATCTGGACAAAGACCCGGCGCTGGTGAAGACCGCGTTTCAGTGGCGGCTCATGGCGCTGGCGGGGTTTCAGCCCTTCACGGATAACTGCGCCGTATGCGGCGCGGAGGAGCCGGCCGCGCCCATGCTGGACGTGGTACACGGCGTGGTGCGCTGCGGCGGCTGTAAGAGCGGCGGCGGGCTGAGCCTGCCCCTGACGGCGGCGGGGCTGGCGGCGCTGCGGCACATTCTGAATGCCGATGGGAAGAAGCTGTATAGCTTCACCCTGGAGCCGGGTGCGCTGCGGGCGCTGGATCACGCCGGGGAGGCGTTTATCGCCGCGCAGTTGGAGCGAAATTTCAAAACTCTGGACTATTATAAATCTTTAATTTACTGAGAAAAACCGATAAAAGGATCGACCATTATGAGCGATTTATTTGAAAAATCCATACGGACGCTGGAGCTGCCGGCGGTGCTGGAGCGGTTGGCCTCCAAGGCCACCAGCGATGCCGCCAAGGAGCGGTGTCTGCACCTGTGGCCCGCCACCGACGCGGACACGGTGTCACACCTGCTGGACGAGACGGACGCGGCCAAGGAGCGGCTGGGTCTCCACGGCAGCCCGTCCTTCACCGGCGTGAAGGACGTCGCCCCGGCGCTGACGCGGGCCGACCAGGGCGGTGTGCTGAACACCCGGGAGCTGCTGGACGTGGCCGGGGTGCTGACCGCCGCACGGCGGGTCAGCGACTACGACGCCGACCGGCAGGGCGAGGCCACGGCCATCGACCGGCTGTTCTCCGCCCTCCACGTGAACCGGTATTTAGAGGACCGGATACGGTCCGCCATTTTGGACGAGGAGACCATCGCCGACACCGCCAGCCCGGAGCTGGCGGACATCCGGCGGAGCATGCGGGTGGCCGCCACCAAGGGGCGGCAGATATTGCAGCGCATCATCTCCTCGCCGTCCTACGCCAAGGTGCTGCAGGAGGCCCTGATCACCCAGCGGGACGGGCGGTTTGTCGTGCCGGTGAAGGCGGAGTGCAAGGGCAGTCTGCCGGGGCTGGTGCATGACATCTCCTCCTCCGGCGCGACGCTGTTCGTCGAGCCTATGGGCGTGGTGCAGGCCAACAACGAATTGAAGGAATTGCAGGCCCGGGAGGAGAAGGAGATCGACCGCATCCTCCGCATCCTGTCCGGCGAGTGCGCCGCCCAGCGGGAGAACATCCTGTACGACTACGACCTGCTGGTGCAGCTGGATGCCATCTTCGCCCGGGCGCAGCTGAGCTACGCCATGGACGCGGGGCGGCCGCAGGTGCGGAAAAAGGGCGGCATCGACCTGCGTCGGGCGCGGCATCCGCTGCTGGACCCGGCCAAGGCCGTGCCCGTCACCGTGTCGCTGGGGACGACCTTCGACACGCTGGTCATCACCGGGCCCAACACCGGCGGCAAGACGGTGACGCTGAAGACCATCGGGCTTTTGTGTCTGATGGCACAGTGCGGGCTGCACATCCCGGCGGGGGATCAGAGCGCCGTGCGGGTGTTCGACCGCATTCTGGCGGATGTGGGCGACGAGCAGAGCATCGAGCAGAGCCTGTCCACCTTCTCGGCCCACATGGCCAATACGGTGGAGATTCTGAAGCAGGCGGACGACAAGAGCCTGATCCTCTTTGACGAGCTGGGCGCGGGCACTGACCCGGTGGAGGGCGCGGCGCTGGCCATCGCCATCATCCAGGACGTGCGGAGCAAGGGGGCGCTCACCGCCGCCACCACCCACTACGCGGAGCTGAAAACCTTCGCCATGACCACGGCGGGGGTGGAGAACGCCAGCTGTGAGTTCGACGTGCAGACGCTGCGGCCCACCTACCGGCTGCTCATCGGCATACCGGGCAAGTCCAACGCCTTTGCCATCTCCCGGCGGCTGGGACTGGAGGAGCACGTCATCGAAAACGCCAAGGCGCAGATGGACAGCGAGTCCGTCCGCTTTGAGGACGTGCTGACCCAGCTGGAGGAGAAGCGCCAGCGGCTGGAGAAGGCCCAGACCGAGGCAGATCGTCTGTGGCAGCAGCGGGAGGAGGACGCCCGCAAGGCCCGCACGTTCCGGGAGCAGATGGAGAAGGCCAAGGAGAACGCCCGGTCCAAGGGCGAGACAGAGGCCCGGCGCATCGTGCAGCAGGCCCAGCGCCAGGCGGACGCGGTGTTCGCCGAGCTGGATGAGCTGCGCAAGCAGCAGCGGCGGGCGGATTATCAGACCGTCAACGACCGTAGGAGCGATATACGCCGCCGTCTCAATGAGGCGGAGGACGCCCTGCACCAGCACGACGAGGCGGCAGAGCCTGTTGCTGCGCCCAGCCGGCCTATCGCCGTGGGCGACACGGTGGAGCTGGCCGGTGTGCGCACCGGGGCGGCGGTGCTGGCCGTCAACGGCGACGGCACACTGCTTTTGCAGGCGGGGAAGATGAAGATGACCGTCAAGGCCGGGCAGGTGCGCCTTTTGGAGACGGCGGAGGAGATCGAGGAGAAGAAAAAACAGGCCGCCAGGTCCCGCGCCGCCAATGGCGGCGGCACGGTGCAGATCAACACCGGCGCCCGCGCCTCTGCCGAGCTGGACATCCGGGGGCTGGAGACGCTGGAGGCGGAGAGCGTGGTGGAGAACTATCTGGACGCCGCGCAGCGCTCCAAGCTGGGGTCGGTGACCATCATCCACGGCAAGGGCACGGGCGCGCTCCGCGCCGCCGTGCATCAGCTCCTCAAGCGCAGCAAGCAGGTGAAGAGCTTCCGGCTGGGCCGCTACGGTGAGGGCGAGGCCGGCGTCACGGTGGTGGAGCTGAAATAAGGCACATTTCACAAAATGCAGCGGGAAAAATGTGACGAAGAGCAGAAATTTCGTATCAATGCCCATTGAAATCCTGCTGCAAATAGGTATAATAGAATACGGTGAGAGTTAGCGTCTTCACAGACGTCCTTTGCGGCGTCCTGTAAAAAATGAGCGTAAGGAGTGCTGTTCCATGTATACAAGGGAGATCACAGTCAAGAATGAGGTCGGCCTGCACGCCCGGCCTGCCACTTATTTTATTCAGAAGGCCAATGAGTACAAGAGCGGTATCTGGGTCGAGAAGGAGGAACGCCGCGTCAACGCCAAGAGCCTGCTGGGCGTTCTGAGCCTGGGCATCATGAAGGGCACGGCCGTGACGCTGATCGCCGACGGCAGCGACGAGAAGGAGGCCGTGGATGCTCTGGCCGAGCTGATCGAAAATCTGGACGAGTAAGCCAAAGCATAAATGAAAAGGCACGCCTGCATTTGATGGGCAGACGTAAAACAGTAAATGGAGCGTATCGGTACAGATACGCTCCATTTTTTATGCCAATATGCTATAGCCCCTTGGCTCTCCCTTTGGGAGAGCTGTCACCGCAGGTGACTGAGAGGGCCTTGCAGTCTTTTTGTTTGCCCTCTCCGTCCTCACTGCGCTCGGCCACCTCTCCCAAAGGGAGAGGCAAGGGACGCTCACACGAAATCAAATGATACTGGAACAGGGATAGCAGATCATACGGCTGTTCCTGTTGACTGTCTTATGATGCCCGCCCTTTACAGGCGTGTCTTTTTTTTTGCATAGCGGGCCGCAGCGCGGGGCATGATACAAGAAAATCATGGGACGAGGTGCGCGGATATGCAGGTAAAACGACTGGGGCGGCAGACGACGCTTTTTTGCGACCCGGTGGGAGTGGTGAGCTGGGCCAGCGTGGTGGGCAGGATGGAGGGCAGCGGCCCGCTGAGCGGCAGCTTCGATCTGGTGAACGAGGATTCCTTTTTCGGGCAGGCCACCTGGGAGCAGGCGGAGGCCCGGATGCAGGGGGAGGCGCTGGAGCTGGCGCTGCAGAAGGGCGGGCTGAAGGCGGAGGACGTGGACTGCGTGTTTGCCGGCGACCTGCTGAACCAAAATATCGGGGCGACCTTCGGCCTGCGGGACTACGGCATCCCGTTCTACGGCGTGTACGGCGCGTGCTCCACCATGGGGGAGAGCTTGTCTTTGGCGGCCATGGCGGTGGCCGGGGGCTCTGCATCCATGGCGGCGGCCCAGGCGTCCTCTCATTTCTGCACCGCCGAGCGGCAGTACCGCACGCCGCTTCCCTACGGCAGCCAGCGCGCCCCTACCGCCCAGTGGACGGCCACGGCGGCGGGGTGCTGCATCGTGAGCCGGGCATCGGAAGGACCGTATGTGACCCACATCACTCGGGGGCGCATCGTCGATCTGGGTGTGACGGACATGACCAACATGGGCGCGGCCATGGCGCCCGCCGCCTGCGACACGCTGCAGGCCCTGTTCCGGGAGACGAACACCGGGCCGGGGGACTATGACCTGATCGTCACCGGCGATCTGGGAGCGGTGGGCCATGATCTCGTGGTGGAGCTGTTCCGCCGGGAGGGGGTGGAGCTGGCCCGTTATACGGACTGCGGGCTGCTGCTCTATGACCGGGAGGCCCAGGATATGCACGCCGGGGGCAGCGGCTGCGGCTGCTCGGCGGCGGTGCTGAACGGCTTTCTGCTGGGCGGTCTGCGGCAGAAGCGGTGGAAGCGCATCCTTTTCGCGCCCACCGGGGCGCTGCTCAGCCCCACCAGCTCGTTCCAGGGGGAGAGCATCCCCGGCATCTGCCACGCGCTGGTGCTGACATCGGATAAGGAGAACGCATGATGGAATATCTGAACGCATTTCTCTGCGGCGGACTGCTGTGCGCCGTGGGACAGATCATTCTGGATAAGACGGCCCTGACGCCGGGCCGCATCCTCACCGGCTATGTGGTGACGGGGGTGCTTTTGCAGGCGGTGGGCGTGTATCAGTATATCGCCGACTGGGGCGGCGCGGGGGCGACCGTGCCGCTGACGGGCTTCGGCTATTCGCTGGCCAGGGGTGTGGCCAGGGCGGTGGCGGAAAAGGGGGCGCTGGGCATCCTCACCGGCGGGCTGACGGCCACCGCCGGGGGCATCGCCGCGGCGGCGGTGTTTTCCCTGCTGGCGGCGGTGCTGTGCCGGCCGTCAGACAAGCGGAAGCGGTAAAAGTTCCTTAACGGTCTCTTGCTTTTTGCGGAAACGAGTGGTACACTGATGGCATAAACCTACTTTCCCCATAGGAAGTGATACCATGACGGAAAAATTTGTTGTGACGGGCATGACCTGCGCCGCCTGCGCCGCCCATGTGGAAAAGGCGGCCAACAGCGTGCCGGGCGTGGAGAACGCGGCGGTGAACCTGATGCTGGGCACGCTGGTGTGCGACCACGGTCCGGAGGTGGACAGCAGCGCCATCGTGGCCGCCGTGACGGCGGCGGGCTACGGCGCGGCGCCGGAGAGCGAGGCACGGCGGGACATCCGCAAGGAGCAGGACGCGGCGGCTAAGGCTATGGGCCGGCGGCTGCTATGGTCGGTAGTCTGCCTTGTGCCCCTGTTCTATCTGAGTATGGGCCACATGATGGGTCTGCCTGTGCCGGCCTTTATGCACCACCAGCCGCTGCTGGCGGCCTTCGTGCTGCTGGCGCTGACCATGCCCATCCTGATCCTGAACCGCAGCTACTTCACCGTGGGCTTTTCCCGGCTGCTTCAGGGCAGTCCCAACATGGACTCGCTGGTGGCGCTGGGCGCGGCGGCGGGGCTGGTTTACAGCCTCATCGAGATGGTGCTGCTGGCCACAGGACAGGTGGAGGGTATGCCCGACCTGTACTTTGAGTCGGCAGGCATGATCCTGGCGCTGGTGACGGTGGGCAAGTATTTAGAGGAGCGCTCCAAGGGCAAGACCACCGGCGCCATTACGGCGCTGCTGGCGCTGGCGCCTGCCTCCGCCGTGGTGCGGCGGAACGGACAGGAGATCACCGTCCCCACAGAGGACATCCAGGTGGGGGAGACGGTGATCGTGCGGCAGGGCGGGCGTATCCCCGTGGACGGTACGGTGCTCAAGGGCGGCGGCACGGTGGACGAGTCGGCCCTTACCGGCGAGAGCATGCCGGTGGAGAAGGCGGAGGGCGACAAGGCCGCCTCCGCCACCATCCTCACCGGCGGCTATCTGGAGCTGCGGGCCGACCGGGTGGGCAGCGACACCACCCTGGCCCAGATCATCCAGCTCATGGAGCAGGCGGCCAGCGGCAAAGCGCCCATCAGCCGCCTGGCGGACAAGATCAGCGCCGTGTTCGTGCCGGTGGTCATTGCCATCGCCGTGCTGGCGGCGGCGCTGTGGGCCATCGTGGGAGGCATGGGCGTGCGGTTCTGCCTGAGCATCGGCATCGCCGTGCTGGTCATCTCCTGCCCCTGCGCGCTGGGTCTGGCCACGCCGGTGGCCATCACCGTGGCCACGGGCAAGGCGGCGGAAAAGGGCGTTCTCGTCAAGTCCGCCGCCAGCCTGGAGCTGATGGGCCGCATCGACACCGTGGTGCTGGACAAGACCGGCACGGTGACGGAGGGCAAGCCCCGGGTGACGGATCTGCTGTGCGCGCCGGGAGTGGACGAGGACACGCTGCTGGCGGCGGCCGCGTCGCTGGAGAAGCCGTCGGAGCACCCGCTGGCGGGGGCGATCGTGGCGGAGGCGGAGCAGCGCGGCCTGACACTGCGTGAGGTGGCGGATTTCACCGCCGTGGCCGGAGGCGGTGTCACCGCCACGGCCGAGGGCGTGACCGTGTGCGCCGGCAACGCCGGGTACATGGCCGCCGTGTCGGTGGATGTGTCCGCTGTGGAGCAGCAGGCCGAGGCGCTGGCGGCGGACGGCAAAACGCCGCTGTATATCGCCGCCGGCGGGCGGCTGCTGGGTGTTATCGCCGTGGCGGACGTGGTGAAGCCGGACAGCACGGAGGCCATCGCTGCCCTGCGGCGCGGTGGCTGCCAGGTGGTGCTGCTTACCGGCGACAACCGGCGGACGGCGGAGGCCATCGCCCGTCAGGTGGGCGTGGACCGGGTCATCGCCCAGGTGCTGCCCCAGGATAAGGCCCAGTGCGTGGCCGACCTGCAAAAGGAGGGGCGCAGGGTGGCCATGGTGGGCGACGGCATCAACGACGCCCCGGCGCTGGTGACAGCGGACGTGGGCCTGGCCATCGGCGCGGGCACGGATGTGGCCATCGAGTCGGCGGACATCGTGCTGATGCGCAGCAGTCTTATGGACATCGTGGACGCCACGGAGCTGTCCCGCGCCACCCTGCGGAACATACGGCAGAACCTGTTTTGGGCGTTCTTCTACAACACCGTGGGCATCCCGGTGGCTGCCGGCGTGCTGTACCCGGCCTTCGGCATCACCCTGAACCCCATGATCGCGGCGGCGGCCATGAGCCTCAGCTCCGTGTGCGTGGTGTCCAACGCCCTGCGGCTGCGGGGCTGGAAACGCCGCCAGGCGGTTGCAAAGCCGGCGGAAACGGTGCATAATACAGACAACGACAACATAAAGGAGGCAGACGGTATGAACACGAAGACCATCACCATCAAGGGTATGATGTGCGCCCACTGCGTGGCCCACGTGGAGAAGGCGCTGACGGCGCTGGAGGGCGAAACGGCCAAGGTGGACCTGGCCGGCGGTACGGCAGTGGTCACCGGCCCGGCCAGCGATGAGGCACTGACCAAGGCCGTGACCGACGCGGGCTACGAGGTCGTGGACATCAAGTAACAAGTAAAAAGAGCGCAAAAAAAGGACCGCCGGGAGGCGGTCCTTTTTTGCCTGTTTACTTCTCGATGACGACCTTGCCGTCCTTCAGCCGTACGTGGGCGGTGTCGCCGGACTTCAGGTTGCCCTCCAGCATCTGCTCGGCCACGGCGTCCTCCACCTGGTTCTGAATGGCCCGGCGCAGGGGACGTGCACCGTACTGGGGATCGAAGCCGTCCTTGGCCAGCTCGGCCACGGCGTCGTCGTCCGCCTCCAGCGTGATGCCCTGCTGCGCCATGCGGCCCGCGGTGACATCCAGCATACGACGTGCGATCTGCACGATGTTGTCCTGGGTCAGCTGGTGGAACACGATGATCTCGTCGATACGGTTCAGGAACTCGGGACGGAACGTCCGCTTCAGGTCGGCCATGACGGCCTCACGGATGCGGGCGAAGCGGGCCTCCTCCGTCTCCTTCTCGTCCTTCTCCTTGCCGTCAAAGCCCAGCTTGGACTCGGCGGCGGTGATGTTCTTCGCACCCACGTTGGAGGTCATGACGATGACGGTGTTCTTGAAGTCCACACGGCGGCCCTGGGAGTCGGTGACGATGCCGTCCTCCAGGATCTGCAGCAGGATGTTCCACACATCCTCGTGGGCCTTCTCGATCTCATCGAACAGCACCACGGAATAGGGCTTCCTGCGCACCTTCTCGGTGAGCTGGCCGCCCTCCTCGTGGCCCACATAGCCGGGAGGCGAGCCGATCAGACGGGAGACGGTGTGCTTCTCCATGTACTCGGACATATCGATACGCACCATGGCGTTCTCGTCGCCGAACATGGCCTCGGCCAGCGTCTTGCACAGCTCGGTCTTGCCCACGCCGGTAGGACCGAGGAACAGGAACGAGCCGATGGGGCGCTTGGGGTCCTTCAGACCCACACGGCTGCGGCGGATGGCCTTGGCCACGGCGGCCACGGCGTCATCCTGCCCCACCACGCGCTGGTGGAGCTTCTCATCCAACTTCAGCAGGCGCATACTCTCGTCCTCGGTCAGGCGGGTGACGGGAATGCCGGTCCAGCCGGCCACCACCTTGGCCACGTCATCAGCGGTGACGCTGCCGCGGTTCTGAGCCATCTGCTTACGCCAGTTCTCCCGCTCGATGTCCACCTGCTCCTGATAGTTCTTTTCGATGTCCCGCAGCTGAGCGGCCTTCTCGTAGTCCTGACCGGCGATGGCCTCCGCCTTCTCCCGGTGCAGGGTGGAGATCTTCTCCTCCAGGGCCTTCAGGTCGGGGGAGGAGCTTTCAGCGTCCATACGCACCTGAGACGCGGCCTCGTCCATCAGGTCGATGGCCTTGTCCGGCAGGAAGCGGTCGCCGATATAGCGCTTCGAGAGCTGCACGGCGGCCTCCAGCGCCTCGTCGGTGATGGTCAGCTTGTGGTGGGCCTCGTACTTGTCGCGCAGGCCCTTCAGGATCTCCAGCGTGGCCTCAGGGGTGGGCTCACCCACGGTGACAGGCTGGAAGCGGCGCTCCAGCGCGGCGTCCTTCTCAATGTACTTGCGGTACTCGTTCAGGGTGGTGGCGCCGATGACGCGGATCTCGCCCCGGCCCAGGGCGGGCTTGATGATGTTGGCGGCGTCCACCGCGCCCTCGGCAGAGCCTGCGCCCACGATGGTGTGCAGCTCGTCGATGAACAGGATGATGTTGCCGTCCTTCTTCACCTCGTCCAGGGTGTTCTTGATGCGCTCCTCAAACTCGCCCCGGTACTTCGTGCCGGCCACCATGCCGCTGAGGTCAAGGGACAGTACCCGCTTGTCCAGCAGCTCCTCCGGCACGTCGCCGGAGGCGATGCGCTCGGCCAGGCCCTCGGCGATGGCGGTCTTGCCCACGCCGGGCTCACCGATAAGCACGGGGTTGTTCTTGGTGCGGCGGGACAGGATCTGGATGACCCGCTGGATCTCCTTCTCTCGCCCGATGACGGGGTCGAGCTTGCCGGAGCGGGCGGCCTCGGTCAGGTCGCGGGTGAACTCCGCCAGCGCCTTGCCGCTCTTCTTGTCGCCGTCGCGGGCGGCAGAGCTGCCGCCGCTGGGCACGGCCTTGGCGGAGGCATCGTTCAGCTTCTTCAGCACGGCGCTGTACAGCTTGTTGGGGTCAACGCCGATGGTGCGCAGGATGCGCAGGCCCATATTGCCGCCCTCCCGGAGCAGCCCCATCAGAAGGTGCTCCGTGCCGATGTAGCCGCTGCCCATGCGGGCGGCCTCGGACACGGCCAGCTCCACCACGCTCTTGGCCCGGGGCGTCAGGCCCTGACTGGGGGCAGCGCCGGAGACGCCGTGGCCCACGCTGCGCTGCAGCACGGAGCACACCATCTCGTCGGTGACGCCGAACTCGGACAGCACCCGGTGGGCGATGCCCTCCTCCTCGCGAATCAGACCCAGCAGCAGGTGCTCAGAACCCACGTAGCCGTGGCCCAGCTCCTCTGCGGCCTCTTGACTCAGACGCAGAGCCTCCTCTGCGCGGGGGGTGAATTTATTCTCAGACATAAAAAACACTTCCTCTCAATGTGTGAATGGGGATCACGCGCCCTTAGGCGCTGAGGGACTTCAGCTCATCGCGGAGCTTGGCGGCGTCCTCATACCGCTCCTCCTCCACCGCGTTGTGGAGTTGGGTGCGCAGCGCGTTGCGCTTGCGCTCCAGAGCCAGGCTGGCGGCCTCCTCCTTGGGCAGCAGGCTGCCGTCTGACTTCTCGTCGGCGGTCTGGGCCTGCTCCAGCACGTTGACGGGCTGGGGGAACTCCGTCAGCATCCGGCTGCCCAGGCCGCCGAACAGCGGCTCGAGCAGACTGAAGGGACGGGAGAACCAGTCATCGTCGAACCAACTGCCCATGCGGCTGGACATGGGTTCGGCGTAGCCCATCTGATGGGCGCAGTCCTGGCACAGGTGTGTCTCGGTCACACGGCCATTGATATTGCTCTTATAGTAGAACGTGGCATCGTTCTTACCGCAGCGATCACATTTCATAATCGTAGCCTCCTTGTGAAAAAATCAAACCGAATGGATGAGTATCTGCTTGAAAATGGCGGCGCGGAGCGCGTCGCGGCACTCCGGCGGCGCAGCCTGTAAGGCTCGCGGCCCGGTGGCGGACAGCAGCGCCTGTCCCAGCTCGTGGCTGACGGCCTCGCCGTCCACCAGGTTCTGGGCGATGGCCCGTGCGCTGCGGCTGTCCAGCGTGTTGCCCACGGAGTTGATGACGTGCATCAGCAGCGTCTGCCGGTCCACCTGCACCCGGGTGATGCGGATGTAGCCGCCGCCGCCCCGGCGTGACTCTACGATGTACCCGTGCTCCGGAGAGAACCGGGTGGACATGACGTAGTTAATCTGACTGGGGACACAGTTAAAGCGCTGGGCCAGGTCGCTGCGCTGGAGCTCCAGCGCGCCTCCGGCGTTGTCCAGCTCCTGCTGGATGAACCCGGCAATAATATCGGAAATGCCCATGCGGCGATCCACTTCCTTTCTGACTTTGCCTTTCTTTGACCTTTGACCGTATAATACACCTTCCTTGCGTCCTTGTCAATAGGTAAATTTGACTTTCTTTGACTTTTATTGTGAATTTTTTGTGAACACACTTGACCGGCCGGACGGCCTTTACACCGCGATGCTTTTGGGGTATACTTTTCCCATATCAGAAAAGGGAGGTGGCCGCCGTGGCGTCGCTGACAACGGATGTGCGGTATGTCAAGGGTGTCGGTGAGGCCCGGGCCAAAGCGCTGGAAAAGCTGGGCATACGGACGCTGGGCGACCTGATCACCTACTATCCCATGCGCTGGGAGGACCGGACGCGCACCGTGCCGGTGCGGGAGCTGATTCCCGGCGAATACGCCTGTGTCCGGGCCACCATCGCCCAGGAGCCCCGGGGCGGACGTATCCCCGGCGGGCGGACGCTGGTGCAGGTGCGGGCCGTGGACGAGGGCGGTGTGCTGGACATCTCCTTCTTCAATCAGGAATACCGCAAGACCTCCCTCCGCAAGGGGGAGACGTATATCTTCTACGGCAAGGCCGAGGGGGAGCACCTGCGCCGCCGCATGGTCAACCCGCTGGTGGAGCGGGAGGGGCAGCAGCTGCTCACCGGGCGCATCATGCCGGTGTACCACCTGACGGCGGGGCTGAACCAGGCCACGGTGGCCAAGGCGGTGCGGCAGGGCCTGGACGAGTGCGGCGATCTGCCGGAGGACGTGCTGCCCGACGAGGTGCGGCGGGCACACCAGCTGTGCTACATCGGCTTTGCCTACGAGAACGTCCACTTTCCCGCCTCGCCGGAGGCGCTGGAGCTGGCCCGGAGGCGGCTGGCGTTTGAGGAGCTGTTCCTCCTCAGCTGCGGGCTGTCCCTGCTGCGCGCGCGGCGGGAGACGGTGGCTGGCCCGGCGTGCCGCGACGTGGATATGACTGCGTTTTATGAGGCGCTGCCCTTTGTCCTTACCGGCGCGCAGCGGCGGGCCATTGAGCAGGCGGCGGCGGATATGACCTCCGGCCGGCCCATGAACCGGCTGTGCCAGGGCGATGTGGGCAGCGGAAAGACAATGGTGGCGGCGGGCTGCGCGTGGTTCGCCGCGCAAAGCGGCTGGCAGACAGCGCTCATGGCGCCCACGGAGATCCTGGCACGCCAGCACTACGAGAGCCTGTCGCCGCTGCTGGCGCGGCTGGGCATGACCTGCGCCCTGCTCACCGGCTCGACCCGGGCCAAGGAGCGGCGGGAGACGCTGGCAGCGCTGGCGGAGGGCCGCATCGACCTGTGCATCGGCACCCACGCCCTGCTGACGGAGGATGTGCAATACGGCAGGCTGGGGCTGGTCATCACCGACGAGCAGCATCGCTTCGGCGT
Organism: uncultured Eubacteriales bacterium; assembly: GCA_900554275.1. Classification (GTDB taxonomy): domain Bacteria; phylum Bacillota; class Clostridia; order Oscillospirales; family Oscillospiraceae; genus Vescimonas. The sequence goes on from USGS01000004.1 coordinate 56,612, forward strand.
GGCCCAGCGCTCCGGGTTGGCCCACAAGGGCGCGTCGCCCCACACGCTGGTGCTGTCCGCCACGCCCATCCCCCGGACGCTGGCGCTGATCATCTACGGCGACCTGGAGGTGTCGGTCATTGACGAGCTGCCGCCGGGGCGGCAGCAGGTGGACACCTTCGCCGTGGGAGAGAAGTACCGTCAGCGGCTCAACGGCTTTATCCGCAGGCAGGTGGCCGAGGGCCATCAGGTATTCATCATCTGCCCGCTGGTGGAGGAAAACGGCGAGACCCAGGACGAGCGCAAGGCCGTCACGGCCTACGCCCGGCATTTGCAGCAGCAGGTGTTCCCGGAGCTGCGGGTGGCGGTGCTCCACGGGCGGATGAAGTCCGGGGAGAAGGAAAAGGTCATGGCCGCCTTCGCCGCCGGGGAGAGCGACATTCTGGTGTCCACCACCGTGGTGGAGGTGGGCGTGGATGTGCCCAACGCCACGCTGATGGTGGTGGAGAACGCGGAGCGCTTCGGCCTGAGCCAGCTCCACCAGCTCCGCGGCCGGGTGGGCCGGGGCAGGGCAAAGAGCTGGTGCGTCCTACTGTCGGACAGCCGGAACGAGGAGACGAAGCGGCGGCTGAAGGTGATGACGGAGACCAACGACGGCTTCAAAATAGCAGAAGAGGATCTGCGCCTTCGCGGGCCGGGCGACTTCTTCGGCAGCCGCCAGCACGGTCTGCCGGTCTTGAAGGCGGCGGACCTGAGCTGCGATATGCGGACACTGGACGAGGCCCAGCAGGCGGCTAAGGCGCTGCTGGCGGACGATCCCGGCCTGACACAGCCCGCCCACGGGCCGCTGCGGCGGCGCATCGGCCAGCTGCTGGAGCTGAAGGACGGCACGCTGAACTGAGACTGCGTGCTGCGGCAAATGTGCAAAAAAACCCGCCCTCGGGCCGTTGGGCCTGAGGGCGGGTCTGCGTCTGCACGGCGTGCAGGGGGGATACACGCCGTGCGAAAAGGGGTAAGGGGGGTACGTCCTTCTCCTTTGTGGTGATTGTATACCTATCGGGTCGGGTTGTCAACAGGAAATACCGGTATCGTTACCGGTAACGATATACCTGCTGGGAATTGCGTTCGCAGGCAGGGCGTGCTATACTAACAAAAACGATCCATTCCGGGAGGTGAGACCATGACCAAGGACGAGCTGCGGAAAAAAGCCAACGAGCTGCCGCTGCTGCCGGGCGTCTATCTGATGATGGACAAGTCCGGCCAGGTCATCTACGTGGGAAAGGCGAAAAAGCTGAAAAACCGGGTGAGCCAGTATTTTCAGGACACCGCCTCCCACAACAGCAAAACAAAAATGATGGTGTCCCAGGTGGACCGGTTCGACACCATTTTGGTGCGGTCGGAGTTTGAGGCCCTGGTGCTGGAAAACTCGCTCATTAAGCGCCATATGCCCCGGTTTAACATCCTCCTAAAGGACGACAAGGGCTACCCCTTTGTGCGCCTGGACAAGGGGACGGCGTACCCCCGGTTTTCCCTGGTGAGCCGGGCGGAGGAGGACGGGGCCCGGTACTTCGGGCCCTTTGGCGGGCGGCGGGAGACCAGGCTGGCCATTGAGGCGGTATGCGGGGCGCTGAAGCTCCCCACCTGCAGCCGAAAATTTCCCCGGGACATCGGAAAAGAGCGGCCCTGCCTGAATCTGCACATCGGAAAGTGTGACGGCTTCTGCCGTCCGGAGGGGCCGGGACAGGCGGAGTATCAGCGGCGCATTGAGCAGGCGGCGCGGATCTTCGGCGGGCACTACCGGGCCCTGACCCGGGAGATGGAGCAGGAGATGGCGCAGGCGGCGGAGGAGCTGGACTTTGAGCGGGCCGCCGCCCTGCGGGACCGCATCCGGGCCATCTCCGTGCTGGGCAAGACCCAGCAGGTCATCGCCGGAGTCTGCGCCGACACGGACGTGTGGGGCGTGTACCCGGGCCAGGTCCGCTGCGGCAGCGCCGTGCTGCACATTGAGGACGGCAATCTGCTGGGCCGGGAGGTGGAGGTGTTCTCCGCCGCCGCCGACCAGGAGGAGGCGGACATCCTCTCCGCCGTGCTGAGCCAGTATTACCTGGACCGCCAGGCCCTGCCCCGGGAAATTCTGGTACCCTGTGAATTAGAGGATATGGACACCTTCGCCGCCCTGCTGACGGGCCGGGCCGGGCACCGGGTGACCCTGCGGGTGCCCCAGCGGGGGGAGCGGGCGGAGCTGCTGCGCATGGCCCGCCGCAACGCCCGGGAGGAGGTGGAGCGCATCACCTCCGACGCCGAGCGCACCGGCAAGACCTTAGAGCAGCTGGGGACCCTGGCCGGGCTGGCGGAGGCCCCCCGGCGGCTGGAATCCTACGACATTTCCCACACCGCCGGGCAGGACATGGTGGCCTCCATGGTGGTGTTCGCGGACGGACGGCCCCTGAAGCGGGACTATCGCCGGTTCCAGGTAAAGACCCTGGACCACGCCGACGACCTGCGGGCCATGGAGGAGGTGCTGGAGCGCCGGTTCCGGCGATATCTGGAGGGGGACGAGCACTTTGCCCCCCTGCCGGACCTGCTGCTGATGGACGGCGGCCAGCTGCAGGCGGAGGCCGCCTGCCATGTGCTGGAAAGGCTGGGCCTCACCGTGCCGGTGCTGGGCATGGTAAAAGATGACCGCCACCGGACCCGGGCCCTGGTAACGCCCCAGGGGCAGGAGCTGGGCATCCAGCAAAGCCCCCCGCTGTTTGCCCTGCTGGGCCGGGTGCAGGAGGAGGTCCACCGCTTCGCCATCACCTATCACCA
>USGS01000005.1 GCA_900554275.1 uncultured Eubacteriales bacterium
TGGAGGAGATGGTGCGGTCGGGATTGGTGATGGCCTGACGCTTGGCGACCTGACCGACCATACGCTCGCCGGTCTTGCTGAATGCCACCACGGACGGGGTGGTGCGGTTGCCCTCCGCGTTGGGGATAACGACTGCCTCGCCGCCTTCCATCACGGCTACGCAGGAATTGGTCGTACCAAGGTCGATACCGATAACTTTAGACATAATGATTGCCTCCTGTATATTTACACATTTATATTACGAACTGTTATAACATCGGAACACCGTTCCGGAAATGACTTGCTCAGTTTGCCACCTTCACCATGGCGAAGCGCAGCACCTTATCTCCGATCATGAAGCCCTTCTGGAACACCTCTACGATGGTGTTCTCGCCCACGGACTCGTCCTCCGCGTGCATCACGGCGTTGTGCTTCTCCGGGTCGAAGGGCTGCCCCAGCGCCGGGATCTCGGTGACGCCCATCTGCCCCAGCACCTCCATGAACTGCTTGCAGATCAGCTCCATGCCCTGCCGGTGGGGGTCGCCCTCCTCAAACTGCTGCACGCCCCGTTCCAGATTGTCCAGCACCGCCAAAAAGGGCTTCACGGTGTCGGCCCTGGCGTCGCCGTACACGTGCTCCTTCTCCCGGGCCGTCCGCTTGCGGTAGTTGTCGTACTCCGCCGCCAGCCGCAGATACTTGTCATTGGCCTCCGCCAGCACCTTGGCCAGCTGCTCCATCTGCTCCATCTGAGACTTGGTGACGGTGAACGTCTCCTCCGCGGCCTCCTCCACAGGCGCGGCGTTTTCCGCCGCCGTCTCCTCCGCAGGGGCTTCCTGCCGGGGCTGCTTCTTTTCCTTCTTATCCTTCTCGTTCATTGTGTATCCTCCGGTAGCTGTTTTTTACCAAACATACGGCTCAGGCTCTCCGCAAAGTAGCTCAGCCGCGCCGCCACAGCGGCGTAATCCATACGGGTCGGTCCGACCACGCCCACCAGCCCGCGCATATTGTCGCCGATGTCATAGCTGGCGATGACCACGCTGCTCTCCTTCAGGGCGTCGTTCACGTTTTCCGGCCCGATGAGGATCTGCATAGGCGCGTCGCTCTGGGGCACAGGCAGGTCCTCCTTGTTGTCCACCATAAAGCTCATCAGGTCGTGGGCCTTGTCGATGTCCCGGAACTCCGGGAACTTCAGCAGCTGGCTGGCGCCGTTGGTGAACACCTGCTGGTGCTGGCTTTCCTCCAGCAGCGAGCAGGCATATTCCGTCACCCGGTTCAAAAGTAAGAACCACTGGCCGGACACCTGCTCCGACAGGTTCATCAGCGTGCCGTTCATCTTCTCCGGCCCGACGCCGGTGAAATGCGTGTTCAAAAGGTGGCTCAGCTGTGGCAGCGTCTCCGCCTCCAGCGGCAGCTCCAGCGCCATGAGCTGGCTCTTCACCCGGTTGTCCGACAGCATCACCACGGCGATGAAGCTCCGGGCGTCCACGCCGATCAGCTCGAACCGCTGCACGGTGGCGGCGGTGCGGTGGTCGGCCACGGAGTAGGTGGGGTAGCCCACAAAGCTGGACACCATCTGCCCCGCCTGGCTGATGACCTGATCCACCTGCTGCAAAGGCCCGGACAGGGCGGTGTTGATCTTCTCCGTCTCCTCGGCGGACAGCGCCTTGCGCTCCATCAGCTCGTTGACGTACAGCCGGTAGCCCTTGGCCGACGGGATGCGTCCCGCCGACGTGTGGGGCTGCTCCAGGTAGCCCATCTCCGTCAGGTCCGCCAGCTCGTTCCGCACCGTGGCGGAGCTGACCTTTTCCGGCATCAGCTCCACGATGGCCTTCGAGCCCACCGGCTCGGCGGTGGCGATGTAGCTGTCCACCACGATCTTCAATATCTGTTTTTTGCGTTCGGTCAGTTCCATAGCAAAATTCTCCGTTTAGCACTCTTCTTCCTTGAGTGCTAAACGAAGTGTACCACCCGCCGCCGCCAATGTCAATAGCCGGGGTTTTAATTATTTGTGAACAACGGCCGCGTCCGACCGCTTGCGCTCTCTGCGTTTTCGTGATAGGATACGGACAAAACGCTGGGGAGGATACAGCCAATGAAAAAGATCGACCAATGTGAAAGCTCCGCCGTGCTGGTGGGCCTGCTGCTGGCCGGCATCCTGCTGGTCATGGGCGGCTACCGCATTTTCTCCTACCTGTGCGAGAACGGCGGCATGAACGTGACCACGTTTCTGCTGGGTGCGGCGGCGCTGGTGCTGGCGGTGGGCGGCCTTCTGCTGGCCAACCGGGCCTTCCGCCGGTTGAAGGAGCTTCAAAAGTAAAAAAGGAAACGGCGCACCGCGCCGTTTCCTTTTTTGTGTCTCACTCGCTGTCCAGCTTGAGGACGGCCATAAACGCCTCCGTGGGCACCTGCACCGTGCCCAGATTGCGCATCTTCTTCTTGCCCTCCTTCTGCTTCTCCAGCAGCTTCTTCTTCCGCGTGATGTCGCCGCCGTAGCACTTGGCCAGCACGTCCTTGCGCATGGCCTTCACCGTCTCCCGGGCAATGATCCGCCCGCCGATGGCCGCCTGGATGGGCACTTCAAACAGCTGGCGGGGGATGTTCTCCTTCAGCTTCTCGCACAGCCGCCGGGCGCGGCCATAGGCCTTGTCCCGGTGGGCGATAAAGCTCAGCGCGTCCACGCCGTCGCCGTTGAGCAGCAGGTCCACCTTCACCAGATCGCTGGTGCGGTAGCCGGACAGCTCGTAGTCCAGACTGGCGTAGCCCTTGGTGTTGGCCTTCAGCGTGTCGAAGAAATCGTAGATGATCTCGTTCAGCGGCATCTGATAGTGCAGCTCCACCAAATGGGTGTCCAAATACTGCATATCCTTGAACTCGCCCCGCCGGTCCTGGCACATGGGCATGATGTTGCCCACGTAGTCCTGAGGCGTGATAATGGACACCTTCACATACGGCTCCTCCGCGTGCTCGATGGTCCCCGGGTCGGGGTAGTTGTGGGGATTGTCCACCTTCACCATCGTGCCGTCGGACTTGTAGACGTGGTAGATGACGCTGGGCAGCGTGGTCACCAGATCGAGATTGAACTCCCGCTCCAGCCGCTCCTGGATGATCTCCATGTGGAGCATCCCCAAAAAGCCGCAGCGAAAGCCGAAGCCCAGCGCCACGGAGCTCTCCGGCTCGAAGGTCAGGCTGGCATCGTTAAGCTGCAGCTTCTCCAGCGCGTCCCGCAGATCGGGGTACTTGCTGCCGTCCTCGGTGTAGATGCCGCAGTAGACCATGGGCTGGGCGGGCCGGTAGCCCGGCAGCGGCTCGGCGGCGGGGTTGGCCGCGTCGGTGATGGTGTCGCCCACCCGTGTGTCCTTCACGTTCTTGATGCTGGCGGTGAAGTAGCCCACCTCGCCGGCCTGCAGCGCGTCCGCCGGCTCGTTGCCGATGGGCTTGAGATAGCCGCACTCCAGCACGGTGTACTCCGCGCCGGTGGCCATCATGCGAATGGTCTGCCCCTTGCGTAGCGTGCCCTCCTTGATGCGGAAATACACCACCACGCCCACATAGGGGTCGTACTGGCTGTCGAACACCAGCGCCCGCAGCGGCGCTTTCGGGTCGCCGGAGGGTGCGGGCACGTTCTGCACCACGTCCTCCAGCACCGCGTCGATGTTGATGCCCAGCTTGGCGGAGATCTCCGGCGCCTCCAGCGCCGGCAGGCCGATGATGTCCTCTACCTCCTGCTTGGCCTTCAGCGGGTCGGCGGCGGGCAGGTCGATTTTGTTGAACACCGGCAGGATCTCCAGATCGTGGTCCATCGCAAGATACGTGTTGGCCAGCGTCTGGGCCTCCACGCCCTGGGTGGCGTCCACCACCAGCAGCGCGCCCTCGCAGGCGGCCAGCGACCGGCTGACCTCATAGTTGAAGTCCACGTGGCCCGGCGTGTCGATCAGGTTCAGGGCGTACACCTGCCCGTCCTGAGCGGTGTAGAAGATGCGCACGGCCCGTGACTTGATGGTGATGCCCCGTTCCCGCTCCAGATCCATGTTGTCCAGCAGCTGGTTCTCCATCTCCCGCTCCGGCACGGCGTGGCACTTCTCCAGCAGCCGGTCCGCCAGCGTGGACTTGCCATGATCAATATGTGCGATGATGGAAAAGTTGCGGATATGAGATTGGTCAAACATATATAAACCTCCTGGGTCTTATTTCTTGCCGGTGGTCAGCTCGTCCACGTTGTGCAGCACCTGGGCCACGCTCTGCCCCAGCCCCGGCGCGGCGGTGAGATCGTCGGAGCTCAGCTCCGGCAGCGCGGAACGCTCCAGCCCCTGCAAATAGGCCGCGCGGCTGCGCAGCATGGCGGCGTCCACCGTGCCGCCGTCAAAATCCACCGGATCGGCGGCGAACAGATCCTCGCTGCCGCCGCTGCGCCGGTACAGATGGCGCAGCAGCGTATACAGCGCCGCGCTGAGGTACTCCCCGGCGGCGGTGATGGCCGCCCGGTCGCCGCACTTGCCCAGCAGATCGAACAATACGCCGGTGGTGTTCACCACCAGCTTTTTCTGCAGCGTGGCCAAAATACTGCCCTTCAGCGTCCCCTTCTCGTCGCTGGCGTCGTACAGCTCCGCTGCCTCGATGATCGACCCATCCCGGCTGGAGCTGCGCCCCAGCAGAAAGTCCGCCGACACGCGGTAGTAGTCGCACACCCGGCTGACGAAGGCCAGTCCCGGCTCACGGATACCGTTTTCATAGTGGCTCAGCAGCGCCTGGCTCACGCCCAGCGCCGCCGCCGCCTTGCGCTGGCTCACGCCGGTCTCCTGCCGCAGCAGACTCAGCGTTCTGGAAAAATCAGTTGCCATTTCTCTCACCCTATCCTAATTTATATACAGCCCGTAAAGTATATCCTAAATTATACAAGTTGTAAATGCCCTTTTCCGCCGCGCCGCCGAAAAAAATTTGCGCGCCGCCGCCCGCCGTGCTACAATAGGGAAAACTTTCACGGAGGTGCGATATGGAAGAACTGAAGCTGTATGTGGTATACCACGCCAAGCCCGGCGGACGGGAGATGTTCGTCCGCACCCTGGTGGAGCAGGGTGTCCTCACCGCCATCCGCAATGAGCCCGGCTGCTTGGCCTACGACTACTACTTCTCCGCCCAGGATGAGAACGAGCTGCTGCTCATCGAGCGCTGGGAGAGCGCCGCCCACCAGCGCGTACACATGGAGCAGCCCCACATGGACGCGGTGCGGGCGGCCAAGGCCCAATATATCGACAGCACGGAGCTGGGCAAGTTCCGCCTGGAGGACTGACCATGCTGTTCGACACCCACGCCCACTACGACGACGAGGCCTTCGACCCGGACCGTGACGCGGTGCTGTCCGCCCTGCCGACGCAGGGGGTGGGCCTTGTCCTGAACCCCGGCTGTGACCTGCCGTCCTCCCGCAAGGCGGTGGCATACGCCCGGACATACCCCCACGTCTACGCGGCGGTGGGTATCCACCCGGAGAACTGCGCCGGCTTCGCCCCGGCGGACATAGAGGCCCTGCGTGCGCTGGCGCGCCAGCCCAAGGTGGTGGCCATCGGCGAGATCGGCCTGGACTACTACTGGGCGGAGAACCCGCCCCGTGACTTCCAGCAGCAGGTGTTCCGCGCCCAGCTGGCCCTGGCCCGTGAGCTGGACCTCCCCGTCATTGTCCACGACCGGGAGGCCCACGGCGACACCCTCGCCATCGTCTCCGAGTTCCCGGAGGTACGGGGCGTGTTCCACTGCTTCTCCGGCAGCCCGGAAATGGCCCGGGAGCTGCTGCAGCGGGGCTGGTATCTGGGCTTTGACGGCCCTGTCACCTACAAAAACGCCCGCCGCGCCCCGGAGGTGGCCGCCGTCACGCCGCTGAACCGGATGCTCATCGAGACGGACAGCCCCTACATGACCCCCGTGCCCTACCGCGGCCAGCGCAACAGCTCCGCCTACGTCTATCTGGTGGCGGAGAAGCTGGCGGCGTGGAAGGACGTCTCCCCGGCGGAGCTGGCCCGCATCACCGCGGAAAACGGCCGGCGCCTGTTCCGCATCTCCTGACGGCACAAACAGACCCCCGGTGCTCCACCGGGGGTCTGTTACTTTGTGTGCGTATACGATTACTGCGCCTTTTCCAGCAGGCTTACCCGCTCCGCCATCTGGCGCACCATGAGCTTGAGAAAACGCACCTCGTCCTCCAGCTCATCCACCCGTGCGCGGGGTATCAGCCTCTCCTGGATGTCCGCCGTGCCCTCTGCCAGCAGCCGAAGCTGCGGCTTGATCTGATTTTCCACCACAATGCTTATCTGCCGGGAGACAAGCTCCTCCAGCCTTTGCAGGTCCTTTTCGTCCAGCATGGCGTCGTCCTTCCTTTCGCAGCGGTCCTCGCTATTATACCGCCCGCACCGCGTGCCTGTCAACCGCCGTTTTCAGCACAGCTTTGCCCCGGCGGGCACACTGTCGTCGATCAGCATCAGGTGCAGCTTCTCCTCGCCATGCTCTTTGTGGACGGCGGAGATCAGCATGCCGCAGCTGGGAATGCCCATCATCTTCCGGGGCGGCAGGTTCAGAATGGCGATGGCCGTCTTGCCCACCAGCTCCTCCGGCTCGTAGTACTGATGGATGCCGGACAGGATGATGCGGTCCGTGCCGCTGCCGTCGTCCAGGGTGAACTTCAGCAGCTTGTCGCTCTTCTTTACCGCCTCGCAGGCCTTGATCTTCACCGCGCGGAAGTCAGACTTGAGGAATGTGTCGAAGTCCACCTCGTCCTCCACGTAGGGATCAAGCTCCACCTCGGGCAGCGCGGCCTTCCTCTGGGCCTCCTGCATGGCGTCCAGCTGGGCCATGGCGGCCTCCACGTCGATGCGGGGGAACAGGTTCTCGCCCTTGCTGATCACGGCGTCCGCGGGCAGCACGCCCCACTCCGCGGCCTTCTCCCAGGTGTGCAGCGCCTCGCCGATGCCCAGCTTGACGAATATCTTATCGCAGGTGTCCGGCATCACCGGCTGCAAAAGGGTGGTGCAGATGCGGACGCTCTCCAGCAGGTTATACAGCACCGTGGCCAGCCGGACGCACTTGCTCTCGTCCTTGCCCAGCGCCCAGGGCGCGGTCTCGTCGATATACTTGTTGGCCCGGTCGATGACCTTGAAGATCTCGTCCAGCCCGTTCTGCAGCTGCAGCTTGTCCATCTCTGCCTCGTACCTGTCCCGCAGGGCGCACACGGCCTTTTTCAGCTCGCAGTCCTCCGGCGCGTCCTCCCGGTCGGCGGGCAGTCTGCCGCCGAAGTACTTCTCCACCATGCCGGTGGTGCGGCTCACCAGATTGCCCAGCTTGTTGGCCAGGTCCGTGTTGATGGTGCTGATGAGCAGCTCGTTGCTGAAGTTGCCGTCCGAGCCGAAGGGGAACGTCCGCAGCAGGAAGAACCGCAGCGCGTCCACGCCGAACATCTCGGACAGGGCGTAGGGATCCACCACGTTGCCCTTGGACTTGCTCATCTTGCCGCCGTCGATGACCAGCCAGCCGTGTCCGTACACGTGCTTGGGCAGGGGCAGGCCCACGCTCATCAGCATGGCGGGCCAGATGATGCTGTGGAAGCGGACGATCTCCTTGCCCACAATGTGGTAGTCAGCGGGCCAGTACTTGTCAAAGTCGTGATAGCGGTCGTTGTCCAGCCCCAGGGCGGTGCAGTAGTTGAACAGCGCGTCCACCCACACGTACACCACATGGCCCGGGTCGAAATCCACGGGAATACCCCAGCTGAAGCTGGTGCGGGAGACGCACAGATCCTCCAGACCGGGCTTGATGAAGTTGTTCACCATCTCGTTGACGCGGGTGCGGGGCTGCAAAAAGTCCGTGTCCTCCAGCAGGTGCTGCACGCGGTCGGCATACTTGCTCAGGCGGAAGAAGTAGGCCTCCTCCTCCGCGTCGTGTACCTCGCGGCCGCAGTCGGGGCACTTGCCGTCCACCAGCTGGCTCTCGGTCCAGAAGCTCTCGCAGGGCGTGCAGTATTTCCCCTTGTACGCACCCTTATAAATATCGCCGTTGTCGTACATTTTCCGGAAGATCTTCTGCACGGCGGCGCAGTGATAGTCGTCGGTGGTGCGGATGAACCGGTCGTTGGAGATATTCATCAGCTTCCACAGGTCGAGAATGCCCTTTTCGCCCTCCACGATCTGATCCACGAACTGCTGGGGCGTCATGCCGGCCTCCTCGGCCTTCGTCTCGATCTTCTGACCGTGTTCATCCGTGCCGGTGAGGAACATCACATCGTAGCCCTGCAAACGCTTGTACCGGGCGATGGCGTCGGTGGCCACGGTGCAGTAGCTGTGTCCGATGTGCAGCTTGTCCGAGGGATAGTAAATCGGCGTGGTGATATAAAACGTCTTTCTTTCCATGGGATACTCTCCTTTTCCGCCGTCCCGAATGGAAGGACGGCTCAGATTACATTGTTTCATTGTAGTGCAGATGCCCCCGGTTTGTCAATGTTTTCGCCGCCGTCCCGGCAAAAAACAGCCGTTTCATAAAAAACCCCATTTACAGACGGAAAAAATGTTTGTATAATACAGGTTGGAAAATCGCTCCGGAGAAACGGAACAAAAAGTTTTAGGAGGAACAATATCGTGTCTTACAGAATTTTGGTCATCAACCCCGGCTCTACCTCCACCAAGATCGGCGTGTTTGAGGACGAGACGCTGCTTTTTGACAAGACCCTGCGCCACAGCGCGGAGGAGATCTCTCAGTTCAACACCATCCCCGCCCAGAAGGACTGGCGCCGTGACCTGGTCATGAGGGCGCTGCGCGAGGAGGGCTTCGACTCCCGCACCCTCAGCGCCGTCTCCGGCCGCGGCGGTCTGCTGCGTCCCATCCGCGGCGGCACGTATGCCGTCAACGACAATCTGGTGCGCGACTGCACCATCGGCGTCCAGGGCCAGCATGCCTCCAACCTGGGCGGCCTCATCGCCCGCGAGATCGGCGACGAGCTGGGCATTCCCTCCTATATCGTTGACCCCGTAGTGGTGGACGAGCTGGCGGATGTGGCCCGCTATGCCGGCCATCCCCTGTTCCAGCGCGTCAGCATCTTCCACGCCCTGAACCAGAAGGCTGTGGCCAAGCGCTTTGCCAAGGAGCACGGCAAGAAGTACGAGGATCTGAACCTCATCGTCTGCCACATGGGCGGCGGCTGCTCCATCGGCGCTCACGTCAAGGGCAGCGTGGTGGACACCCAGAACGCCCTGGACGGCGAAGGCCCGTTCTCTCCCGAGCGCTCCGGGACGCTGCCCACCGGCCAGCTGGTCAAGCTCTGCTGCTCCGGCAAGTACACCGAGGCCGAGCTGAACCGTATGCTCTCCGGCCGCGGCGGCCTGGTGGCCTACACCGGCTCTAACGATATGCGCTACCTGCTGGCCGAGGCTGAGCACGACAAGAAGATCGCCGGCGTGGTGGACGCCTTCCATTATCAGATCGGCAAGGAGATCGGCTCTATGGCCGCCGTCATGCACGGCAAGGTGGACCAGATCATTTTCACCGGCGGCATCACCTACGGCAAGGAGACCATTGATGCCATCTCCGAGATGGTCAGCTGGATCGCCCCCATCACCGTCTATCCCGGCGAGGACGAGCTGCTGGCGCTGGCCCAGGGCGCGCTGCGCGTCCTCAAGGGCGAGGAGAAGGCCAAGGAGTACCGCCGTCCCCGTCCCGAGGACGACAACTGATCAGCAAAAGCATACAGAACGCCCGGCGGATCACCGCCGGGCGTTTGCCTTGGAAGAGAGGGCCGGCTTTCGCCGAATCAAAGCTCCTCGTGGGGACGCTGAAAGACGCGCGCCTCACGGGTTTGGGAACGGCCGGACAGGAGGGAGGCCGCCAGACCGAAGATAACAGCGGGGAGCAGCCAGCTCAGCCCCAGGTCGTACAGGGGCAGATTGGCCATAAAGGGGATGTGGATGCCGTTGGCATTGAGGGCGCACAGCACGCTGGTCAGCAGCGCGCCAATGGCCGCGCCGCGGCTGACGCGGTCCGGCAGGCGGGGCGCCAGCAGGGAGATGAAGATCAGCACCAGCGTGGGAGGATAGATCACGTCCAGCACAGGCGCGGCCACGGCCACGATGCGGTCCAGACCCAGGTTGGACACCACGGCGCTGAACACGCAGATGGCGATGACGAACACCTTGTAGCTCACCTTGCCGCGGCACAGCTCGGCGAAGTAAGCGGCGGCGGAGCTGGTCAGGGCGATGGCGGTGGTGACGCAGGCCAGACCCACCACCACGCCGAACAGGATCACGCCCACCTTGCCCATCAGCGCCTCCACCAGCGCCATGATGAGCTGGGCGCGTCCGATGTCGCTGGTGTACTGGGCGGACACGGTAGCCCCCAGATAGGCCAAACCCATATAGACACACAGCAGGAGCACGCCGGCCAGCACGGCGGCGCCACCCACCACGCGGAACTGCTTCCTGCCGCTGTCATAGCCCTTGGCGGTGACGCTCTGCAGCACGATGATGCCGAAGGGCAGCGCCGCCAGCGCGTCCATGGTCTGATAGCCGGCCTTGATGCCGGTAACGGCGGCGTTGGCGATCTGGGGCAGGGCGGCGATCTCGCCCAGCGGTGTCACGATGCCCTTGATGATGATGGCAAACAGACCCACTAACAGCAGCGGCGTCAGCACCTTGCCCACGATGTCCACCACGGCGGACTCCTTGATGCACAGCGCCAGGATCAGCGCGAAGAACAGAACGGAAAACAGCACCGGGGATACGCCGGGGATGTTGGGGGCGATGGCCATTTCAAACGTGGTGGCGGAGGTACGGGGGATGGCCACCATCGGCCCGATGCACAGGATGATGGCGCACATCAGAAGCTCCGCGGGGATCTTGCCCAGCCGGAGCGTCACCGCTTCGCTGCTGCCCACCCGCAGCAGGGCGAACACGCCCAGCAGCGCCAGACCGATGTCCGCGATGAAATAGGCGGAGAAGCCCAGCAGCCACTGCGGGCCGGACTCCATGCCCAGGTACGGCGGGAAGATCACGTTGCCCGCGCCGAAAAACATGGAAAACAGCGCAAAGCCGACGACAATGATGTCCCGGACGGTGTTGTTACTCTTCTGCATACTTCCTTTTCTCCTCTTTTGCCCGATTTTGTTCCAAATTTTGCTGGACGCTGGTCATGCAAATCATGCATATAGGGTAACATTTTTTTCATGACAAGTGAAATGAGCGCTGTTGATGGGGGCATTAAAAAGATTCATGGGGCAAAGAATTTCGCAAAAGGCAGAAAATAATTGGCAGATAATTAACAAAAACCGCGTTGAAAAAGCCTCTGTATTGTGATATATTGAAAATTAGACCCAAAAGAATTGTGCAAAATGTCAAAAGCGAGGTTACTATGGATGATAACAAGCTGCGAGCGCTGTTGACAGCCGTCCAGTGCGGCAGTTTCGGAAAGGCCGCCGCGCAGCTGGGCTATACCCAGTCGGCCATGACCCATCTGGTCAGCAAGCTGGAGGCGGAGCTGGGCTGCACGCTGCTGCTGCGCAGCAGTAAGGGCGTCCGCCTGTCGGAGGAGGGGGAGCATCTGCTGCCCTATATTCAGAACGTCATCGACGCCTGCGCCGCGCTGCGGCAGGAGGCGGAGGGCCAGGGCCGGGTCTACGGCCGGGCGCTGCGCATCGGCTGCTTTGCCAGCATCGCCCGGGCACGGCTGCCGGAGCTGCTGCGTAAATTCCGCAAGCAGCACCCGGAGATCAAGGTGGACGTGCTGGTGCAGGGCAACGAGCTGGCCGACGCGCTGGAGGAGGACCGCATCCAGCTGGCCATCGTGGACGAGGCCTGCGCCCGTGGCTTTCAGTGGACGCCGCTGACGGACGCCCCGCTGGTGGCGGTGACACCGCCGGACTTCCCCTGGACGGAGGATACCATTCCCCTGGCCCGACTGCTGCAGGAGCCGTTCCTCTCCAGCCCGGAGCAGTATGTGGAGCAGTACCTGCCCCCGGAGGTGCCGCGCCTGGAAGTCACCGCCTCCGACGACGGGGCGATCCTGTCCATGGTGGCGGCGGGGCTGGGCGTGTCGGTGCTGTCCGCGTTTTCACTGGCGGGCTACGAGAACCGCGTCAAGGTCATCCCTCTGACCCAGCCCCTGTCCCGGCGGCTGGGCGTGGCGGTGAAGTCCATGCCGGCGGCCAACTCCTCAGCCCGGCTGTTCCTGTCATTCCTGAAGCACCAGTACCCCAACGCCCCTGTCTCCTGAGCCGCCCGCCGCTTCTTTCCCACACATAAAAGAAGGACCGCCTTTCGGCGGTCCTTCTTTTATACGTTTTCAGCGGTTCAGCACTTCTCGAACACCACGGCAGTACCCATACCGCCGCCGATGCACAGGGTGGCCAGACCCTTCTTGGCCTCGGGGCGCTTCTGCATCTCGTGCAGCAGGGTGACGATGATACGCGCACCGGAAGCACCCACGGGGTGACCCAGGGCGATGGCGCCGCCGTTGACGTTGACCTTGCTCATGTCAAAGTGCAGCTCGCGGGCCACGGCAATGGACTGCGCGGCAAACGCCTCGTTGGCCTCGATCAGATCGATGTCGTCAATGGTCACGCCGGCCTTCTTCATAGCGTTGCGAACGGCCACCACAGGACCAACGCCCATGATCTTGGGATCGACGCCGCCCTGACCCCAGCCGATCAGCTTGGCCATGGGCTTCAGACCGTACTTCTCCACAGCCTCGCCGGAGGCCAGCACCATAGCGGCAGCGCCGTCGTTGATGCCGGAGGCGTTGGCGGCGGTCACGCGCTGCGTGCCCTTGTCAGCGGCGTCCTGATAGCCGGTGGGCTCAAAGGTGTTCACCACAACGGGGTTGGGGGACTCGGCGCTCAGGGGGAACGCACCCTTCAGCTTGGCGATGCTCTCCGCGGTCACGCCGGCCTTGGGATACTCGTCCTTGGCGAAGGGCACCATGTCCTTCTTCACCTTGACCATCACGGGGACGATCTCATCGTCGAAGCGGCCGGCGGCCTGGGCGGCCTCAGCCTTCTGCTGGGAAGCGGCGGCAAAGGCGTCCTGCTCGGCACGGGTGATGCCCCACAGGTCGTTGATGTTCTCGGCGGTAGTGCCCATGTGGTAGTTGTTGTACGCATCCCACAGGCCGTCCTTGATCATGGTGTCCACCAGCTTCTTGTCGCCCATGCGGGCGCCCCAGCGGGCGTCCATGGAGGCGAAGGGAGCGGCGCTCATGTTCTCCGTGCCGCCGCAGACGACGATGTCGCTGTCACCGGCCAGAATGGAACGGGTGGCCTCGATGAGGGACTTCATGCCGGAGCCGCAGACCATACCCACGGTGTAGGCGGGGGTGGAGTAGGGAATACCGGCCTTTACGGAGACCTGGCGGGCCACGTTCTGGCCCTGAGCCGCGGTCAGGATGCAGCCGAACATCAGCTCGTCCACGTTCTCAGGCGCGACATTGGCGCGCTTCAGCGCCTCCTTGACCACCACAGCGCCCAGGTCGGCGGCGGGGGTGTTCTTCAGAGAGCCGCCAAAAGAGCCGATGGCGGTACGGCAGCAGTTGACAAGATACAGGTCCTTCATGAAAGTTACCTCCTATAAAATGTTGAAATGATTATACACCATACGGGGAAGTCTGTCTATCGCCATGATAGTCAATTTTTTAACAATAGTCAACCGTGTTTTTTGTCACCGCGTAAAAATCGTGAAAATTGTCAGACCTCTCCGCCGCTTTTCAGTCATTTTGACGAAGCTCAACCGGCGGTATCGCCGCTCTCCGCCTCCAGCGCCGCCCGGAGCTGGGTCAGCTTTTCATAGAACGCGCCGGTGTCGATGGTGTCATACAGCTTGGTGTTCACCACCACCACGGCATCCCGCACCCGCTGCTCCCACAGCACGTCAAAATACGTCTGGGCCACGGCGCTCATGTCCGTCTCCGTCCGCATCACCACATAGCACGTCCCGTCCTCATAGGGATCGATCACGGCGTCCATGCCGCCCTCCTCCAGCGCCGCGATGGCATCGCTGAGGGGATCGTCCTCCACGGCGGCCAGCGTCACGGCGGAGCCGGCCTCCTGGCCCAGCTCCTCGCAGATGGCGGCGTACTCGCCCTCCTTGTCCTCCGCCGCCTGCCAGCGCGCCAGCAGGTCGGCGGCCACGCCCTCGGCATCATCGTCGTCGGTGACGGTCACCGCGTACACGCTCATGTAGCCCTGCGCCGCGGCGTAGTCCGCCAGCGATGCCTCGTCGGGATACAGCCCGCTGCCCGGGGTACAGAACGCTTCATACAGGTTGCGGTACAGATACTGCCCCGTCTGGATCATGTCCCAGGCCGCTTCGCTGACGCCCATCACCGCCAGCCGCTGCAAAAATGATTCCTCGCTTCCGTAGTACGTCACATACTGCTGCCGCTGGGCCTCCATCTCCGCCTTGTCCGCGTCGGTCAGCCCGATCCCGGCCTCTTCGGCCCAGGCCCGCACCACCGCGTGCTGCTTCACCGCCTCCATGGCGTCCGCCTTGGCGTATGCGCCGAAGGTCATGTCCTCCGTCACGGCGGCATCCCAGTCCAGACCCTCCACCTGCCCGGCCAGATAGTCGCAGTCCTGGGCCAGCCAGTACAGATACTCCTCCGCCGTCACGGTCTGCCCGTCGATGAGCAGCAGCTCCCCGTCCGGGTGCAGGCCGCTGGCCTGATACAGCAGCCCGTCGGTGCGCTTGCCGTTTTTCATGCCGCCGGTGAGGGCGAACGCGCCCACCAGCACCGCGGACGCGATCACGCCCGCCAAAAATCTGATCCAGTTACTTTTCATGTGTCGTCTCCTCTGTCCGGGCCGCGGCCCTGTTCTCTTCCTGCTGCAAACGCAGCGCCTCCACCAGCCCTCCGGCGGCGGCCAGCGCCTCCTCCTTGGGCTGCATATACAGCGTCAGCTTCGGCACAGCTCCGGCGGACAGCTGCGCGCGGCTTCGGTAGCCCGCCATGGTGCACACCGCCAGCAGCGATGCCGCGTCCATGTGCGGGTCGAAGCTGAACACCAGCTGCCGCCCCTTCTGTGTAATATCGGTGACGCCCGCTGCCATGGCCGCCGCCCGCAGCAGCGCCACCTGCAGAAGCGCCGTCACCGGCCCGGGCACGTCGCCGTACCGATCCAGCAGCTCGTCGGTCAGCTCGCTCTCGTCCTCCGCCGTCCGCAGCGCGGCGATGCGGCGGTACAGATCCATCCGCTGTTCCGGCGCGGGCACATAGCTCTCCGGGATATAGGCCGCCACCGTCAGGTCCGCCGAGCACTCCACCCGGGCGGGCACGGCCTTGCCCTGCTGCTCCAGCACCGCGTCGTTCAGCAGCTTCAGATACATGTCGTAGCCCACGGACATCATATACCCCGACTGCTCCGGCCCAAGCAGGTTGCCCGCGCCCCGTATCTCCAGGTCGCGCATGGCGATCTTGAACCCGGAGCCGAACTCCACATATTCCCGTATGGCCGTCAGCCGCTTGGCCGCCACCTCCGTCAGCACCTTTCCGGTACGGTACGTCAGATAGGCGTAGGCCCGCCGTGCGCTGCGCCCGATACGTCCCCGTATCTGGTGCAGCTGGCTCAGACCCATGTTGTCCGCGTCCTCGATGATCAGCGTGTTCACGTTGGGGATGTCGATGCCCGTCTCGATGATGGTGGTGCACACCAGCACGTCGATGTCGCCCTCAGCCATCCGTCCCATGACCCGGCTCAGCTCGCCCTCGGACATCTTTCCATGGGCCGTCTCCACCACCGCGCCATCGCCCAGCAGCTCCCGCAGCCGCCGGGCCGTGGTGTCGATGGTCTCCACCCGGTTGTGCAGGTAGTAGGCCTGCCCGCCCCGGTCCAGCTCCCGCCGCAGCGCCTCCGCCACGATGCCCCAGTCGTGCTCCAGCACGTAGGTCTGCACCGGCTGCCGGTCCTGTGGCGGCTGCTCAATGGTGCTCATGTCGCGGATACCGCTCAGGGCCATGTTCAGCGTCCGGGGGATGGGCGTGGCGCTGAGGGTCAGCGTGTCCACCTGCTTTGTCCGCTCCCGGAGCTTTTCCTTGTGGGTCACGCCGAAGCGCTGCTCCTCGTCGATGATCAGCAGTCCCAGATCCCTGAACTCCAGATCCTTGCTCAGCAGCTTGTGGGTGCCGATGAGCAGGTCCACCCGGCCCTCCTTCACCCGCTGCAATATCTCCTTCTCCTGCTTGGGTGTGCGGAAGCGGGACAGCACCTCCACCGTCACCGGAAAGGCCCGAAACCGCGCCGCTGCCGTGGCATAGTGCTGCTGTGCCAGCACGGTGGTGGGCACGAGGATCGCCGCCTGCTTGCCGTCCAGAATACACTTCATGGCCGCCCGCAGGGCCACCTCCGTCTTGCCGTAGCCTACGTCGCCGCACAGCAGGCGGTCCATAGGCACAGGCTTCTCCATATCCCTCTTTATATCCCGTACGGCCGCAAGCTGATCCTCCGTCTCCGTGTAGTCGAAGGCGTCCTCAAACTCCTGCTGCCACGGGCTGTCCGGGGAGAAGGCGTGTCCTCCCAGCCGCTGCCGCTGGGCATACAGCCGGATCAGCCCCTCCGCCAGGTCCTTGGCCGCGGCCTTGGCCCGGCGGGTAGTCTTGGCCCACTGGTCGCCGGACAGCTTGTTTAGCCGCGCCTTCTCCGCCTCCTCGCCGCCGCCGATGTACTTGCTCACCAGATCCAGCGACGTAGCGGGGACGTATAGGCAGTCACTCCCCGCGTAGTTGATCTTGATATAATCCTTCTCCACGCCGTCCACCGGCAGCCGGATCATCCCGGCGAACCGTCCGATGCCGTGGTGTACGTGTACCACCAGGTCGCCCACCGACAGGTCGGCGTAGCTCATGATCCGCTGGCGGCTGTCGCTCTTGGCCGCCCTGGGCCTTGCTTTCCGGCCCGACAGGCTGCGGGTCAGCTGGCCCTCCGTCAGCACCGCCAGCTTCAGCGCCGGCCACTCGCTGCCGGCGCTCAGCGCCCCCAGCGCAATGATGACCTCCCCGGGCCGGGGCGTCCGCTGTCCGTCCAGCGCCAGGGCTGCCGGGATGTCCCGCTGCTGCAGCAGCTCCTGCATATTGCGGCAGCGCACCTCGCCGCCGCACAGCACCAGCACGCCGCAGCCGCTGCTTCGGTAATGCTCAATGTCCCCGGCGGCGGTGTCCAGACTGCCGCCGTAGCCCGCCAGCTGCTTGGCCGCGATGTCCAGCAGCAGCCTGGGCGGCAGCAGATACCGGCTGGTGGGCAGGCTCTCCAACTGGCACACCGGGAAGCGGCCCAGCGCCGATTCCAGATCGCCCTCCGTCATCATCAGGTCGCCGAAGGCCGCGGCCATCACGCCGCCCTCCGCGGCGGCGGTCACGTCCTGCCGCAGCTGCCACAGCGATGCCCGCAGCGCTTCCTGCACCCGGCCCGCCTCGCTGACGCACACGATGGCGTCCGGCGGGAGATAGTCAAAGGCCGTGGCCTTTTCCGGATACACCGCCGCCATATAGCGGTCACCGCCGGTGGGCATCGCACCCTGCCGCAGCAGCGCCGCGTCGCTCTCCAGCCGCTGGCGCAGCGCACCGTGCTCCTTCTTCAGCCGCTTGGCCGCCTCCTCGATGCGCTCCGCCGCCTGGGCGGCGCTGTCCGCCGTCCGGCAGGGCAGCAGCTCCGACGCGGGCAGCACCGTCAGCGCATGGCGGTTCTTCACCCGCCGCTGGGTGTTCACGGCGAAGTCGCCCATGCTGTCCAGCTCGTCATCGAAGAACTCACACCGCACCGGCTGCTCCGCATCCGGCGGGAACACATCCAAAATGCCGCCCCGCACCGCGAACTGCCCCGGGCCTTCCACCTGGTCGCACCGGCTGTATCCGGCGGCGGCGAGATGCCCGGCCAGCGCCGTCACATCGTACTGCCTGCCCACCTCCAGCGTAAAGGCGGCGTTCTCCAGCACCTCTTGTGGGATGCACCGCTGCACCATGCCGTCTACGGCGGCTACCACGATGGCCGCGCCGCCCGCCATGCGGTGCAGCGCCGCCAGCCGGCTGTTCTCCCACTGGCGGCTGTACGCGCCGGGCCGCAGCTGCAATTCCCGGGCGGGCAGCATCACCGGCGTCTGCCCCGTCAGGGCCGCCAGATCCGCCGCCTGCCGCCGGGCCTCCTTCTCGTCGGCGCACAGCACCAACACCGGCCGCCCGGCCTCCGCCAGCACCGCCGCCGTCACCATGGCCCGGTGAACGGGGGCGAGCCCCGTCACGGCGGCGCACCGCTCCCGCCCCGTCAGGGCCTGTGTCAGCTCCCGTATCTGGGGCAGCGACCGTATCTCCTCCACCAATCCGCGCAAGGGCTCACCTCCTTCCGTGTCCTTCAGGTTCATTCCAATATTTTTACGGCTTCGGGCTTTGAAGTTTCCAAACCCCTTTCAAGCTCCTTCAAGAAATTTCAACGTTCAGTTGTAGCGGTTCATCGCTTTTTCAGGCCCGTTTTCAACCAAATACAGTGCAGCCTCCGCCGCCCGGTCCAGCGCCTCCCGCAGCGTTTTGGCCTCCTGTCCCGTGGGCTTGCCGATGACCCAGTCGATCATCTCGTGGTCGGGGTGCTCCGGCATCCCCACACCCACCTTGATCCGGGGAAAAGCGTCTGTACCAAGGTGCTGGATGATGTTCTTCAGCCCGTTGTGCCCTCCGGCCGACCCGCTCTTGCGGATACGCAGCTTGCCCACCGGCAGCGACACGTCGTCGGAGATGACCAGCACATGATCCGCCGGCACTTTGTAAAACCGGGCCGCCTCGCCCACGGACTCGCCGGACAGGTTCATGTACGTCTGGGGCTTCATCACCAATATCTTATTCCCGTTTTTCTCCAAAATACCCGTCCAAGCCTTAAATCTCAGCTTGGAAAGTTTGAAATGTTCCATCTCCATCAGGCTGTCCAGCGCCAGCCAACCCATGTTGTGCCGGGTGCTTTCGTACTGCTTGCCCGGGTTTCCCAGGCCCACCAGTATCCAGCTCACGCCGCCGGAATTGCTTCTGTTAAAAAACAAGGCCCTCGCCTCCTTCTGCCGAAATAAAAGGGGACTGCAAACGCAGTCCCCTCAGTATACCACATTCTTCTCCGTTTGGAAAGGCTCAGTTGAACAGCTTGGCGATGGAGATCTCCTGATAGATGCGCTCGATGGCCTCGGCGAACATGGGCGCAACAGACAGATACTTGATCTTTTCACAGCCTTCACCCATGGACTCGGGAATGGTGTTCAGCAGGGCCACCTCCTTGATGACGCTGCTGCTCAGGCGCTCCAGTGCCGGGCCGGACAGCACGCCGTGGCTGGCGCAGGCGTACACGCTCTTCGCGCCGCCCACCTCCACGATGGCCTTGGCCGCGTTGCAGATAGAGCCGGCGGTGTCGATCATGTCATCAAACAGGATGCAGTCCTTGCCCTCCACGTCGCCGATCACGTTCATGACCTCGCACTGGTTGGCCTTCTGGCGGCGCTTGTCCACAATGGCCAGACCCATGTGCAGCTTTTGGGCGAAGGTGCGGGCACGGGCCACGCTGCCCACGTCGGGGGACACCACCACCATGTCCTCGCACCTCTCGCCGAACTTCTTGGCATAGTAGTCCACGAACACCGGGTTGCCCAGCAGGTTGTCCACGGGGATGTCGAAGAAGCCCTGGATCTGGCTGGCGTGGAGATCCATGGTCAGCACCCGGTCAGCACCGGAGGCGGTGAGCATATTGGCCACCAGCTTGGCGGAGATGGGATCGCGGCTCTTGGCCTTGCGGTCCTGACGGGCGTAGCCGAAATAGGGGATCACGGCGGTGACACGGCCGGCGCTGGCGCGCTTGCAGGCGTCGATCATAATGAGCAGCTCCATCAGGCTGTCATTGACGGGCTTGCAGGTGGAGTTGATGAGGAACACGTCGCTGCCGCGGACGCTCTCATACAGGGATACGGAGGCCTCGCCGTCGGCGAAGCTCTTGACCTCCGCCTCGCCCAGCTTGATCCCGATGATCTTGCAGATCTCCTGGGCCAGCGCGGGGTTGGCATTGCCGGTGAAGATCTTCATGTCCTTGCCGTGAGAAATCATGGTCGTACTCTCGCTTTCTATCCGTTTTTGGTTTGTGGATGATATATATGGAAACAGACGGCTGTTTCACGCGAAGGGGAAGACGGATCGTTAAAAAGAAAACAAAAAACCGTCCCGCTGCACCGGCGCATCAAAGCGCGGCGGACAGCGCGGACGGCAGCGATCCCCCGGATACGAGGGCACGGTCGCGGACGATATGCACCTTGCTGCGGCTGACAATGCCCATCGGCACGCACCCCCTTTCCTGTACTGCCCCCTATTATAGCAGGTTTACTGAGAAAATCCAGTATTTTTCCCGTTTTTTTCGGCAATAATTTTTTCGCCGTCCTTTTCCACAACTGCGTCCGCAGTTTGTTCGGCAAATTGCCGGCATTTTTCATGTTTCTGATAAATATAGGGCATTTTTCCTATTTTATAGTTGCATTTTCCTTTTCACTGCATTACAATAGGCAGGTATCTGGAAAAGGAGTTGGGCCGCGTATGCTGCATATCGTGCTGGTAGAACCTGAAATACCCCAGAATTGCGGCAACATCGCCCGCACCTGCGCCGCCACCGGCAGCAGCCTTCACCTGATCCGCCCCCTGGGCTTCGACATCTCTGACCGTGCCGTCAAGCGGGCCGGGCTGGACTACTGGCATCTGGTGGACGTGTACGACTACGACGGGCTGGACGATTTTTTCCGCCGCAATCCCCAGGCGTCGGAGAATATGTGGCTGGCCACCACCAAAGCGCCCCGGGACTACACCCGGGCTGCCTTTTCGCCGGATTGCTGGCTGGTGTTCGGCAAGGAGACGGCGGGCCTGCCGGAGGACTTCCGCATGGCCCACTATGACCGCTGCCTCCGTCTGCCCATGCGCCCGGAGGCCCGCAGTCTGAATTTGAGCAATTCCGTGGCCATCCTCACCTACGAGGCCCTGCGTCAAAGCGGCTTTCCCGGCCTGTCCGGCGCAGGCGAGATGGCGGAACATACACCATAAACCGTGATTTTTATGCGAGAGGAGCGTTTCGTATGAATTACAACAAAAAGACCATCCGCGACGTGGACGTCGCCGGCAAGAAGATCCTGCTGCGCTGCGATTTCAACGTGCCCCAGGATAAGGAGACGGGCGCTATCACCAGCGACAAGCGCATCGTGGCGGCGCTGCCCACCATCCGGTATCTGCTGGAGCGGAACGCGGCGGTCATCGCCTGCTCCCACCTGGGCAAGCCCAAGGGTGAGTGGAAGAGCAAGCTGACCCTCGCCCCCGTGGCGGAGCGTCTCAGCCAGCTGCTGGGCCGGGAGGTCATCTTTGCCAAGGACATCGTGGGCGAGGACGCCAAGGCCAAGGCTGCGGCGCTGCAGGGCGGCCAGATCATGCTGCTGGAGAACCTGCGCTTCGACCCCCGTGAGGAGAAGAACGACCCCGCCTTTGCCAAGGAGCTGGCGGATATGGCGGAGCTGTACGTGTCCGATGCCTTCGGCACGGTCCACCGCGCCCACGCCTCCACCGCCGGCGTAGCGGCCTACCTGCCCGCCGTGTCCGGCCTGCTGGTGGCCAAGGAGCTGGAGGTCATGGGCGGCGCGCTGAACGACCCCAAGCGCCCCTTCGTGGCGGTGCTGGGCGGCGCCAAGGTCAGCGACAAGATCGGCGTCATCAACAACCTGCTGGATAAGGCCGACACCGTTATCATCGGCGGCGGCATGGCCTACACCTTTGCCAAGGCCCAGGGCGGCAGCATCGGCAAGAGCCTGTGCGAAAACGACAAGCTGGACTACGCCCTGGATATGCTCGAAAAGGCCAGGAAGAACGGCGTGCAGCTGCTGCTGCCCACGGACACCGTGGCGGCGGACGACTTCTCCAACGACGCCCACCGCCAGGTGGTCAGCACCATGGCCATCCCCGAGGGCTGGGAGGGCATGGACATCGGCCCGGACACCATCCAGACCTTCTGCGGCGCGGTGCGCGGCGCGGGCACGGTGGTGTGGAACGGCCCGATGGGCGTGTTTGAGTTCGACAACTTCGCCGCCGGTACTCGGGCCATGGCCCAGGCGCTGGCCGACAGCGGCGCCATCACCATCGTGGGCGGCGGCGACAGCGCCGCGGCGGTGGAGCAGATGGGCTTTGCCGACAGGATCACCCACATCAGCACCGGCGGCGGCGCGTCTCTGGAGTTCCTGGAGGGGCTGGAGCTGCCCGGCGTGGCCTGCCTGCTGGACAAATAAGCGCATACTTCCCATTTATTATATATGAAAGACAGAGGAGTAAACAGTTATGAATCGCAGATACCGTAAGACCATTATCGCCGGCAACTGGAAGATGAACAAGACCGCCACCGAGACGAAGAAGTTCGCCGAGGAGCTGAAGGCCCTGCTGCCCAAGGCCAAGTGGTGCGACATTGTGGTGTGTGTCCCCACCGCCAACATCTCCACCGCCATCAAGGCGTTCAAGGACGCCCGCGTGTCCGTGGGCGCGCAGAACGTGTTCTATGAGAAGTCCGGCGCGTACACCGGTGAGGTGTCCGCCGATATGCTGAAGGATCTGGGCGTGAAGTACGTCATCATCGGCCACTCCGAGCGCCGTCAGTACTTCGGCGAGACGGATTTCACCGTGAACCGCAAGGTGCTGGCCGCCCTGGAGGCCGGGCTGCACCCCATCATCTGCGTGGGCGAGACGCTGGAGCAGCGTGAGCTGGGCATCACCATGGAGCTCATCGCCCTGCAGGTCAAGTCCGCTTTGGCCGGCGTGCCCGCCGAGAAGCTGCGCAAGTGCGTCATCGCCTACGAGCCGGTGTGGGCCATCGGCACGGGCAAGACCGCCACCGCCGAGCAGGCCGCCGAGGTCTGCACCTTCATCCGCACCACCGTGCGCCATCTGTACGGCGCGCGTATCGCCCGCTCCATCACCATCCAGTACGGCGGCTCCATGAAGCCCGCCAACGCGGCGGAGCTGCTGGGCCAGCCCGACATCGATGGCGGTCTTATCGGCGGCGCGGCGCTGAACGCGGCGGACTTTGTGGAGATCATCAACGCGGCCAACCAGGACTGAAGCGCCAAGGAGGTTCGGCATGAATAAAACTCCCACTACCCTTATCATCATGGACGGCTTCGGTCTCGCCCCGGCGGCGGCCGACAACGCCGTCTCCCTGGCCAATACCCCGGTGCTGGATAAGCTGTTCCGGGAATACGCCCACACCACCCTGTCCGCCAGCGGACTGGACGTGGGTCTGCCCGCCGGGCAGATGGGCAACAGCGAAGTGGGCCACACCAACATCGGCGGCGGCCGCGTGGTGTTCCAGGACCTGCCCCGCATCAGCCGCGCCATCGAGGACGGCAGCTTTTTCAAGAACGAGGCCTACAACAAGGCCATGGACGACTGTTTGAAAAACGACAGCAGCCTGCACCTGTACGGTCTGCTGTCCGACGGCGGCGTACACTCCCACATCGAGCACCTCTTCGCCCTGCTGCAAATGGCCAGGGACAAGGGCCTGACCAAGGTGTACGTCCACTGCTTCCTGGACGGGCGGGACGTGTCCCCCACCAGCGGCAAGGGCTTCGTGCAGGAGCTGCAGGATAAGTGCGCCCAGCTCGGCGTGGGCAGGATCGCCACGGTGATGGGCCGCTACTACGCCATGGACCGCGACAAGCGCTGGGAGCGGGTGCAGATGGCCTACGACGCCATGGTCTACGGCGAGGGCCACCACAGCAGCGACCCCGTGGCCGCCGTGGCGGAGAGCTACGCCAACGGCGTCACCGACGAGTTCGTCGAGCCGGTGGTCATCGACCCGGACGGCACCATCAGCGACAACGACAGCATCATCTTCTTCAACTACCGGCCCGACCGCGCCCGTGAGATCACCCGCGCCATCGTCGATCCGGACTTCGACGGCTTCGCCCGGGAGCTCTTCCCCACCACCTATGTGTGCAACACGGAGTACGACGCCTCCATGCCCAACGTGCTGGTGGCCTGGCCGCGCATCGCCGTAAAAAACGGCCTGGGCGAGTACCTCAGCAGCATGGGCATGACCCAGCTGCGCATCGCCGAGACGGAGAAGTACGCCCATGTCACGTTCTTCTTCAACGGCGGCGTGGAGAAGCAGTACCCCGGCGAGGACCGCGTCCTCGTCCCCTCTCCCAAGGTGGCCACCTACGACCTCCAGCCGGAGATGAGTGCCTTTGAGGTCTGCGACAAGTGCGTGGAGCGCATCGAGTCCGGTGCGTATGACGTCATCATCCTCAACTTCGCCAACTGCGACATGGTGGGCCACACCGGCGTGCTGGAGGCCGCCGTCAAGGCCGTGGAAACCGTAGATACCTGCGTGGGCCGGGTGGTGGACGCCACGTTGAAGATGGGCGGCATCGCCATGGTCACGGCGGACCACGGCAACGCCGAGGACATGAAGCAGCCCGACGGCAGCCCCATGACCGCCCACACCACCAACCTCGTGCCGTTTATCCTCTGCGGCGCGGGGACGGAGCTGCGGCCCGGCCGCCTGGCGGACATCGCCCCCACCATTCTGGATGTGATGGGCCTGGCCTGCCCGGAGGAGATGGACGGCAAAACGCTGATCGTGAAATAAAGCAGACACGGAGACTTCCCGGAGCAAGCTCCGGGAAGTCTTTCTAATAAGGAGTATCCATGAATATTTTCGTCATCGGCTGCGGCCGCTGGGGCTCGCTCATCACCTGGTATCTGGACCGCATCGGCCACCGTGTCACGCTGTACGGCCGCAAAAGCTCCCCCAAGATGCAGGCATTTCTCGCCACCCGCCAGAATGACCTGCTGACGCTGCCTCCCTCTGTGGCCCTGACCACGGAGCTGAACGACATTGAGAGCGCGGAGACGGTCATCATCTCCGTCGGCTCGCAGAGCCTGCGGTCGCTGCTTCAGGAGCCGCCGCTGCAGGCCCTGCGGAGCAAGACCGTGGTGCTGTGCATGAAGGGCCTGGAGATGGACACCGGCAAGCGCCTCAGCCAGATCGCCGGCGAGTGCCTTGATCCCTCCAACACCGTGGCCGTGTGGCTTGGCCCGGGCCACGTGCAGGAGTTCTACCGCGGCATCCCCAACTGCATGGTCATCGACAGCGAGAGGGAGGACGTGAAGCGCCGCCTGGTGCAGGCGTTTTCCAGCGACCTGATCCGCTTTTACTACGGCGGCGACATGATCGGCAACGAGGTAGGCGCGGCGGCCAAGAACGTGGTGGGCATCGCCGCCGGGTTTCTCGACGGTGTGGAGATGTCCAGCCTGAAAGGCGCGCTGATGAGCCGCGGCACCCGGGAGGTAGCCCGCCTCATCAAGGCCATGGGCGGCAGCGAGCTGTCGGCCTACGGCCTGTGCCACCTGGGCGATTACGAGGCCACCGTGTTCTCCCCCTACAGCCACAACCGCCAGTTCGGCGAGGCGTTCATCCGCCATCAGGATTTCCACCGCCTGGCGGAGGGCTATTACACCGTGGAGGCCCTGATGCTGCTGGGCCGTCAGTACGGCGTGGAGCTGCCCATCTGCCGGGCCGTGCACGACATCCTCTACGAGCACGCCGCCCCACAGGCCACGCTGCAGAGCCTGCTGCGCCGCGGCCTGCGGGCGGAGTTCGACGACTGACCGCCGCTCTTTTCGTGCAGTGCGTAAGCGTTTGCTTATAGACACTTTTTGCGAAATGTGGTAGAATACGCCATCCAAAGGTCATACCCGAAGGAGGGTACTGTATATGAACGAGATAAAAACCCCGAAAAAACCGCTGATCTACTACTACCTCGTGGCCATGCTGGTGCTGCTGCTGTTCAACTTCCTGGCCATGCCGTGGCTGGCGGAGCATCAGATCAAGGACGTGGACTACAACACCTTCGTGTCCATGACGGAGCAGGGGCAGGTTGGCCGCGTGGAGATCCAGCAGCAGAGCAACCGTATTTTATTTACAGACAAGGACGAGAGCGCCGTCTATAAGACGGCCATCGTGCCTGACGACGGCCTGGTGCAGCGGCTGCTGGACGCGGGCGTGTCCACCACCGGCGAGGAGATCGAGCAGACGTCCCTGCTGGTGAGCATCCTGGGCTGGGTGCTGCCGCTGATCATCTTCATTGCCATCGGCCAGCTTATCTCCCGCAATCTGATGAAGAGGATGGGCGGCGACGGCAATTCCATGATGTTCAACATGGGCAGGTCTAACGCCAAGGTCTACGTCAAGTCCGCCGAGGGCATCAAGTTTGCCGATGTGGCCGGTGAGGACGAGGCCAAGGAGAACCTGGCCGAGATCGTCAATTACCTCCACGACCCCAGCAAGTATCAGGAGATCGGCGCGTCCATGCCCAAGGGCGTGCTGCTGGTAGGCCCTCCGGGAACGGGCAAGACCCTGCTGGCCAAGGCCGTGGCCGGCGAGGCCAACGTGCCGTTCTTCTCCATGTCCGGCTCTGAGTTCGTGGAGATGTTCGTGGGCATGGGCGCCAGCAAGGTCCGCGACCTGTTCAAGCAGGCCAAGGAGAAAGCCCCCTGCATCGTGTTCATCGACGAGATCGACGCCATCGGTCAGAAGCGCAGCGGCGGCCAGTACGGCGGCAACGACGAGCGGGAGCAGACCCTGAACCAGCTCCTCACCGAGATGGACGGCTTCGAGGGCAACACCGGCGTCATCATTCTCGCCGCCACCAACCGCCCCGAGTCCCTCGACCCGGCCCTGACCCGTCCGGGACGGTTCGACCGCCGCGTGCCGGTGGAGCTGCCCGACCTGCTGGGGCGCGAGGCCATTTTGAAGGTACACGCCAAGAAGATCAAGATCGCCGAGGACGTGGATTTCAACAAGATCGCCCGTATGGCCTCCGGCGCGTCCGGCGCGGAGCTGGCCAACATCGTCAACGAGGCCGCCCTGCGGGCCGTCCGCGACGGCCGCCGCTTCGCCACCCAGGCCGACCTGGAGGAGAGCATCGAGGTGGTCATCGCCGGCTATCAGAAGAAGAACGCCATCATGACCGACCACGAGAAGAAGATCGTCTCCTATCACGAGATCGGCCACGCCCTGGTGGCAGCCAGGCAGACCAACTCCGCCCCGGTGCAGAAGATCACCATCGTCCCCCGCACCTCCGGCGCGCTGGGCTACACCATGCAGGTGGAGGAGGGCAACCACTACCTGATGACCCAGGAGGAGATGGAGAACAAGATCGCCACCCTCACCGGCGGCCGCGCCGCCGAGGAGACGGTGTTTGGCTCGATCACCACCGGCGCGTCCAACGACATCGAGCAGGCCACCAAGCTGGCCCGCGCCATGATCACCCGCTACGGCATGAGCAAGGACTTCGACATGGTGGCCATGGAGACGGTGCAGAACCAGTACCTGGGCGGCGACACGTCCCTGGCCTGCTCTGCCGAGACCCAGACGAAGATCGACCAGCAGGTGGTGGCCCTGGTGAAGCAGCAGCACGAGAAGGCGCTGAAGATCCTCGCCGACAACCGCGCCAAGCTGGACGAGCTGGCCGCCTTCCTGTACGAGAAGGAGACCATCACCGGCGAGCAGTTCATGGACATCCTCAACAAGTGAAAAGAGGACGGCGAAGCCGTCCTCTTTTTCTTGCTTTACTTGCCCAGGGCGGCCTTCAGGGCGTCCACCCGGTCGGTCTTTTCCCAGGCCACGCCCAGCTCCTCCCGGCCCATGTGGCCGTAGGCCGCCAGCTGGCGGTAAATGGGCTTGCGCAGGTCCAAGTCGCGGATGATGGCGGTGGGGCGCAGGTCAAAGACCTTCTCCACAGCGGCCTCCAGCTCGTTGTCGGACACCACCCCCGTGCCGAAGGTGTCCACCAGCACGCTGACAGGCCGGGCCACGCCGATGGCGTAGGCCAGTTGCACCTGGCACTTGGTGGCAAGGCCGGCGGCCACCACGTTCTTGGCCACCCAGCGGGCGGCATAGGCGGCGGAGCGATCCACCTTGGTGGGGTCCTTGCCGGAGAAAGCGCCGCCGCCGTGGGGGGCGCTGCCGCCGTAGGTATCCACGATGATCTTGCGGCCCGTCAGGCCGCTGTCGGCGGCAGGGCCGCCGCTGACAAAGCGGCCGGTGGGGTTGACATAAATCTTCGTCTCGCCGTCCATCAGGCCGGCGGGGACAGTGGGCTTGATGACCAGCTCGATCATGTCCCTGCGGATCTGCTCCAGGGATACCTCCGGGCTGTGCTGGGTGGACAGCACCACGGTGTCCACGCGGACGGGCTTGGCGCCCTCGTCGTACTCCACGGTGATCTGGGTCTTTCCGTCGGGCCGGAGGTAGTCCACCAGGCCCTGCTTGCGCACGTCGGTCAGCCGCTTGGCCATCTTGTGGGCCAGGGAGATGGCCAGGGGCATCAGCTCCGGCGTCTCGTCGCAGGCGTAGCCGAACATCATGCCCTGGTCGCCTGCGCCGTTGTCCAGCTCGCCGTCGCCCTTGGCCTTGGCCTCGTAGCTCTTGTCCACGCCCAGGGCGATGTCGCCGGACTGCTCGTCGATGTTGGTGATGACGGCGCAGGTGTTGCCGTCGAAGCCGTACTGGGATCGGTCATAGCCGATGTCCAGCACCACCTGCCGGGCGATCTTGGGGATGTCCACATAGCAGCTGGTGGTGATCTCACCCATGATGTGGATCAGACCGGTGGAGGCGCAGGTCTCACAGGCCACGCGGCCATTGGGGTCTTTCTCAAAGATAGCGTCCAGTACCGCGTCGGAGATCTGGTCGCAGATCTTGTCGGGATGCCCCTCGGTGACGGATTCAGAGGTAAAGAGTCGTTTTGCCATGATAATTTTCTCCTTTCATTTGGGAAACGCAACAAAAAAGCGCCCTGTCGAACCGACAGAGTGCTGGATGTCTTGCTTCTCCTCATCTTTCGATTCGTTCGTCGGATTTGGCACCTTGAAAAAACAGGTTGCCGTGGCTTCATCGGGCCGTTCCCTCCACCACTCTTGATAAGGTATTCACTTGTACCATCAATCTTAGCACATATTTTTCCGTTGTCAATAGCTTTTTCACGGAAAGAAAAAATATACGGAAGAAATTCCGACAAGAATTGACATTCTGCCCGAAGCACAGTAAAATAGCCGCAAGAGGAGTTCTGCACACAACGGCAGGCGGTTTAGCTCACACCACCCGGAAGGGAGGTGATCGGATGCCTTTGACCATTACATTCCATGTATTTGGATATGTTGTGACCATTCGCGTCAAATGCGAAAACCGCCACTCGGCCAAGTGACGGTTTTCTTGTCATTTAAGAAAGCAATAACCGGACGGAGCTAAACCGCTTGTCGCAGAACTCCTCCCACCACCATTGTATCATAGCGCCCGCTTTTGTCAAGCGGGTGTTTTTCTCATTGTTCAAAAAAATGACATGACTTTTGGCCTTTTATGCGCTATACTGGGTACAATTTCTTTATACCATGTAACAACAGGAGGACCTTCCCCTTGAAAAAACTGTATGATGGGGTGCAGCGGTTCTGCGCGACGCATCCCCGTTTCGGCATTCCCAACCTGATGCGCGTCATCGTCGCCGGCAACGTGGCGGTGTACGTCCTCATGCTGCTGACCCAGAGCAACGACGCCAACGCGCTGAGCTTTCTGACGTTCAACCTGAACGCCCTGCTCCACGGCGAGATCTGGCGCATCGTCACCTTTGTGTTCGTGCCGGGCTACACCTCGCCGCTGAGCCTGCTCATCACCCTGTATTTCTACTACTGGATCGGCTCGACGCTGGAGCGCCAGTGGGGCACCGCCAAGTTCAACCTCTACTACCTCAGCGGTATGCTGCTGACGGTGCTGGGCGCGGTGCTGGCCAGCCTGCTCTCCGGCAACCCCTACCTGACGGTGGCGGGCACGGGCTATGTGAACCTGTCCATGTTCTTCGCCTTCGCCTTCCTGTTCCCGGACGCCACGGTGCTGCTGTTCTTCATCCTCCCGGTGAAGATGAAGTGGCTGGCGTATTTGGACGGCGCGCTGTTCGCCTTTGACATCATCCGGGGCATCGGCGCGCATGACTGGGCCAACGTGGTGCTGCCGGTGGTGGCGCTGCTGAACTTCGCGGTGTTCATTTGGCCGGAGGTCCACTACCTCCGCCAGCGGACGCAGTACCAGGCATCCCGTAAGACCGTGCAGTTCAGGCAGGCCCAGCAGCGGGCGCAGCAGGCACAGCAAGCGCCGTACCACCACAAGTGCGCCGTCTGCGGCCGGACGGATACGGACTACCCCGACCTCCAGTTCCGCTATTGCAGCAAGTGCGCCGGGTATCACTGCTTCTGCCAGGATCACATCTTCAACCACGTGCATTTTACAGAGGAATAAGACGAAAAGGGCCGCCGGGGGGCGGCCCTTTTACCTGCCGCTTACCCAAATCTTACATTTCCGTAAGTTGACAGCGAAAGCGTTATCGCGTACAATGAATGGGCAAAACAAATCCGAAATGTTCAAAAATACGCCGGCGCAACCGCCGGTTGACAAATCTCCACGCCGGGTTTGTAGACCGCAACCGCAGAAATCCGTATGATAGCACCACACAAAGCAACGCGGCGCGGCGCCGTCATACGAAAGGAGAAGCACACTATGATTTTAGCGGATAAGATCGTGTCCCTGCGGAAGAAGGCGGGATGGAGTCAGGAGGAGCTGGCGGAGCAGCTGGGCGTCACCCGGCAGTCCGTGTCCAAGTGGGAGGGCGCCCAGTCCGTTCCCGATATGGATAAGGTGGTGCAGATGAGCCGTCTGTTCGGCGTGACCACCGACTACCTGCTGAAGGACGAGATAGAGGAGCAGGCCGCTCTCGTGGAGGAGAGTCCCCTGCGCCGCGTGACCATGGGCCAGGCCGCCGACTACCTGGCCCGCCGGAGGGCCGCCGCACCCAAGGTGGCCTTCGCCGTGCTGCTGTGCATCGTCTCCCCGGTGACGTTGCTGCTGCTGGCCGCCATGAGCGAGGTGCAGCGCTTCCCTATCAGCGGAAACGCGGCGGCGGGCATCGGATTGTGTGTGATGCTGGTGATGCTGGCTGTCGCGGTGAGCATTTTCCTGCGCGCCGACGCGGACGTGCGCGACTACCGCTTTTTAGAGGAAGAGCCCTTCGAGACGGAGTACGGCGTCACCGGCATGGTGCGCCAGCGCCAGCGGGAGTACGCGGACACCCGCACCCGCTATACCACCATTGGCGCGGTGTTGTACGTGCTGGCGGCTGCGCCGCTGTTCGCCGCCGTCTGCATCGATGGCAGCGACCTGCTGTATGTGGGCGCGGTGGGCGTGCTGCTGGTGCTGGTAGGCATCGGATGCCTGTTTTTGGTCAGCGCCGGAGTATACAGCAGCGCCATGGAGCGGCTGCTGGAGGAGGGCGACTACGCCCGCGGGCAGAAGAAGCACCGCAGGGTGCTGGGTACGGTGTCCACGATCTACTGGCTGGCGGCCACGGCGGTCTTCCTGATATACACCTACGGCCCGTCCGGCAACGGCCAGCCCCAGTACAGCTGGATCATCTGGGCGGTGGCCGGCGTGCTGTACGCCGCCGTGATGGGCGTGGTGCGCCTGCTCCTGCGGGGCAGGAAAGACTGAGATCCACCGCGTCTGACGCGGAGAGAGAAATAAGGAGGCAACTATGCTGAATATCCAACACCTGACCAAGACCTACGGCGACAAGAAGGCCGTGGATGACCTGACGCTGCACATCGCGCCGGGTGAGATCTACGGCTTCATCGGCCACAACGGCGCGGGCAAGACCACCACCCTGAAATGTGCGGTGGGCATCCTGCAATTCGATGCCGGCACGATCACCATCGACGGCACGGACCTCAAGGCCGACCCCCTGGCCTGCAAGCGGAAGCTGGCCTACATCCCGGACAACCCGGACCTGTACGACTATATGACCGGCATCAAGTACCTGAGCTTCATCGCCGACGTGTTCGGCGTGGACGCCCAGACCCGCCAGGCCCGCATCCGCCAGTACGGCGACATCTTCGAGATCACCGGCGACCTGGCCCAGCCCATCGCCGCCTATTCCCACGGCATGAAGCAGAAGCTGGCCATCATCGCCGCATGGCTGCACGACCCCAGGCTCATCATCATGGACGAGCCCTTCGTGGGCCTCGACCCCAAGGCCGCCCACACGCTCAAGGGCATGATGCGGCAGGTCTGCGACCGGGGCGGCGCCATCTTCTTCTCCACCCACGTGCTGGAGGTGGCGGAAAAGCTGTGCGACAAGGTGGCCATCATCAAGGGCGGCAGGCTGATCCGCTCCGGCACGATGGAGGAGGTCAAGGGCGACGACTCGCTGGAGGAAGTGTTCCTGGAGCTGGAGGGCGAATGATGGTCGGACTGTTGCTGAAAAAGCAGCTGACGGACATTTTCCGCGGCTACTTCTACGATGCGAAGAAGAACAGAATGCGGTCCAAAGCCGCCACCGTCGGCCTGATCGTCATGTACGTCCTGCTGATGGTGGGCCTGCTGGGCGGTATGTTCACCCTGCTCTCCCTGAGCATCTGCGGTGCGATGTACCACAGCGGCCTGGGCTGGCTGTACTTCACCCTGTTCACCGTTTTGGGCCTGTTCATGGGCGTGTTCGGCAGCGTGTTCAACACCTTCGCCGGCCTGTACCAGGCCAAGGACAACGACCTGCTGCTGTCTCTGCCCATCCCCATCCGCGCCATTCTGGCCTCCCGTCTGCTGGGCGTATACCTCATGGGTCTGATGTTCTCCGGGGTCATTATGCTGCCCTGCGTCATCGTGTACTGGTTCGCGGCGGAGCTGTCCGCCGCCGCGGTCATCGGCGGGCTGGCGCTGATCCTGGCGGTGTCCCTGCTGGCGCTGGTGCTGTCCTGCCTGCTGGGCTGGGTGGTGGCCAAGCTCTACTCCAGGCTGAAGCATAAGAACCTCCTGACCACCCTGGTGGCGCTGGTGCTGTTCGGCGCGTACTATGCGGTGTGCTTCCGTGCCAGCGCCCTCATCGAGCGGCTGCTGGCCCACCTGGACCAGGTAGGTGCGGCGGTGCGGGGCGGTGCATATCCCCTGTACCTCATGGGCCGCATGGGCCAGGGCGACTGGCTGGCCATCACCCTTGTGCTGGCGGTGACGGCGCTCCTGTGCTGGCTCACCTACCTGCTGCTCAGCCGGACGTTCCTCACCATCGCCACGGCGAAGACCAGCGAGACAAAAAAAGCGTACAAAGAGGGGAAAGCGGCCCTCCGGAGCATCCCGGCGGCGCTGCTGTCCAAGGAGCTGGGCCGCCTCACCTCCAGCCCCAACTATATGCTCAACTGCGGCCTGGGCACGGTGATGCTGCCGCTGCTGGGCGTGGTGCTGCTCATCAAGCGCGGCGACCTGCTGCCCCTGCTGTCTCAGGCGCTCGGGGCGCGTGCGCCGGACATAACGGCGGTGTTGCTGTGCGCGGCGCTGTGTTTGGTGGGGGCGATGAACGACATGACCTCCTCCTCCGTGTCGCTGGAGGGCAAGTGCCTGTGGCAGGCACAGTCCCTGCCGGTGAAGCCCTGGCAGGTGCTGCGGGCCAAGCTGCTGGTGCAGGTTCTGATCACCGGCGTGCCCATGCTGCTGGCCTCGGTGTGCGTAGTACTGGCCGTCCGGCCCGGGCTGCCCGCCGCCGTGCTGCTGGCGGTGATGCCCCAGGTGTTCGTGTGGCTGTCCGCCGCCTTCGGGCTGACGATGGATCTCAAGCGTCCCAACCTGACCTGGACCAACGAGATCACCGTCATCAAGCAGCGGCTCACGGTGCTGCTGGCCATGCTGGGCGGCTGGGTCTACGCCGTGGTCATCGGCCTTCTGTACCTGCTGGTGCTGCCGAGCTGGAGCGCCGCGTGGTATCTGCTGGCCTGCACGGTGCTGACGGCATTGCTGACGGCGCTGCTGCTGCGCTGGCTGCGGACAAGGGGCGCGGCCATCTTCGCCGCCCTGTAACGGATAAAAGGATAGACGGCGGCCGTTTCTTTGGAAGCGGCCGCCCTTCTCCCATTTTGTCCCCTTTACAAACGTCCGATTTTTGTTATAATGGTAGGGCTAAGGAATTTTACAGGCATAAGGAGATATGATATATGGCCGTTATTGAGTACGACGAATATAAGCAGAGGCTGCTGGCCCTGGAGCCCACCCTGGGTGAGCTGGAGAAGGCCCTGGGCATCCCCAAGGCCCGCGAGGAGCTGGCCGAGCTGCAAAAGGAGACGGAGCAGGAGGGCTTTTGGAACGATCTGGAGCGCAGCCAGCAGGTCAGCCGTCAGGTGAAGCGCCTGGAGAATAAGATCAAGAAGCACGACAAGCTGGTGTCCGAGTGGGAGGACACCCTGACCCTGTGCGAAATGGCACAGGAGGAGGACGACCCCTCCCAGCTGGACGACGTGGTGGAGGGCTACAACACGCTGGAAAAGGAGATCAGCGAGCGCCGTCTGGCCGCCCTGCTCTCCGGCGAGTACGACGGCAACAACGCCATCCTCACCTTCCACGCCGGTGCCGGCGGTACGGAGGCCCAGGACTGGACGGAGATGCTCTACCGTATGTATACCCGCTGGGCCGAGCGCCACGGCTACACCTACCAGCTCATGGACTACGAGGCCGGCGACGAGGCGGGCATCAAGTCCGCCACCATCCTCATCGAGGGTGAGAATGCCTACGGCTACCTCAAGAGTGAGAACGGTGTCCACCGTCTCGTCCGCGTCAGCCCCTTCGACGCCAACGCCCGCCGTCAGACCAGCTTCGCCGCCCTGGAGGTCATGCCCGAGCTGGACGATGACAGCGAGATCGAGATCCGGCCCGAGGACATCGAGATGCAGGCCTGCCGTTCCTCCGGCGCAGGCGGCCAGCACATCAACAAGACCTCCTCCGCCGTCCGCCTGACCCACCTGCCCACCGGCATTGTGGTGTTCTGCCAGACGGAGCGCAGCCAGTTTCAGAACCGCGACAACGCCATGAAGATGCTGCGTGCCAAGCTGGCGGAGCTGAAGCTCCAGCAGCACGCGGAGA
Source organism: uncultured Eubacteriales bacterium (assembly GCA_900554275.1). Classification (GTDB taxonomy): domain Bacteria; phylum Bacillota; class Clostridia; order Oscillospirales; family Oscillospiraceae; genus Vescimonas. The sequence goes on from USGS01000005.1 coordinate 34,967, forward strand.
AGATCAGCGACCTGAAGGGCGTTCAGATGAAGATCGAGTGGGGCAGCCAGATCCGCTCCTACGTGTTCATGCCCTACACCCTGGCCAAGGACACCCGCACCGGCTACGAGATGGGCAACATCCAGGCGGTGATGGACGGCGACATCGACGGCTTCATCAACGCCTACCTGACCGCCGCCGCCAACGGCGAGATCAAGAAATAAGAAATACGAAGCAGAACGCAAACAGGGCGTCCCCACCGGGGACGCCCTGTTCTTATTTCTCCGCGAAGTACGATTCCGTCTCCGCCACATTCCGCAGTATCTCCTGCCGCAGCGCCTCCAGCGACGGGAACTTCACCTCACCCCGCAGCCGCCTGTGGAAATCCAGCCGCACCGTTTGTCCGTACAGGTCGCCGTCGAAGCCCAGCAGATACGTCTCCACCGACACGGTGTCCCCGTCGGTGACGGTGGGCCGTGTCCCCACGTTGGTCACGCCGGGGCAGCTCCGCCCGTCCGGCAGAAACGCCCGGGTGATGTATACGCCCCTGGCCGGCGTCAGCACATGGGCCGGCACGGCCAGGTTCACCGTGGGGATGCCGATGGTGCGGCCCAGCCGCTTGCCGTGCTGTACCGTCTGGCTCAGGCAGTGGGGATGGCCCAAAAACAGCGCCGCCCGCTCCATGTCGCCCTGCTCCACCAGCGTGCGGATGTAGGTGGAGCTGACGGTGATGCCCTCGATCTCCACCTCGGGGATGATGTCGCAGCCCAGCCCCAGCTCCGCGCATTTCTCCCGCAGCCGCTCCACCGTGCCCTCGTTTCTGTGGCCAAAGCGGTGGTCGTGGCCGGCCACGAAATGCACTGCACCGTAGTCCCGGACGAGCATCTGAATATAATCCTCCCAGCCCATGGTCATCATGGCCTGATCGAAGCGGGCGAAGATGACCCGCTCAATGCCGTACACCCGTCGGATGATGTCCCGCCGGTCGTCGTTGGAGTTGAGCAGCGGCACCGGCGTCCCAGTGACAAATTCTCGGGGTGAGCGGTCGAAGGTGAACACCGCCGGCACAGCACCCAATTCTCCGGCCCGCTCCGCCGCCTTTCGCAGCAGCGCGCCGTGTCCCCGGTGTACCCCGTCGAAAAACCCCAACGCGATCACAGTTTTTTCAACTTTCATAGAAGAAAATTCCTTTGTAGTTACAAGATGATTCGAAAGAAATTCAAGGTAATTCCACGTTTTTTCAAGCACCGAAGAAGTTTTTCTGGGAAATAAGCAGCCCGTTTTTCCAGTTGCTCAGGCACAGGAACTGCCCGTTCAGGCCGTACACCCGATACAGTCCCTCCGCCAGCCCCTCCGCGGGGATGGGATTGCCGCAGCGGCAGGCCCGGTCTGCTTTTTCCGTCGTCAGCCGGTGCGCCGGGTACTGCCGGAACAGGGAATCCGTAGGCGCGAGAAGGCTTTCGCCCCTCTGCTGCACCTCCTCCAGCGTGTGGCTCTCCGCCAAGGTGAACCCGGCAGCCATGGTCCGCCGCAGGGAGCTCATGCACCCGCCGCAGCCCAGCGCCTGTCCGATGTCGTGGCACAGCGTCCGCACGTATGTCCCCTTGGAGCAGCGTACCCGCAGCGTCCAGTCTCCGTCGTCGGTCTGCTCCAACAATTCCAGCTCGAAAATGGTGATATTTCTGGCGGAACGCTGGATTTCCGCACCTTTCCGGGCTAATTCGTACAGCTTCTGCCCATTGATCTTGATGGCGGAATACATGGGCGGTATCTGCTGGATCTCCCCGGTGAACCGGGGCAGCACTGCCTCCAGCGCTTCCCGGCTGACGGAGGTCTCCCGCCGCTCCAGCACGTTCCCGCTGGTGTCCTGCGTGTCGGTGGTCACGCCCAGCCGCAGCCCGGCGATGTATTCCTTGTCGCCGTTTTCCGCAAAGCTCACCGCCTTGGTGGCGCTGCCCACGAACACCGGCAGCACGCCGGTGGCCATAGGGTCTAATGTCCCGGCGTGGCCCACCTTTTTCGTTTTCAAAATGCCCCGCAGCTTCGCGCACACGTCCATGCTGGTCCAGCCGGCGGGCTTGTCCATGATGATGATCCCGTCCGCCATGGCTCACCCCACCACGGCCCGGTAGGCCTTTAATACCAAGGCTTTCGCGTCCTTTAGCGTGCCGTCCACCGTTGCGCCGGCCGCCGCCTTGTGACCGCCGCCGCCCAGCCTTTGGCACACGGCGCAGGCATCCACCCGCGGCCCGGTGCGCAGGGACAGCTTCACCTTCCCGGGCTTCAGCTCCCGCAGCGTAATGCCGCAGTCCGTGCCCTCCACCAGCGCCGCCAGACTGCTCAGCTCCTCAATGTCCGCCTCGGTGGCGTGCAGCTCCTGCCGCAGGGACAGAGGGATGGACATGACCACCACCCGGTCGCCGTCGTACAGCTCCATGCCGGCCACCATCCGGGCCTCCATGGCCAGCCGCGTCTTGCTCTTGGTGCGGAACAGCGCCTTGTTCACCGGGCCGACGTCGATGCCCGTTTCCAGCAGCGCTGCGGCGATGCGGTGGGTGTCCGCCGTGGTGTTGGTGTAGACGAAGCACCCTGTGTCCGTGGAAATGGCCACATACAGCGCCATAGCGATGGCGGGCGTCACCGCCGTCAGCGCCCGGATGATGTGATAGATGATCTCTCCGCAGGCGGCGGCCTCCGCGTCCAGACACGTCTCCGCCGCGAAAAATGCCTGTGAGCCGTGGTGATCGATGGCCAGCTCGATGCGGTTCGTGTAGGGTGCCGCGTTGTCCGGCAGCAGGTTCAGCGCCGCGATGTCGGTGGAGACGATATGCGCCGGCGCAAAGTCCTCCGGCGCCCAGTAGGGCGCGGCGTAAGGTGCATAGGTGTCGGTGATCTCCGGGTTATACAGCAGGTACGCCGTCTTGCCCATGTCCCGCAGCGCCTGACACAGCGCGGCGGCCGAGCCGATGGTGTCGCCGTCAGGCCGCACGTGGGTCAGCAGCAGCACGTTGTCCATCTGCCGCAGCCGTGTTGCCGCCTCCTGTACCGTCAAGTGCCCGCTCATTCCCGGTCCTCCGGCAGCACGATGTCCGCGTTGGCGGGATTGGCGGGCTTCACGTGGTTCAGAAGATCCAGGATATGCGCGCCGTGGGCGATGGAGTCGTCCATAAAGAATTGCAGCTCCGGCGTGTACCGCAGGTCGATGGCCTGCCCCAGCTGGTGGCGCAGGTAGCCGGACGCGGACTTCAGCCCCTTCAGCAGCGCCTTTTCGTCGTCACAGTTCAGCGCACTGATGTAGACCCGGGCGTAGCGCAGGTCGCTGGTGGTGTCCACATGGGTGATGGTGAGCATCCCCTCGGATACACGGGGGTCTTTTACCGTCCGCAGCAGGGCGCTGAGCTCCTTGCGGATCTCCTCGTTGATGCGGCCAATGCGGTTGGATGCCATAATACATCGCTCCTTTCCTAAGAAAAGCGGGGCGGGCGTTGCGCCCGCCCCGCAGGTATCAGACTTCGATCTGCTCCATGGTGAAGGCTTCCACGATGTCGCCTTCCTTGATGTCGTTGAACTTCTCGATGCTCAGGCCGCACTCGTAGCCGGCCACGACCTCCTTGACGGAGTCCTTGAACCGCTGGAGGGAGGCCAGCACGCCCTCGTGGATGACGATGCCGTCCCGGACGAGGCGGACCTGGCAGTCCTTGCGCTGGAGCTTGCCGTCCTGCACGTAGCAGCCGGCCACCGTGCCCACGCCGGACACCTTGTAGGTCTGGCGCACCTCGGCATGGCCCAGCAGCACCTCCCGGAACTTGGGGGCGAGCATACCCTTCATGGCGGCCTCGATCTCGTTGATGGCGTCGTAGATCACGCGGTACATCCGCATATCCACGTTGGCCCGGGCGGCGCTGTCGCGGGCCGCCGCGTCGGGACGGACGTTGAAGCCCACGATGATGGCCTGGGATGTGGAAGCCAGCATCACGTCGGATTCGTTGATGGCGCCGACACCGCCGTGGATGACGCGGACGCGGACCTCCTCGTTGCTCAGCTTCTCCAGAGAAGCCTTCACGGCCTCCACGCTGCCCTGTACGTCGGCCTTGACGATCAGGTTCAGGTTCTTCATCTCGCCGGCCTGGATCTGACTGAACAGATCCTCCAGGGAGACCTTGGTGACAGGTGCGTTGGCCTTGGCCTTTTCCTCGGCCTTGCGCTGCTCCACCAGCTCACGGGCCAGCTTCTCGTCGGCCACGGCGTTGAACGTGGCGCCGGCGGAGGGAGCTTCGCTCAGGCCGGTGATCTCCACGGGAACGCTGGGCCCGGCATCGGTGATGCGCTGGCCCTTGTCGCTGACCATGGCGCGGACGCGGCCCACGGACGTACCGGCGATGATGATGTCGCCCTGGTGGAGCGTACCGTTCTGCACCAGCAGCGTGGCCACCGGGCCGCGGCCCTTGTCCAGCCGTGCCTCGATGACTGTGCCCTGGGCGGCGCGGTTGGGATTGGCCTTCAGCTCGCTGACCTCGGCGGTGAGGGTGAGCATCTCCAGCAGATTGTCCACGCCCATGCCGGTCTTGGCGGAGATGGGGCACACGATGGTGTCGCCGCCCCACTCCTCGCACACCAGGCCGTACTCGGTGAGCTGCTGCTTGATGCGCTCGGGGTTGGCCTCGGGCTTATCCATCTTATTGATGGCCACGATGATGGGGATACCGGCGGCCTTGGCGTGGTTGATGGACTCCACGGTCTGGGGCATAATGCCGTCCTCGGCGGCCACCACCAAAATGGCGATGTCCGTCACCATCGCGCCGCGGGCGCGCATGGACGTAAAGGCCTCATGGCCCGGGGTATCCAGGAAGGTGATGGGCTTGCCGTGGATCTCCACCTGATACGCGCCGATGTGCTGGGTGATGCCGCCGGCCTCGCCGCTGGCCACGTGGGCGTTGCGGATATAGTCCAGCAGGCTGGTCTTGCCGTGGTCCACGTGGCCCATGACCACCACCACGGGAGCGCGGGGGATCAGATCCTCGTCGGTATCCTGATGGTCATCGATGAGGCGCTCCTCGATGGTGACCACCACTTCCTTCTCCACCTTGCAGCCCAGCTCCTCGGCGATGATGGCGGCGGTGTCGAAGTCGATCATCTGGCTCAAAGAGGCCATGACGCCGTTCTTCATCAGGCATTTGACCACCTCTGCGCCGGTCTTCTTCATGCGGCTGGCCAGCTCGCCCACGGAGATCTCATCGGGGATCTGCACGGTGACGGGGGTCTTCTTGATGACCTCCAGACGCAGCTTGCGGAGACGGTCGGCCTCCTCCTGCTTGCGCTTGCTGCTGGCGAAATTGTTGTCCCGGCGCTGCTTATTGCGGAACTTCTCCTTGCCCTGGGGGGCCTGTTGCTCCCGCTTGCCGCCGGTACGGGCATCGGCCATGTCCTGCAGCTTCTCGTCGTACTTGTCCAGGTTCACATTGGTGGCCTTGCGGGTGTCCACCACCTGCTTCTGGGGTACGCGGGACATGGGCTTCTGCTCCGGCTTGGCCGCATTCTGCTGGGGCGCGGCCTGCTGAGGCTTTGCGCCGGCTGGCGCGGCGGCCTGCTGGGGCTTCTGCTGGGCCTGGGGCGCAGGCTCGCTCTTCTTCTCCGCGGGCTTTGCGCCCTCGGCGAAGATCACCGCGATGCTGGACACCGGGTTGTGCTGGGTCAGATACTCAAAGATGAGGCTCAGCTCACGATCCTCCAGCACCTGCATATGGTTTTTGGGCGTTTCGGCGTATTTCGTCAGGATCTCCGTGATCTCCTTTGTGGACACTCCGAAATCCTTCGCCACCTCATGCACTCTGTATTTGTTACCGATCGTCGCCAAACAAAGCCACCTCCATCTTAGTGATCGCGCCGCAGACGGCGCGCCGTGTTTCCTGTTTTACTTGCCGCCCTTGCGGGGGCTGCCCTTACCCTTCTTCACCGGCAGGGCGTTGTCATAGCGTCCCGAGGGCGTGGGGTTTGTCCGCTTCCGCTGTTCTCGCGGCGGGCGGCCGGGCCGCTTTTTCTCCTCCCGGGGCGGACGAACCGCTCCCTCCGGGGGTGCGGGGGGCGCTTCATGCGTCCGGTGCTTGCCCCGGCGCAGGTTCTTTTCGTGCTGGAGCTGTTCCTCCTTCCGCTCCCGCGCCCGTTTGGCCTTTACAGCCAGCGCCTCGGCGGCCGGGCCGTACTGCGCCGGGTCGGCGGTCGCCAGCTTCTGCACCATGGACTGGGCGAAGCCGATGTCCGTCACGGCGCACATGGCGCAGCTGGTGCGGCCCAGCGCCCGGCCCAATGCGTCCTTGTCCGCCGGGATCGTCAGGCACAGGCAGCTGCCGGCCCGGGCGAAGCTGTTGGCCCGCCGGACGGAGGAAGCCGCCGCGTCCTGCGCCGTGAAGATGACGCGGGCCTTCTTGGCCCGGGCCGCCGCGCCTACCGGCTCTTCGCCCACGGCCACGCTGCCGGCCCGCAGGGCCAGCCCTAATGTGGATAAAATATGCTCCGTCACAGCGCACCCATCTGCCCTTCCAGCGCGTCGTAGACCTCCGCCGGGATGGCGGTGTCGAAGGCACGCTCCAGCGCGCGGCTTTTCCGCGCTTTTTTCAGACACTCCGGGTCGGGACACACATACGCGCCCCGGCCTGATTTCTTGCCGGTGGCATCCAGCAGGATGTCGCCCTCCGGCGTTTTCACGATGCGCAGCAGCGCCTTCTTGTCCTTCATCTCGCGGCAGCCCACGCACTGCCGCTGGGGGATCTTCCGTATCTTCTGCACGGCTGCCGCCTCCTCTCGGTACGGTTATTCGCCGGTGTAGCCGGCGGCCTTGATGTCGATCTTGTAGCCGGTGAGCCGTGCGGCCAGACGGGCGTTCTGGCCCTCCTTGCCGATGGCCAGACTCAGCTGGTCGTCCGGCACGGTGACGCGGCAGACCTTGCCCTCGTCGCCCAGCTTGACGCTGATGACCTCCGCCGGTGCGAGGGCCGCGGCGATGAACTCGGCGGGATCGTCGCTGTACTTGATGATGTCGATCTTCTCGCCCCGCAGCTCCTCCACGATGGCGTTGACGCGCTGGCCGCGCGGGCCGACACACGCGCCGATGGGATCGACGTTCTCGTCGGCGGAGTACACGGCCATCTTCGTGCGGTTGCCCGCCTCCCGGGCGATGGAGCGGATCTCCACCGTGCCGTCGAAGATCTCCGGCACCTCCAGCTCGAACAGGCGCTTCACCAGGCCGGGGTGGGTGCGGGAGATCAGTACCTGCGGGCCGCGGGTGCTGCGGCGTACCTCCACCAGGTAGACCTTGACCATCTGCCCCTCCTTCAGCTCCTCGCCGGGCACTTGCTCGTTGAGGGTGAGGATGGCGTCGGTGGCCTCGTTGCCCGTGCCGATGCGCAGGGTGATGTTGCCGGTGCGGGGGTCGATGCGGCTCACCGTGCCGGTGAGGATCTCATGCTGCTTGCTGCCCCACTCGTCATAGATCATGCCATGCTCGGCCTCCCGCAGGCCCTGGATAATGACCTGCTTGCCGTTGCCGGCGGCGATGCGGCCGAACTCCACGCTCTCTACGGGGAAGTTCACCACGCCGCCCAGCTCGTTCTTGGCGGAGATGCGCTTGGCCTCCTCCAGGGAGATCTGAGAGGCGGGGTTCTCCACCTCCTCCACGATGTCCTTCTGAACGTACATCTTCAGGTTCTTCTTCTCCTCGTCCACGTCCACGATCACGTTCTCCACGCCCTCGTGGTCACGCTTGTAGGCGGTGGTCAGGGCCTGAATGATCTTGCCCATCATAAAGCTCTGGGGGATGCCGCGTTCCTTCTCCAGCATAGCCAGCGCCGCAAAAATCTCGTCACACTTCATGGTACTTCTCCTTATCCAATATTCGACAGTCTGTCAAAATTCTACCCGCAGGCGCACCAGCGCCGTCTCGTTCTTTTCAAACCGCAGCGTTTCGCCGCCCATATCCAGCAGCACCGCGCCGCCCTCGTAGCCCGCCAGCGTGCCGGCAAACTCCTTGCGCCCGTCCTTGGGCTGGTACGTCTTCACCAGCACCGGGCTGCCCATGAACTGCTGAAAGTCCGACGGGCGCTTCAGCTGCCGCTCCAGCCCCGCGGAGCCCACCTCGAACACATAGCTGCTCTCGATGGGGTCGGCCTCGTCCAGCAGGTCGCTGACCTGGCGGCTGATGGCCTCGCAGTCCAGAATATCCACGCCGCCGTCCTTGTCCAGATACAGCCGCAGATACCACTGCCCGGCCTCCCGGACGTATTCCACGTCCCAGATGCGGCAGCCCTGGGCCTGCACCGCAGGCTCGGCCAGCTCCCACACCACATCGGTGATCTTTTTCACGGGCGCTTCCTCCTGTTTTAACAAATCAAAAATGCCCAACAAAAAGAGCGGACACCGTTGTCCACTCCCAGTCAATACCTTACTTACAAGGGAAGTGTACCACAAAAAGCGGGCCTGCGCAAGTGTTTTTACGGAAAAATACCGTCGAACCGGATAAAAATGCGAAAAAACCGCCCCGCGGGGGACGGTTTTCCGTATCTCAGCCCAAAAAGCCCAGCAGGCCCAGCGTGCCGAAGGTGACGTACAGCACGCACATGACCACCAGCACGATGGTGATGATGGAGTACAGGGCGCTGCTTTTCTGGGTGTGCTTGTACTTGCGGATATAGAACAGCGCGCCGCAGGCCAGACCCAGCAGCAGGGAGGACAGGTGGGTCAGGAGCGCGCTGTCCTGATACACCGTCAGCCGCAGGATCAGGGTGATGATAACGGCGGCGAACAGCAGGATCAGCGTGATATTCAGCCATTTGGGCAGCTTGACGCGCTCCTGCTTGTTGACCTTCTCCACCACCCTCTGGGCCATATACGTGCCGGCGGCCGAGCCGCCGTAGTTGGAGTTTTTCTTCTTGTGATGGACGTTCTTATTGGGGTTGCCCTTGGCCTTGCGGATGGCCTCCTCCTGGTTGGCGTACTGGTTCACGTTCATCTTGTAGTTGTTCTTTGCCATGGGTCATTCTCCTTCTGTCATTTGATGGGTGAGATAGCGGCGCACCATATCCAGCGCGTGGTGGGCGGACAGGGCGCGTATCCGCGCCCGGTCACCGCCCAGCAGCAGCTGGCACACAAAAACGCCCTCCGGCGCGGCCAGCGCCGCGAACACCGTGCCCACCGGGTTGCCCCGGTCGTCGCCGTCCGGCCCGGCCAGTCCGGTGACGGACACCGCCAGGTCAGCGCCGGTCAGCACCCGTACACCCAGGGCCATGGCCCGGACCACCGGCGCGGACACCGCACCGCAGCGGTCCAGCAGGGCGGCAGGCACGTGCAGCACTTGCTCCTTCACATGGTTGGTATAGCTGACCACACCGCCCAGAAATACCTGCGACGCGCCGGGTATGTCCGTCAGCTGCTTGGCGATGAGCCCGCCGGTGCAGCTCTCGGCGGCGGCCAGCGTTAGACCCTGCTCCCGGCACAGCTGGAGGACCTCCGCGGCGATGCTTGTCTGCATGGTCATACCTCCGGCTTCACCCGGATCATCTCCCGGTTGGCCATGGCCCGCTGGCACAGGCCCTCCACGTCCAGCGCGCTCTCGTACTCCCGGGCCTCCTCCACGCTGGGCTTGGTCTTGGGGTGGCGGGGGGTGAACACGGTGCAGCAGTCCTCGTAGGGCAGGATGGACGTGTCGAACGTGCCGATCTTCCGGGCAATCTTCACGATCTCCTCCTTGTCCAGGCCGATGAGGGGGCGCAGCACCGGCATGGTGGTGACATCCTCGCTGACGGCCAGAGCCTGCATGGTCTGGCTGGCCACCTGTCCCAGATTCTCACCGGTGACGAGGGCGCGGCAGCGCAGCTCCTGCGCCAGCATATCGGCAAGGCGCATCATGAAGCGGCGCATGATCAGGGTGAAGTGATCCTCCGGACATTTACGGCGGATCTCCTCCTGAATTTCGGTAAAGGGAATGATGAACACCGCCAGCCGCCCGCACCACGGCGTCAGCTCCTGGGCCAGCTTCAGCACCTTCTCCCGGGCCAGCTCGCTGGTGTAGGGAGGGGAGGCGAAGTGGATCATCTCCAGCTGGACGCCGCGCTTGGCGATCATGTAGCTGGACACGGGGCTGTCGATGCCGCCGGACAGCAGGCTTACCGCGTGGCCGCCCATCCCCAGCGGCAGGCCGCCGGCAGCGGCCTCCGCCGGCCCGTGGACGTAGGCCGCGTCCTCCCGCACCTCCACGAACACCGTCAGCTCCGGGTGGTGGACGTCCACCTTCAGGTGGGGGAAGGCGTCGTGGAGCGCGCCGCCCACCCACTGGCTCAGCTGGATGCTGCCCATGGGGAAGGTCTTGTCCGCCCGCTTGCTCTCCACCTTGAAGGACTTGGCCTCGGTCAGCGCGTCGGCCAAGTACGTCTTGGCGGTCTGGAAGATGGCCTCCTTGGATTTTTCGCAGGGCAGGGCGCGGGTGATGGCGATGATGCCGAATACCTGCTTGCAGGCGTTGTACGCCCCGGCGATGTCGCAGGTCTGCTCCGCCGGTTCAACGTAGATGGTGGACTGGCGGGAGTAAATTTTGAATTTGCCGAACCGCTGGGTGCGGCGGCGGATGTTGCTCATGAGCTTCATTTCAAAGCTGCGGCGGTTCAGGCCCTTCAGAACGACCTCGCCCAGCTTGCACAGGATGATCTCGTGCATGGGATGGTTTCTCCTTGTTGTTTTACTTGTCGTTTTATTTTACCGCGCTCCAGGCGCATAGCACCAGCGTGGCCGCCAGCCCGCTCCTCACCGCCAGCCGGAAGCGGCGGTAGGGGCGCTGGATGGCCGCGCCGCAGCCAAACCACAGCAGACATGCCAGTGCGCAGAAAAGGGTGAAGGCCAATGCCGCCAGCAGCATGGCGCCGACGGCGGTGGTAAAGGGGATGACGTACACGGAAAAGATGCTCAGCGCCGCCACCCAGCTTTTCACGTTCAGGACCTGCAGCAGGATGCCGCTCTGGAAGCTGCCCTCGCCGGAGCGCTGGTCGTCCCCGGCGGGCTTCAGGCCGCTGCGCACCATGCCGAAGGCCAGATAGAGCATATACAGGGCGCCCAGCCACTTGAGATACGGCACCAGCGCCGGGATCTTTTCCGACAGCAGCACATTCAGAAGGCCGCACAGGGCGCACTTGACGAGAAGCCCGGCCATGCTGCCGGCGAAGAACCGCCAGAAGCGGGAGCCGCCCGAGGCGCCCAGGTACAGGCTCATCAGGGTGTTGGGGCCGGGGGTCACGGCTATAATGGCGCAGTAGACCAGAAAGGCGGGGATGTTCATAGACTGCTCCTCATTTCAGGATACCGCTGCTGCGGAACTGTATGGCCTCCGCCAGATGGGCGGCGGAAATATCCTCCGCGCCCTCCAGGTCGGCGATGGTGCGGGCCATGCGCAGGATGCGGTCATGGCTGCGGCCCGTCAGACCCAGCCGGTCGAACGCGCCCTTCATCAGCCTGTCGCCGGCCTCGTCCAAAGCGCAGTACCGCCCCACCATAGACGGCGTCATGTAGGCGTTGCAGGATACCTCCGTCCCGGCAAAGCGGCGCTTCTGTATCTCCCGGGCCGCGTTGACCCGCTGCCGCACCGTCTCGGAGCTCTCCGGCTTTTCCCGGCGGCGCATGGCCTCGTACTCCACCGACGGCACTTCAATGTGCATATCGATGCGGTCCAGCAGCGGCCCGGAGATACGGCGCATATACTGCTCCACCTGGCTCTCCGAGCAGGTGCAGCGCCCGCTGGGATGGCCGTACCAGCCGCAGCGGCAGGGGTTCATGGCGCACACCAGCATGAACCGGCTGGGCAGCGTCAGCGTCCCGGCGGCGCGGGTGATGGTGACGAAGCCATCCTCCAGCGGCTGCCGCAGCGCCTCCAGCGTGGACTTGTCGAACTCCGGCAGCTCGTCCAGAAACAGCACCCCGTTGTGGGCCAGGGATATTTCCCCGGGCCGGGGCACGCCGCCTCCGCCGGCCAGCGACACGGTGGATGCCGTGTGGTGGGGACTGCGGAAGGGCCGCACGTCCACCAGCGGGTGAGCCGGGTCGGTCATACCCGCCACGGAGTAGATCTCCGTGGTCTGCAGTGATTCCGCTCTCGTCATATCCGGCAGAATGGAGGGGATGCGCCGGGCCAGCATGGACTTGCCCGCGCCGGGCGAGCCCACCAGCAGCACGTTGTGGCCGCCGGCGGCGGCGATCTCCAGCCCCCGCTTCACGTTCTCCTGCCCCATTACGTCGGCAAAGTCCGGCATGGGGCGGTCCTGGCGGACCGGCATCCACCGGGGCGCGGGCTGCATCACCTGCTGCCCCGTCAGATGGGCCATGAGCTGCCCCACCGTCTCCACGCCGTACACCGTCACGCCCTCGGCCAGCGTGGCCTCGGCGGCGTTGGCGGCGGGGACGAACAGGGCTTTGATGCCCAGCCGCGCGGCGGTCAGGGCCATGGGCAGCACGCCGGTGACGGGCCGCAGCGCGCCGCTGAGGCTCAGCTCACCTAAAAACGCCGCGTCCTCCGGCAGCGGCCTGATCTCCTCCGCCGCCGCCATGATCCCCAGCAGGATGGGCAGGTCGTACACCGTGCCCTCCTTCCGCAGCCGGGCGGGGGCAAGGTTCACCGTGATGCGGCTGACGGGGAACTTCGCGCCGCAGTTCTTCACCGCCGCCCGCACCCGCTCCCGGGACTCCTTCACCGCCGCGTCCGGCAGGCCCACCACATCGAAGCCCGGCAGCCCGCCGGACAGAAAGCATTCCACCGACACCTCGTAGCCGCTGATGCCCGTCAGCCCCAGCGAGCGTACCGTCACCATCATGGGCCGCACCTCCCCCGTTTCTTCTCATTCAGCTTATCATACCATAAAATCCGCCGCCTGAATAGCTGTTTTCCGGAAAAAGTTACACGCTTTTTGCGCGGAGTGACTCTTTGCGGCGGGGCTTTAATAAGAAAATTTGTGCATGGTGCTAAAAAATTATCTCATGACAGAAATACCGAAAATGTGGGTTTACACCGGCGTGTATTTGTGCTACTATGACGATGCCTAACGTTCCATACAAGTAGGCGGAATTTGCCCCAAAGCATGGAATTATATAATGTAAGGAGGCTCATTATGGTAAGAAAAATGAAGTCCATGGATGGCAACAATGCGGCGGCGCACGTCAGCTATGCGTTTTCCGAGGTCGCTGCCATCTACCCCATCACGCCCTCCAGCCCCATGGCTGACTTTGTTGACCAGTGGAGCGCCAATGGGCAGAAGAACATCTTCGGCACGAAGGTCAAGGTCGTCGAGATGCAGTCCGAGGCCGGTGCGGCCGGCGCGGTCCACGGCTCTCTGGGCGCTGGCGCGCTGACCACCACCTACACCGCGTCCCAGGGTCTGCTGCTGATGATCCCCAATATGTATAAGATCGCCGGTGAAATGCTGCCGGGCGTATTCCATGTTTCCGCCCGCACCCTGTCCGCCCACGCCCTGTCCATCTTCGGCGACCACAGCGACGTGATGGGCGTGCGCAGCACCGGGTTTGCCATGCTGGCGTCCTCCTCCCCTCAGGAGGTCATGGATCTGGGTGCGGTGGCACATCTGAGCGCCATCCACTGTCGGATGCCGTTTTTGCATTTCTTTGACGGCTTCCGCACCAGCCACGAAATTCAGAAGATCGAGGCGCTGGATTATGAGGAGCTGCGCCCGCTGGTGGATATGGACGCCCTGCGTGCTTTCCGCCGCAACTCCCTGAACCCGGAGCATCCCGCCACCCGCGGCACCACCGTGAACCCCGACATCTTCTTCCAGTGCCGCGAGGCGTGCAACGAGAAGGTGGCGTCCATCCCCGAGGCGGTGGAGCACTACATGGCGGAGATCAGCAAGCTGACGGGACGGGAGTACAAGCTGTTCAACTACTACGGTGCACCGGATGCAGAGCGAGTCATCGTACTCATGGGCAGCGCAGCCGAGACCACAAAAGAGGCCATCGACTACCTGACCGCCAAGGGCGAGAAGGTGGGTCTGCTGAATGTTCACCTGTACCGCCCCTTCGCCGCCGACAAGTTCCTTGCCGCCATCCCGAAGACCTGCCGCAAGCTGGCTGTGCTGGATCGTACCAAGGAGCCCGGCGCTATGGGCGAGCCGCTGTATCAGGATATCTGCTCTGTGTACAAGGAGTTGGACAGCGATATGGTCATCGTGGGCGGCCGCTACGGCCTGTCCAGTAAGGACACCACCCCCGGCCAGATCATCGCTGTGCTGGATAACCTGAAGCAGGATAAACCCAAGAATAATTTCACCGTAGGCATCGTGGACGACGTCACCCACACCTCTCTGGATGTGACCTGCGAGATCGACACCTCTCCCGCCGGTCAGACCAGCGCCGAGTTCTGGGGCATGGGCTCCGACGGCACCGTGGGCGCCAACAAGAACTCCATCAAGATCATCGGCCACGCCACAGACCTGTACTGTCAGGCGTACTTCGTCTATGACTCCAAGAAGTCCGGCGGCCTGACCCAAAGCCATCTGCGCTTCGGCAAGCAGCCCATCCGCTCCCCGTATCTGATCCAGTCCGCCGATTTCGTGGCCTGCCACAACCCCTCCTATGTCCATAAGTACGACATGGTGAAGAATCTAAAGGAGGGCGGCGTGTTCCTGCTGAACTGCGCGTGGGACGCCGAGGGTCTGGAGAAGAACCTGCCCGCTGCCATGAAGCGCGCCCTGGCGGAGAAGAAAGCCAGGTTCTACACCATCGACGCCATCAAGATCGCCCGTGAGCTGGGTCTGGGCAGCCGCACCAACACCATTCTGCAGGCCGCCTTCTTCAAGCTGGCCAATGTGATCCCTCTGGAGCAGGCGGTGGCCGAGATGAAGGACGCCATCTATAAGACCTATTATAAGAAGAAGGGTCAGGCCGTGGTGGACATGAACAATGCCTCCATCGAGCACGGCATCAACGAGCTGGTGGAGATCGCAATTCCCACCGCCTGGCTGCAGGCCAAGGATGAGCCTGTGGAGCGCAAGGCTCCCGACTTCATCCGCGAGGTAGTGGATGTGATGAACCGCCAGGAGGGCGACAGTCTGCCGGTTTCCGTCATGAAGAAGTACGGCCTGGAGGACGGCACCTGGCACGCCGGCTCCACCAAGTATGAAAAGCGCGGCGCTGCCGTGGATGTGCCCCAGTGGGATATGACCAAGTGCATTCAGTGCAACCAGTGCTCTCTGGTGTGCCCCCACGCTGCCATCCGACCCGTGCTGCTGGACGAAAACGAGCAGCAGCACGCTCCTGCCGGCTTCGAGACCAAGAAGGCCACTGGGCTGGCTCAGTATCAGTACCGCATGCAGGTCTCTCCCTATGACTGCACCGGCTGCGGAAGCTGCGTCAACATCTGCCCTGCCAAGGAGAAAGCGCTGACCATGCAGCCGCTGGAGAGCCAGCTCGGTCAGGCGGAGAATTGGGAATACGCCGTGGAGACCGTCACCGTGAAGCAGGACGCCGTCAGCGATAAGACCGTCAAGGCCTCCCAGTTCGCCAAGCCCTACTTCGAGTTCTCCGGTGCCTGCGCGGGCTGTGGCGAGACGCCCTATATCAAGTTGGTGACTCAGCTGTTCGGCGACCATATGTACATCACCAACGCCTCCGGCTGCTCCTCCGCTTACGGCGGCTCCACTCCCAGCTCCCCCTACTGCACCGACTGCAAGGGCTGCGGCCCCGCCTGGGCCATGAGCCTGTTTGAGGACAACGCCGAATATGCCTACGGCTACCTGCTGGGTCAGGACGCCATCAAGCGCCAGCTGAAGGCTGCCGCCCAGACGCTGGCCGACAAGGGCGTGGCCGCTGAGGTGTGCAAGGAGTATATTGACAAGGCCGAAAGCGCCGCCGAATCCCGTATGGCAGCCGATGCGCTGCTGGCGGCTGTGGCCGGTGACAAGAGCGACGAGGCCGAGTTCATCCGCAATAACAAGGAATTCCTCACCAAGAAGTCCGTGTGGGCCTTCGGCGGCGACGGCTGGGCCTACGACATCGGCTACGGCGGGTTGGATCACATGCTGGCCTCCGGCAAGAACATCAATGTTCTGGTGCTGGATACCGAGGTGTATTCCAACACCGGCGGCCAGTCCTCCAAGGCTACCGCTGCCGCGGCTATCGCCAAGTTCTCCGCCGGCGGCAAGGTCACCAAGAAGAAGGATCTGGGTCTGATGGCCATGAGCTACGGCTATGTGTATGTGGCCCAGGTGGCCATGGGTGCCGACCCCGCCCAGACCCTGAAGGCTATCCGGGAGGCGGAGGCTTACGACGGCCCCTCCATCGTGATCTGCTACTGCCCCTGCATCGAGCACGGTATGAAGGCCAGCATGGGTCTGAGCCAGATCGAGGAAAAGAAGGCCGTGGAGTGCGGCTACTGGCACCTGTACCGCTATGATCCCCGGCGGAAGGAGGAGGGCAAGAACCCCTTCCAGCTGGACAGCAAAGCCCCCACCGGCGATTTCCAGCAGTTCCTCATGGGCGAGAACCGCTATGCATCCCTGAAGCTGTCCTTCCCCGAGAAGGCGGATGCCCTGTATCACAAGGCCGCCAACGACGCCAAGGAGCGTTATGAAGGCTACGTCAAGCTGGCAAAGGAATAAG
>USGS01000006.1 GCA_900554275.1 uncultured Eubacteriales bacterium
GCTGTGGGCCTGGGCAACATCTGGGGCTTCCCCAATAAGATGGGCGCCTCCGGCGGCTTCACGTTCCTCATCATCTACCTGATCCTGGCAGTCCTCTGCGGCTTCATCGTCATGCTGGGCGAGCTGGCCATCGGCCGTAAGACCGGCAAGGGCGCTGTGGAAGCCTACCACGTCCTGTCCAAGAAGTTCAAGTGGATGGGCTGGATGGGCATCGCCTCCGCGTTCTTCATCCTGTTCTTCTACTGCGCCCTGGGCGGCTACTGCATCAAGTACGTCGTTCTGAACGTGGGCGACCTGTTCAAGGCCGGCTTCGGCGCCAACGCCATCGCCGCTGCCGCAGGCGGCGAAGCCTCGCTGGGCGACACCGTGTTCGGCGCGTTCATCGGCAGCCCCACCGAGGCCATCATCTACGGTCTGATCTTCGTGGCCATCACCATGCTCATCGTCCTCGGCGGCGTGGGCGGCGGTATCGAGAAGGTCTGCTCCGTGGGTATGCCCGCTCTGTTCGTCATGCTGCTCATCTGCATCATCCGCGCCTGCACCCTGGAGAACGCCGTGGACGGCCTGAAGTATATGTTCGTCCCCGGCTGGGCTGTTGAAAACGGCGTCATCGCCGAAGCTCCCAGCTTCCTGAAGGTGCTCTCCACCGCCGGCGGTCAGATGTTCTTCTCCCTGTCCTTGGGCATGGGCGCCATGATCACCTACGGTTCTTACCTGCAGAAGAAGGAAAACCTGCAGAAGAACGCCATCCTCATCATCGTCATGGACACCCTGGTGGCCCTGATGGCCGGTCTGTGCGTCATCCCCGGCCGCTTCGCCCTTGACCCCGAGGGTGCCCTGGGCGGCCCGTCCCTGCTGTTCGTCACCATGCAGAACGTGTTCAGCCGCATGGGTCCCATCGGCCCCCTCTTCGGCATCCTGTTCTATCTGCTGGTGGTGTTCGCCGCCGTCTCCTCCTCCATCTCCCTGCTGGAGGTCATCGTGGCCCACTTTGTGGATAAGGCCCGTGACGCCGGTAAGGGCGACAAGCGCAAGGCGTACACCCTCATCGCCGCCGCCGCCGTGGGCTTGGGCTGCATCCTGGTCTGCGCCGACCAGCTGGGCGGTGCCAGCTTCACACCGTGGAAGCTGCTGAACCTGCCTGAAACCTCCATCCGTATGTGGAACGACTGCTGGCTGGACTTCTTCGATATGCTGTCTGAGGGCGTCATGATGCCGTTTGGCGCGCTGCTGATGTCCCTGATGATCGGCTGGGAGGTCGGCCCGGACATGGTCAAGGACGAGTGCGAGCAGTCCGGCCACGCCATGGGCGGCTACGGCTTCTTCAAGGTCTGCGTCAAGTACATCACCCCCCTGTGCATGATCCTCATCCTCTACGGTCAGCTAACGGATTTCTTCGGCTAAGAAAAACACACAAAAGAGCGCCGCGGCGATGCCGCGGCGCTCTTTCCGGTTTTTTCAAATTTTTATAAGAAAAGTCCACATCTGTATACAAGGTCTTATAAGATATTTCCAAAAAAATCAAAGAAAAATGCAGGGTGAATTTCCAGTTTTGGCGCTTAATGTACCAATTCTATCGCCCCCGGCAGACACTGTATCTCCACCCGCGGCGCACTGGCAGCATACTCCCCGTCCAGCGACCAGGAGATGTTCTCGTTCGTTGTCAGCACTACGTTTTTGACGTGCCGGAAGATCACGCCGGGATAGTCGTACTGCATCCGCGTCATGGCCGTGATGAGGTTTTGCAGATCCAGCGCCGTTTTCGGCATCCGCAGCAGCAACAATTCAAACGTTCCGTCGTCCATCGAAACGTGTTTCGGGTCTAATTTCACTAATCCGCCCAAAGAAGTGGAGTTGCAGACCGCCCCGAAGATGAAATCTCCCTCGAAATGCTCCCCGTCCGCATCGATGGCGCAGCGGTAAGGCCGCAGGGAGTCCAGGTCGCCCAGTCCTTCCAATATGTACGCAAAATGTCCCAGCGCATTCTTCGCCGCCTGGGACGCGGAGTAGGACGAGCGCGTAAAAGCGCCGAAGGACGCCACATACGCAAAGTACCGGTCATTGTGCCGCCCAATATCCAGAGAAGAGGGAACGCCGCCGGCCACAGCCCGGGCCGCGGTCGCCACCGTGGTGTGAAGGTGCAGGCTGGCGGCAAAGTCATTGGTGCTGCCGTTGGGCAGATAGCCCAGCGGCGGGCGCTGCTCCAGCTGCATTAGGCCGGAGATGGTCTCGTTCAGCGTACCGTCGCCGCCGGCGCAGACCACCAGATCATACTGTCCGCCCCATTTGGCGGCGATGTCACGGGCCTGGCCGCCGGCCTCCGTGACGAACACCCGCACCAGATAACCGGCGCGGGAGAAGGCTGCCACCGCGTCGAACAGCGGTGCGGTGGATTTTGTCTTTCCTGCTCGTGGATTGACGATAAACAAGAGTTTTTTCATGGTGTGACCCTCACATATCATCGTTTTTACGCCGTCAAGGCGCAGGGTGTTCGACTATTATGCCATATCCCCGGCAGAATTGCAACAGGCATTCCCTGCGCACCGCCGGGTGGTCTGCGTACTGCAAGGGCGGAAACCTCTTGCAAAATGGCGAATGGTCGGGTATGATAGAAAAAAACGGGATGGGGAGGCTTTGCGTTGAAAAGGACACAATATTTTAAGTGGGGTCTTACGGCGTTCCTGACGGTCTGCGCCGTGCTGGTGTTTTATGACACGTTCTATCAGAACGGCGTGCTGCAGCGCTTCCTGTCCAAGCTGGCGTCCATTCTCGCGCCGGTGCTGTACGGCGCAGCCATCGCCTACCTGCTGACACCGGTGATGTCCTGGCTGGAAAAGGTCATCGGGGCAGGATGGAAGAAGCTGTTCCCCAAGCGGGAGCTGAAGAACCACTCCGGCGGCTTGCGGCTGGTCAGCATTCTGCTGACGGAGGCAGTGGTCATCTTCCTGCTGTATCTGCTGATGAGCGTGCTGATCCCCCAGCTGGTGGACAGCGTGACCAGCCTGATCAACAACGCCGAGGCGTATTACCGCAAGATCTACGATTGGGCCGACGGGCTGCTGGATAGCGAGAATGAGATCGCCGTCTGGCTGGCAGGGCTCATTACCGAGCGGTATACCGACGGCATGGCGTTCCTGACGGACAAGGTGCTGCCCTGGGCACAGAAGGCCGTCGTGCCGCTGACCAACGGTATCTGGAGCGGCATCCGGGGCGCGGTGGGCTTTGCCTTTGACCTGATCGTGGGCATCATCGTGTCCATCTACCTGATGGGCATGAAGGAGAAGAGCCTGGCCCGGTGCTGCAAGGCGGTGTACGCCGCCTTTTCGGAGAAGAAGGCGGACGCGGTGATGCGCGGCACGCGGACGGTAGACCGCATTTTCTCCGGCTTTGTCCGGGGCAAGCTGCTGGACTCCCTTATCATCGGCATCATCTGCTTTATCGGCTGCTCGCTCCTGAACATGCCCTACACGCCGCTTGTCAGCGTGGTGGTGGGCGTGACCAACGTGATCCCATTTTTCGGCCCGTTCCTGGGGGCTGTGCCCTCGGCATTTCTGATCCTGCTGGTCAGCCCCAAGCAGTGCCTGATCTTCGTGATCTTCATCGTGGTCCTGCAGCAGTTTGACGGCAACATCCTGGGCCCGAAGATCCTGGGCGATGCCACCGGCATCTCCAGCTTCTGGGTCATTGTGGCCATTCTGGTGGGCGGCGGCTTCGGCGGCGTGCTGGGGATGTTCCTGGGCGTGCCGGTGTTTGCCTGCATACAGGAGCTGGTGAAGTTCCTGATGGACCGCCGCCTACAGCGGCGGGATATGCCCACGGAGGCCTACGCCTATGTGGGCCGGGCGAAGGACACGAAGGCAAAGGAGACGGAGGAGGACGCAAAGCATGACGCCTGAGCTGCGGGATAAGCTGCTGCATTTCTGCAACGACAACGAGCCCTTTCTGACACACAACTATATGCGCATGACCGATGCCGATGATGGCACAGCCACCATCGTGCTGCCCATGCAGGAGAACAGCCTGAACCGCTGGGGCGGCGCCCACGGCGGCATCCTGTTCTCCCTGTGCGACGTGGCCACCGGCATGGCCATCATGTCGGTGCGGCAGGAGAAGGTGGTGACGGTGAACGCCAGCATCGACTATCTGGCCGCCGCGTCGGCGGGCAGCACATTGACTGCCGTGGGGCGGGTGGACCGCGTGGGCGGAAAGCTGGCCTTCTGCACCGCCGAAATCGCCGACGAAACGGGGAAAGTGGTGGTGCGCTCCCACACGGTGATGTGCTTCACCGGGAAAAAGCTGGAGCTGTGAATGTATGTAAAAAGGAAAGCCGCCCGGTGGGCGGCTTTCCTTTTTATCAAGTTCGCTTACAGGCCCAGGCCGGGGATGTTCAGCCCGCCGGTCAGGCTGCTCATAGAGCTGTTCATGGCCTCGTCGGCCTGGCGCAGCGCCTCATTGACGGCGGAGATCACCAGATCCTGGAGCATCTCCACATCCTCGGCGTCCACCACGTCGGGCTTGATGGTCAGACCCACCAGCTCCTTCTTGCCGGTGACGGCAGCCGTCACCGCGCCGCCGCCTACGGAAGCGGTGAACTGGCGGCTCTCCACTTCCTCCTGGGCCTTGGCCATCTCCTGCTGCATCTTCAGCAGCTTCTGCTGCATCTGTGCCTGCTGCTGCATCATGCCGGCGCCGCCGGAAAAGCCCTTGCGGGCGCTGTATCCCTTTGCCATATTTCTGTTCTCCTTTTATTTGATTTGGAAATTATCCAGCTGCTGTCCGTTTTTCAGCAGCTCGTTCAGCTTGTCGGGCTTGTCCGCCGGAGCTTCCCACGGCGGCGCTTCCGCCGGAGGGGGCGGCGGCACAGGCGTTTCCTCCCGCGGAGGCGGGGGTGCGGGCTTGGGCGGCGCGGGACGTTTGGCCGGTGCGGCGGTGAGCTGACCCACCCGGAACTGCACCCGGATGGGATGCCCCACCTCGTTGGAGGTCACATCCCGCAGCACGGCGGCGACGGCGTCACAGTCCAGCTGGTGCATGGTGAAATCGTCCCGGCAGACCACGGTCAGGCAATCGCCCTCCAGCACGCCGCGGGCCATGTTCAGCATGACGCGGAACTGCACCGGCAGGCGGCCCTTGTAATGGTCGATGAGCCTGCTCCACAGGGCCTCGTCACCGCTGACGGGCGGCGCGGTGGGAGCGGCCTCTTTTTTTACAGGCCGGGCCGGGGCGGGTACGTCGAACACCCGGCGGCGTTCGTCCTCCGCTTCGGGGGGCTCGTCCGGCAACGGCGGCTCATCCGGCAGGGGAGGACGGTCCTCCCGAACCGGGGCGGCAGCGGGACGGGACGGCGCGGGCTGCGGCGCGGATGGTGCGGCGGCGGGAACGCCCCGCTTCACCGCGTCCTCCAGGGCGCTGACGCGGTCCATCAGAGCGGACACGTCGCCGTTCAGGCTCTCGTCGCACAGCCGCAGCAGACACAGCTCCGCGTCGGTGCGCTGGCGGATGCTGTCCGGCAGGGCGGCGGCGCAGCGCTGGATGGTCTCGGTCATATACAGCAGGCGGCTCATGGGCACGTCGCGCCCCAGGTCCGCCAGCGTCTTGCGGTCATATACGCCGCTGAGAAGGGCTGCGCCGCCCTCCGGCGCGGCCTTCATCACCGTCATGTCCCGGCACAGGTCGCTGAGCTCGCCCAGCAGGGCGGTCACGTCCTTGCCGCTGCGGTACAGCTGGTCCAGCAGGGCCAGCGCGTCGCCGCTCTGACGGCCCAGCAGCAGCCGCTGTAATTGCAGCGTCTGGGTACTGCCCGCCAGCCCCAGCGTGTCCAGCACGGCGGGGGCGTCGATGACGCCGGCGGCGGCACGGCACTGGTCCAGCAAGCTCAGCGCGTCACGGAGTGCGCCGTTGGCCATGCGGGCCAGCAGCTCCGCGCCGTCGGCGGTCAGGTCGATGCTTTCGGCACTGGCCACCTTCAGCAGCTGCTGCTCCATGTCCCGGGGCAGGATGCGCTTGAAGGAGAACCGCTGGCAGCGGGACAGAATGGTGGCCGGCACTTTTTGCAGCTCGGTGGTGGCCAAAATGAACAGAAGATGCTCCGGCGGCTCCTCCATGATCTTCAGAAGGGCGTTGAAGGCGTCCTTGGAGAGCATATGGACCTCGTCGATGATATACACCCGCTTCGTCAGCACGGAGGGGGGATACACCGCCTCCTCCCGCAGGGAGCGGGCGTCGCTGACGCTGCCATTGGAGGCGGCGTCCAGCTCGGTCACGTCCAGCAGCGAGCCGTCGTCGATGCCGCGGCAGGCGGCGCACTGGTTGCAGGGCGCGCCGTCCACGGGGTGCTCACAGTTGACGGCCTTGGCCAGAATACGGGCGCAGGTGGTCTTGCCCGTGCCCCGCGTGCCGGTGAAGAGGTAGGCGTGGCCCACCGTGCCGTCCGCCACCTGGCGCTGGAGCGTGTCGGTGATATGGGACTGTCCCACCACCTCTGAGAAGGTCTTGGGACGGTATTTTCGATACAGAGCCTGGTACACGGGCACACCTCCCGGCAATGCAAAATGAAAAAAGAACGTCCTCCGCCCGCAGCCACAGGGCCGGCGTCCTCGCGGCACATGGATGATCCCTCTTAATGCTGCTCGGTTCCCCGCCTGACATGATTCGTGGGTATCCATTGCGCGAGACCGGCCCCGCAGCTGCTGGCGGAGGACAAGTTCGTGACAATCATTGTACTACATAACTCGCCGGTTGGCAACTGTTTTTTCCCGACAGGTCATGCCAGCAGCGTCCAGACCCCGTGGATGGCTATACACAGTGCCATGCCCATGGCGGTGGGCAGCGCCGCCGCCAGCAGCGTCCAGCGCCGTGAGCCGGTCTCCCGGCGGATGGTCAGGCACGTCGTGCCGCAGGGGAAGTGGAGCAGGCACAGTACCATCATGCACACCGCCGTTTCCGCCGTCCAGCCCTGTGCGGACAGAAGCTGGCTCAGGGCGGCTGTACCGCCGGTCTCCACCAGGCTGCCGGTGTGCAGATAGCCCATCAGCAGCGCCGGGAGGACGATCTCGTTGGCGGGGAAGCCCAGCAGGAACGCCGTCAGAATCATGCCGTCCAGGCCCATGAGGTGACCCAGCGGGTCGAAAAAGGCGGCGGCACGGGACAGCAGGCTGACACCGCCGGCGGTGACGTTGGCCAGCGTCCAGATCACCAGCCCCGCCGGGGCGGCCACCGTTACGGCCCGGCCCAGCACGAACAGGGTGCGGTCCAGCAGGGAGCGGATCAGCACCTGTCCCACCCGAGGCATACGGTAGGGCGGCAGCTCCAGGGTGAAGGCGGAGGGCTGTCCCCGCAGGACGGTGGCGGTGAGCAGGCGGGTGGCCAGCAGCGTCATGGCCACCGCCAGCAGCAGACAGGCCAGAAACGTCCCGGCGGCGGCCCACGAGCTGCCTGTGCCGCTCCACAGCAGCAGGGACAGCAGGATCAGCGTGGGCAGGCGGCCGTTGCAGGGGATAAAGGCGTTGGTGAGGATGGCGGCCAGCCGCTCCCGTGGGCTGTCGATGATGCGGCAGCCCATGACGCCGCAGGCGTTGCACCCCAGGCCCATGCACATGGTGAGGCTTTGTCGGCCGCTGCCGCCGGCGGCCCGGAAGAAGCGGTCGCAGGCAAAGGCGATGCGGGGCAGCAGTCCGGCGTCCTCCAGCAGGGTGAACAGGGGGAAGAAGATGGCCATGGGCGGCAGCATCACCGCCACCACCCAGGCGGCGGTGCGGTAGACACCGTCCACCACCGCGCCCTGTATCCACCAGGGGGCAAAGGACAGCAGCTGCCGCAGCGGTGCCTGCAGGGCCATAAGGCCGCGGCTCAGCAGGGCGGAGGGCGCGTTGGCGCCCCACAGCGTCAGCCAGAACACCAGCCCCAGCAGAGCCAGCATCACCGGCAGGGACGTCCAGCGCCCTGTGACGATGCAGTCAATGCGGCGGTCACGGCGGTGGATGTCCGCCACACGGGGCAGGCAGCCGTCAGCGATGGCGGCGGCCCGGGCAGCCACCGCTTCCGGATCGCCGCCGTCCACATCTTCCCAAGGGGCGGGCGGCGCGTTGTTCCGTGCCATGTCCGCCATGGCCCGGCGCAGGTCGTCCAGTCCCGCACCGTCCCGGGCGGCGGTCTCCACCACCGGCACGCCCAGCGCCGAGGCCAAAGCGGCGGTATCCGGGGCGGCGTGCTTTTTCCGGGCTTCATCCATCAGGTTGACACACACCACCAGCCGTCCGGTGCGGCAGCGGAACTGCACCGCCAGCTGCAAATTCCGGCGCAGGCAGGTGGCGTCCGCCACCAGCACCGTCACGTCCGCCTCGCCCCGGCGGAGAAATTCATCTGTCACCGCTTCCTCCGGCGAGTGGGCGTACAGAGAGTATGTGCCGGGCAGGTCCACCAGCCGGAATTCCGCGCCGCCGCAGACGCAGCGGCCCTCCGCCGCCGCCACCGTTTTGCCGCACCAGTTGCCGGTGTGCTGGTGTAAGCCCGTCAGGGCGTTGAACACCGTGGACTTGCCCACGTTGGGGTTGCCCGCCAGCGCCGCCGTGTATCGCTCCATATCGCGTCCCCTCCTTTTCCACCATATCCTATGCGGAGAAGGCCCGCGGGGTTAAAAGGGCAAAAAGAAACGCGGCCTGAAGGGCCGCGTTTCTTTTTGTAAAAGGAGAGAGAATAACAATGGTCTTGGATATGTTCTTCGTACAAGCATATCATACAGGGTGGGGGCGGGGAAGTCAATGGGATTGACAAGCAATTCACAAATTGTTTACAGGCCGCCGCTGGGTGTTCCCTTGACAATAAAAAACGTTCGTGGTAGTATTTAGTGCACTAATAGTTTGTGTACTAAATATTTGAAAAGGAGGGGCTGCCATGAAGGATATTCTGGCGGAAAGACCCGCCCACTTCGGGCCGCTGTTCGGCTACTGCCACCACCAGGTGCAAAAGCTCATGAACCGGCTGCTGCGGCAATACGACGTGTCGCCCATGCAGTGCCGCACCCTGACGTTCCTCCACGATGCGGAGGGCGAGGTGAACCAGAAGGCGCTGGAGAAGCACCTGATGGTGAAGCCCAGCACCGTCAACGGCATCGTGGACCGGCTGGAGGAGAAGGAAATGCTGCGGCGGACGACCAGTAAGACGGACGGGCGCTGCCGTATCCTGGAGCTGACGGACCAGGGGATGCAGTTTTACGATAATTTTACCGCCGTGGTGCGTCAGGTGAACACGCGGCTGGAGCGGGATTTCACCGACGAGGAGAAGAAGCTGCTGCTCAGCCTCCTGATGCGGGTGGCCCGCAATCTGGCAGAGGAGGAATTTGACCCATGCTGAGAAAACTGGCCCGGTATACCAAGGGCTATGGAATTTATATTTTGCTGGGTGTGCTGTGCTCCGTGGGTGAGTCCGTGCTGGAGCTGGAGCTGCCCCAGGCCATGAGCGAGATCGTGGACGTGGGCATCGCCAACGGGGACAGGAGCTACATTCTACTGACGGGCCTGAAAATGTTCCTGATGGCCATTGCGGCGCTGCTGTGCGGCGTGGGCGCGGCAGCCCTGGCGGCCAAGGCGTCCATGGGCTTCGGCGCGAACCTGCGCCAGGCGGAGTACGAGCAGGTGCAGCGGTTCTCGTTTGCCAATATCGAGCATTTCTCCACCGCCAGCCTCATCACCCGGCTGACCAACGACATCTCCTCCGTGCAGATGACGCTGTTCATGGGGATGCGGATGTGCGTCCGCGCCCCGGTGATGCTGGTCACGGCCCTCATCAAGGCCATGGAGATCAGCCTGGACCTGAGCCAGGTGTTCCTGGTGGTCATCCCCCTGCTGGTCATTGCGGTGGTCATCGTCATCCGCTACGTCGGCCCGTTTTTCACGGCGCTGCAGAGTGCCACGGACGATCTGAACCTGGTGGTGCAGGAGAACCTGAACGCCGTGCGGGTGGTGAAGTCCTTCGTCCGGGAGGACGAGGAAAAGGAGAAATTCCGCGTCCGCAGCGACAAGCTGCGGGATACGGCGGAGCGGGCTTACGGCTTTGTGGTCATGTTCATGCCCATCATGGTCATGCTCATGGGCGGCACCATCGTGTCCCTCATGTGGTTGGGCGGCCACGATGTGGCAGAGGGCTCACTGCTGTCCGGCGACCTGATGGCGTTCTTCACCTACGCCAGCGAGATCCTGATGTCGCTGATGATGGTGTCCATGGTGCTGATGTTCCTGACCCGCGCCATCGCCTGCGGCAAGCGTATCGTGGAGGTGCTGGACGAACAGCCCCAGATCACTGACGATGGGGCGGACAAGACGCTGACCGTGGAAAACGGCGACATCCGGTTCGACCACGTGTACTTCAAGTATCACCCCACCGCCGAGGACTGGAACCTGACGGACATCGACCTGCACATCGAAAGCGGCATGACCGTGGGCATTCTGGGCGGCACCGGCAGCGCCAAGACCACGCTGGTGAGCATGATCCCCCGGCTGTATGAGGTGAACGGGGGCGCGGTGTATGTGGGCGGCCACAACGTGAAGGAGTACACCATGGAGGCGCTCCGGGATGGGTGCGCCATGGTGCTGCAAAAGAACACGCTGTTCTCCGGGACGATCCGGGAGAATCTGCGCTGGGGTCGGGCGGAGGCCACCGATCAGGAGATCGAGGAGGCCTGCCGCATGGCCTGCGCCGACGAGTTCATTGAGAAGATGCCCGACGGCTATGACACCTATATCGAGCAGGGCGGCACCAACGTGTCCGGCGGGCAGAAGCAGCGGCTGTGCATCGCCCGGGCGCTGCTGCGCCGTCCCAAGGTGCTGATCCTGGACGACTCTACCTCCGCGGTGGACACCGCCACCGACGCCAAGATCCGCGCAGCGCTGAAGACGGCGCTGCCGGACGCCACCAAGCTCATCATCGCCCAGCGGATCACCTCCGTCATGGACGCGGACCGCATCATCGTGCTGGACGACGGCCATGTGGTGGGTCTGGGTACCCATGAGCAGCTGATGGAAAGCTGCAGCATTTACCGCGAGGTCTATGAGTCCCAGCAGGAAGGGGTGAGCATCGATGGCTGAGAACAGAACGAGAGCGGCCCGGGGCGGCCCGGGCCACGGCCCGCAGGGCCACGGCTTCCAGCGGCCCAAGGATATGAGAGGCACATTCGGCAAGCTGATGCACTATGTGGGGCGCTACAAGGGCGCGCTGGCGGTGGTGGCGATCTGCCTGGTCGCCAGCTCTGCCGGCAGCGTGGCCACCAGCTATATGCTCAAGCCGCTGCTGAATGACTATATCATCCCCGGCGATTTCCCGGGTCTGCTGAAAATGCTGGTGCTGATGGGCGGGCTGTTCGCCGTCAGCTCCCTGTGCTCCTTTGCCTACGCCCGCATCATGGTCCATGTGGCCCAGCGGACGGTGGCGGCCCTCCGGCAGGACCTATTCGACCACCTGCAGGAGCTGCCGGTAAGCTATTACGACCAGCACCAGTCCGGCGACCTGATGAGCCGGTTCACCAACGACATCGACACCGTGTCGGAGATGCTGAACAGCAGCTTTGCCAGCATCATCTCCAACGTGCTGACCTTTGTGGGCACGGTGGTGATGATGATCGTGCTGAACCCGTGGCTGACGCTGATCACGTTTCTGTTCCTGGCGCTGATGGGCGTGGTGGTGAAGGTCATCGGCGGCCGCAGCCGGGTGAATTTCCAGCGGCAGCAGGCGGCACTGGGCGCCATGAACGGCTATATCGAGGAAATGATCGAGGGACAGAAGGTCATCAAGGTCTTTAACCACGAGCCGGAGGCCGTACGGAGGTTCACCGGGTTGAACGGCGAGTACCGCGACGCAGCCA
This sequence comes from uncultured Eubacteriales bacterium, assembly GCA_900554275.1. Lineage (GTDB taxonomy): Bacteria > Bacillota > Clostridia > Oscillospirales > Oscillospiraceae > Vescimonas. The sequence continues at coordinate 11,855 of USGS01000006.1, forward strand.
CAGCGGCCCAGGCCTACGCCGGTATGATGATGCCCGCCATGGGCAACCTGAGCAAGATCAACTACGCCGTCACCTGCTGCGTGGGCGGCCTGCTGGCCATCGGCGGCGTGTTCGACGTGGGCTCGCTGGGTGCGTACCTGCTGTATGTGAAGCAGGTCAGCCAGCCAGTGGCCCAGATCAGCCAGCAGCTGAATATGTTGCTGTCCGCCGCTGCCGGCGCGGAGCGCATCTTCGCCGTGATGGACACACCGGCGGAGACGGACGAGGGCAAGACGGTCATCGTCCGGGTGGAGAAAAGCGGCGATACGCTGACGGAAACGTCACAGCGCACCGGCCACTGGGCGTGGAAAAAGCCCGATGGCACGCTGGTGGAGCTGCGGGGCGACGTGCGGCTGAATCATGTGACCTTCTCCTACGACGGGGAAAAGACGGTGCTGCGGGACGTGTCCCTGTTCGCAAAGCCCGGCCAGAAGATCGCCTTCGTTGGCTCTACCGGCGCGGGCAAGACCACCATCACCAATCTGATCAACAGGTTCTACGACGTGCAGGAGGGGACGATCACCTACGACGGCATCGACGTGAAGGACATCGCCAAGGACTCCCTCCGCCGATCGCTGGGCATGGTGCTCCAGGACACCCACCTGTTTACCGGCACGGTGGCGGACAACATCCGCTACGGCAAGCTGGACGCCACCGACGAGGAGGTGCGCGCCGCCGCGAAGCTGGCCAACGCCGACGCCTTCATCCGCCACCTGCCCCAGGGCTACGACACGGTCATCACCGGCGATGGCGGCAGCCTGAGCCAGGGCGAGCGCCAGCTGCTGGCCATCGCCCGGGCGGCGGTGTCCGATCCGCCGGTGCTGATCCTGGACGAGGCCACCAGCTCCATCGACACCCGCACCGAGACGCTGATCGAGCGGGGCATGGACTCCCTGATGGAGGGCCGTACCGTGTTCGTCATCGCCCACCGGCTGTCCACCGTCCGCAACAGCCAGGCCATTCTGGTGCTGGAGCACGGGCAGATCATCGAGCGGGGCGACCACGCCGGGCTGCTGGCCCAGCACGGCAAGTATTACCAGCTCTATACCGGCGCTGCCGAGCTGAGCTGATGTGTATATTCCCATCCAGAATTCACCATAATAAGGAGGAATTTCCCATGACCGAAGGACAGCTTTGCCAAAAGGCAATGGCCATGCTGGACATGGCCTACGTCCCCTATTCCCACTTCCCGGTGGGCGCGGCGCTTCTCTGCAAGGACGGCACGGTGTTCACCGGCTGCAACATCGAAAACGCCGCCTACGGCGCCACCATCTGCGCCGAGCGCACCGCCATCTTCAAGGCCGTCAGCGAGGGACACCGGGACTTTGACACCATTGTCATCGCCGGGCGCAGCAACGACTACTGCGTCCCCTGCGGCACGTGCCGCCAGGTGATGATGGAGTTCGCTCCGGACCTGACGGTGATCTGCCTGAATAAGAACGGTGAGAGCCGGAAATTCACCCTAAAGGAGCTGCTGCCCTATGGCTTCGATCAGTCCTGGCTGTAACGCTTAGCGGGTGGAAAATGTCCGCCCGTCGGGAACAAAACAGAGCGCGGCTGCGTCCAACTTACAGCCGCGCTTCTCCTGCGCGGGGAAAGTACTATCATTTTGGAGGTTTATCATGAAGAAATTCGTATCTCTGCTGCTGGCCGCTCTGCTGGTGCTCAGCCTGACCGCCTGCGGCAGCAAAAACAACCATTCCGGAGACAAGCCCGCAACGCCCACCAGCGCTCTGAACATACTGGAGACGGTGTGGAACACCTACGGCGAGGACGAGAAGTTCTCTGTCGTCGGCGGAGACTTCTCCGAGGCAAACCTGAAGGAGGACGCTCCCGGCGTCTTCGACCTGAAGGACCGTGCGCTGGCGGACAGCGAGCTGGGTCTGCCGGAAACCGCTGCGGTGGACGAGGCCGCGTCCCTTGTCCACATGATGAACGCCAACACCTTCACCGCCGCCGCTTACCATGCCACCGGCGACACCGCTGAGCTGGCACAGCAGCTGCGGGATAACATCATGCAGCGTCAGTGGATGTGCGGCTTCCCCGACAAGCTGGTCGTGGCCGTGGTAGATGAGTATGTGGTGGCCGTCTTCGGCGCGGAGGATCTGATAGATACCTTTATGACTCACCTGAACGGCATCTACGGCGTCCACGCCGCCTACGACGAGGCCATTCAGTGATGCGCTGGGCGCAGCGGGCCGCATTTCTCCTGCTGGCGGCGGTGATGGCCCTGGGCGCTGCCCGGCTGCCCACCTCGCCCCGAAGGGATACGGCGGACGGGGTGTACGTCTACGAGGGCTATGCCGCCGCCACGGATGCGCCCTGGGACGAGAAGTCCCTGGAGCTGGCGGCCCACCGCTTCCAGCACCTCATCGAGACGTATTTCGGGGGCAGCGGCTATCGCTTTTGCCTGTCCGTTGTGCCGGACAAGGCCCAGTTCACCCAACCGCCGGAGGGCTATGTCCCCGCCGATGCTTCGGAAACGGCGGACTGGCTGGCCGCCCGGCTGCCGGTACAGGCGGTGGACATCGCGTCCCTGCTGACGCTGGAGGACTACTACCGCACCGACCCCCACTGGCGGCAGGAGACACTGCTGCCGGTGGCCCAAAGGTTGGCAGAGGCCTTGGACGTAACGCTGCCGGAGGACCGGGAGGAGACGCTCTGCGCCCTGGCCGGGGAATTCCATGGCAGCTACTGGGGCAAGACGGCGGAGACGCTGGCGGCGGACACGCTGTCCTACCTGACGGATGACGTGCTGGAGGGCTGCACCGTCTACGACTACGAGACGGACAGCACCGGCGGCGTGTACGATTTCGCCGCCGCCCAGACCGCGCCCTACGACCTGTTCCTGGGCGGCAGCAAGTCTCTGCTGCGCATCGAAAACCCGGCGGCGGAGAACGAGCGCACCCTTATCGTGTTCCGGGACTCCTTCGGCAGCAGCCTGATCCCGCTGCTGGCGGAGGGCTATGGTACGGTGTACGCCGTGGACATCCGCTATCTGGCCAGCGACCTGCTGGGCCGGGTCATGGACATCCCTGTCGAGGCCGACGTGCTGTTCCTATACAGCGCCACGGTGCTGCACAACAGCGTCACCCTGAAATGAGGCCGCGCATACACTGGCACAGATACCATCGATCGATCAGGTCTGCCCTTGTCGATCGATGGTACAGAAGAAGGAGGTCTTTGCCCGTGGCGAGGACTTTGGATACGCTGTCCCCGGGGGAGCAGGGCCGTGTGGCGGCGCTGGATTTTCCGCCCGCCATGCTGCGGCGGCTGCGGGAGTTGGGGTTTCTCCCCGGCAGCACCGTGACGGCCCTGCACCGCGCGCCCTTCGGCGGCAGCACCGCCTACGGCGTGCTGGACACGGTGGTAGCCCTGCGGGACGGGGACGCCCGACGAATTACGCTGCAATAAAAAATGACGTTCTGCGAATACAGAACGTCATTTTTTATTGTAATTATACAGTTTGCTATCAGAAGGACACCAGCTCCGGATCGGACTTGGTGGTGGCGGCAATGTCGGTGACGTACAGCACCGGGCCTTCGCCCTGGTAGGCGTCGCATTTCTCCTTTTTCACCGTGGCGTGGATCTTCACCCACTGCTTGTCCTTGAAGCTCTCCAGCCCCTCGCCCCGGCACACCAGCGCCAGGAACTGCATGTCCTTGTCGCAGCACACCATGGCGAACCGGCCCGGGCAGTGGACACCCTTGAACTTCTTGGAGTGGCACATGATAGCCTTGAAGGACACCTCCACGCCCTGATAGCGATCCGGATTGTCCATCATGTCCACGTACCAGATACCGTAGTCGTTGTCGGGCACGTCCAGCTTGCCGCTGCTGAGATCAAAGGGGGACATCTCCGGCGTGACGTATTCCTCGCTGGTGCCGTCGGCATTCTCCAGATAGATGTCCGCCCGGCGGTTTACCATCCGCAGGTTGCGGCTGCGGAGCTGCTTCCGCAGCTCTTCATTGCAGCGGTTGAAGATGAGCATATCTGCGTTGGTGATCTTCTCCATCATCAGCTGGCCCATGTTCTTCACATACATCTCAAAGGTGCCGGCGTCCACCAGGCACATGATCTGATATAAGATCCAGTTGGCGGGCAGACCCTCCCGGTACAGCGTCTCCATGCTCCACATACCATTGTACTCGATAATGACCTGCTTGGGCCGGTACTGCTTTTCCAGCCTCTTGAAGAAGTCCGGCGTCATCTGCTCCGGCTCGTCGATGGTGTAGGTGAACACGTTGCTCAGCACATGGGGGTCGTAGTCCGTTTCGCCCTCCTCACACCGCAGCAGCAGCGTGCGGTCCTCGGCGGCAAAGCCGTCCTGCAGGATGCCGTTGATGAAGCTGGTCTTGCCGGCATCCAGAAAGCCGGCGATAAGGTAAACAGGAATATCCATACAGTCGCTCCTTGTCTTACAGGCCGAACAGCTCCGCCAGCTTGGCCTCCTTCAGCTCTGCGCCGATAACGCACAGCCGGCCCGTATAGTCCGCCGGGCCGCGGCGCACCTGATGCTCCTCGGGCACAAAGTCGAAGTGCAGCCACTGGCCGCCGTCGGCGGCGGGAACGATACCCTTGGCCCGGAGGATCGCGCCGTATTCGCCGCTGTCCAGGGCGGAGAGGATGCGCTCCAGATCGCCCTCGGTGAAAGTCTTCACCGTCTCCACGCCCCAGCTGGTGAACACCTCGTCGGCGTGATGATGGTGATGGTGGCAGCCGCAGTGGGGATCGTCGCACTCCTCACCGTCATGGTGATGGTGGTGATGCTCATGCTCGTCGTGGTCATCGTCATCGTCGTGATGGTGATGGCAGTGCTCATGGTCGTCATCGTCGTCATCATCGTGGTGATGGTGGCAGCAGTGGTCGTGGTCATCATCGTGGTCATGGTGGTGATGATGCTCGTGCTCATGCTCCGCCTCGTCCGCCGCGTGCTCGGCCTGCATCCGGGCCAGCAGCTCGTCGGCCAGCGAAACCTTCTCGATGGCGCTGAGGATGGTCTTGCCGTCCAGTACGTCCCAGGGGGTGGTCAGGATGGCGGCGTTGGGATTCTTCTCCCGCAGCAGGGCCACGGCGGCCTCCAGCTTCTCCTGGCTCAGCTTCTGCGTCCGGCTGAGGATGATCGTCCCGGCGGACTCGATCTGGTTGTTGTAGAACTCGCCGAAGTTCTTCATGTATATCTTGACCTTGGTGGCGTCGGCCACGGTAACGAAGCTGTTCAGCTTCATATCCGGCACGTCCTTGACGGTGTTCTCCACCGCCACGATCACGTCACTGAGCTTACCCACCCCGGAGGGCTCGATGAGGATGCGGTCGGGGTGGAACTGCTCGTGGACCTCCTTCAGCGCCTTGTTGAAGTCGCCCACCAGAGAGCAGCAGATGCAGCCGGAGGACATCTCGCTGATCTGCACGCCGCTGTCCTTCAGGAAGCCGCCGTCGATGCTGATCTCGCCGAACTCGTTCTCGATGAGCACCAGCTTCTCGCCCTGGAACGCCTCCGCCAGCAGCTTTTTGATCAGGGTCGTCTTGCCGGCGCCCAAAAAGCCAGATACAATGTCGATTTTTGTCATAGTGAAAACCTTCTTTTCTCCGCCGCCGGAGCGGCTCATATTTTTTCACCTATATCATATCCCATTTTTTTGAAAATGCAAGGGGATACATAATGAAAATGAATGCTGAAAAAGGAACGTCGGTGACGTTCCTTTTTCAGCCCATTACCGGTCGTTGTCCAAAAAGCCGTCTGTGTCCGTCACCCGCCCGTTGTGCAGCATCTCCTGATAGTCGCTGTCAAAGGCGGCGGCGTCACGGCTGCGCCGGGCCGTGCTGCGGCCCATCCGTGTTTCCGCGGCGGCGGAAGCGTCGCTGCCGTCCACGCGCTCCGGATCATCGCCGGGAACAGCGCCGTTGGTGTCTGGCTGGGTGCTGGCGTTGCCGTTAGGTGTGGTGTTGGGGTCTTTGCTGGTGTCGGGCTTGGTGCTGCCCGTGTCGCCGCAGGCCGTCAGCGTCAGCGCCAGGATCAGCGCCGCCGCCAGCGCGCAAATACGTTTTTCCATGGTCATGTCCTCCTTTTCCCTCCGTGTGCGATCTTGTCGCCGGATGTAGTATCTGCCGATGCGACGTTTGTAGCCGCGACACTTTTTGCCTTTTGCGCCGTTGCTTTTTGGCGCGGTTTGGGATATAATCAAAGATACTTATCAAATTTGAACCTGTCAAAAGGAGGACATATACGATGCAAACGCTGGAAAAACAGTATCATATCCACTGTATGGAGGGCGATGTGGGCCGCTACGTCATCCTGCCCGGCGACCCGGGCCGCTGCGAGAAGATCGCCGCGCTGTTTGACGACGCGCATTTTGTGTCCAGCAACCGGGAGTACACCGTCTACACCGGCACGCTGCTGGGGGAGAAGGTGTCCGTCTGCTCCACCGGCATCGGCGGGCCGTCCGCCTCCATCGCCATGGAGGAGCTGCACAACATCGGCGCGGACACCTTCCTCCGCGTGGGCACATGCGGCGGCATTGATCTGGATGTCCGCAGCGGCGACGTGGTGGTGGCCACCGGAGCGATCCGTTTTGAGCATACCAGCCGGGAGTACGCGCCCATCGAGTACCCCGCTGTGGCCAGCTTTGAGGTGACGACGGCGCTGGTGCAGGCGGCGAAAGCGCTGGGCAAGCGCACCCAGGTAGGCGTGGTCCAGTGCAAGGACGCGTTCTACGGCCAGCACAGCCCCACGAAGATGCCCGTGTCCTACGAGCTGCTGAACAAGTGGGAGGCATGGAAGCGCCTGGGCGTCAAGGCCAGCGAGATGGAGTCCGCGGCGCTGTTCGTGGTGGCGGACGCGCTGAAATGCCGCTGCGGCAGCTGCTTCCACGTGGTGTGGAATCAGGAGCGGGAGAAGGCCGGGCTGGATCAGGACATGAGTGAGGACACCACCTCCGCCGTGCAGGTGGGCGTGGAGGCTCTGAAGCTGCTCATCGAGGCGGACCGGAGGAAATAAGATAGACGAACATAAAGAGGGAAGACCGCTGTCGGCGGTCTTCCCTTTTGCGCAGCGCGGCACGGGGCATCAGAGGATGTGATACTCCTTCAGCAGCTTTTCGATGTCAGTGCCCTCGATCTTGCTCAGCGCCTTCTTCAGCGCCAGCTTCTCCACCAGGTTCAGGTCCATGTCGGTGGGGGACTTGCCGTCCCGCAGCTTCACCGTGGCATCCAGCAGATCACGGACATCATACACGCTGCCCCAGACCTCCGGCACGCCGCGGTCCACGTTCAGCAGGGTGTACACGGCCTCCATGCCGGTGCGCATGGAATACTCGGTGGTGAAGATGGTGTCCCGGGGCGTCTCGGCAAACTGGCCCAGGAAGGCGAAGTTCACGCTGCCGTCCGGCACGACCTTGGGCCGGTCGCCGTAGGCGCGGGGCATGAAGAACGCGTCGATATACGGCATCATCACCGGCACGGTGTTGGCGCTGTTTTCGGCCATGTCCTCGATCTGATCCTCCGGCACGCCGATGTGATACAGCCACTCCATGCAGATCTCCTTGCCGGTACACTCCCGCATGGGCTTCTTCACATAGTCGCCGGGCTTGTCGGTGAACAGAGAGTAGACCCACACCAGGCAGTGATCCTTGGGCTGCTCGCGGAACTGGGGCTGGCGGTTGATGGTCCAGCTCATGAGCCAGCTGGAGTCCTTCACGGTGACGATGCCGCCGGTGACCACCTTGCCGGTAAACGGGTCGCGCTTGCAGATGTTCTTGATATAGGGGATGATGCGCTGGTCCAGCGTCTCCACCGTGGCGCTCATCCAGTTGGTCTGCTCCGGGTCGTAGCAGAACTTGTCGGGATGGCCGAAGTCGGAGTCCTGAGCGGCGATCTTCCGCCACATATCCCAGCCGCCGCCCTCCTTGATCTCGGTGTTGTAGGGCGCGGGGGTGTTCTGGCTGCCCATGGAGGAATTCTCCACGCAGCCGCCGTTGGTGATGAACACCAGGTCGTTCTCCGTCAGGTCAATGCCGCCCTTTTCGCCGTTCTCGAGGATGTCGATGCGCTTGGCCAGCTTGTGCTTGGGGTCGGCACAGTCAAATTCCACGTTGGTCACCTGCACGCCGTAGTGGAACTGGACGCCGAAGCCCTGCAGATACTTGACCATGGGCAGGATCATGGACTCATACTGGTTGTACTTGGTGAAGCGCAGGGCGGTGAAGTCGGGCAGGCCGCCGATGTGGTGGATATACCGCTGGATATACAGCTTCATCTCCAGTGCGCTGTGCCAGTTTTCAAAGGCGAACATGGTCCGCCAGTACAGCCAGAAGTTGGAGTTGAACACCTCATCGTCGAAGAAATCGGTGATGCGCTTGTCCTGCAGGTCCTCGTTGGGGGTGAAGAACAGCTTCATGATCTCCATCGCGCCCTTGTCGGAAATGTCGAACTTGCCGTCGGTGTGGGCGTCCTCGCCGCGGTTGACGGTGGCGCGGCACAGAGAGTAGTTGGGGTCGGCCTTGTTCAGCCAGTAGTACTCGTCCAGTACGCTGACACCCTCCGTCTCGATGGAGGGGATGGAGTGGAACAGATCCCACATGACCTCGAAGTGGTTGTCCATCTCGCGGCCGCCCCGCATGACGTAGCCGATGTTCTTGAACTTCCATCCGTCGCAAGCGCCGCCGGCGGTGGGGCCCTTCTCCAGAATGTGGACGCGCTCGCCCTTCATCTGACCGTCGCGGACCAGGTAGCAGGCGGCGGTCAGGGCCGCCAGGCCGCTGCCCACGATATAGGCGGATTTGTTGTCCACGCCCTCCGGCTTCTTGGGACGGGCAAACGCTTCATAGTTACCGCTGGAATAATACATAATGCAAACCTCCTGTAAACTGTATGTTTTCCTTTGATGGTGAAAGCATACATCCCCCGGAGATTTTGTTCAATCAGCAGAAAGACCCCGGTGATAAAAATCTTATCACCGGGGCATAAGCTGTTCAGTTTTTTATCATTCGGCCGCATTTGATAAAGGCTTATCGGTGCGCAGGCGTTCCAGCGCGGACTTGATGCTGCCGTGGATCACCTGCTCCAGCCGATCCACGATGACCTGCGGGTTGCCCTTCATGTCGTTTTTCACCCAGTCCAGCATCAGCCCCACGAACATATACTTATACAGCGTGGCGATGAAGGCCTTGTCCTCCGGGCGCACGGACATCCCCCGGGCCTGCTCCTCCACCACGTCCTCCAGCAGCCGGTACGTGACCTGATAGAGATAGCTCTCCACCTGCTCCCGGCTGACGGAGCGGTAGACGTTCAGGATAAAGGGCTTGTTCTCCTGCACCGCCTCAAAAATCTGCAAAAGCCCCTGCTGCCACGTCTCATAGGTCTTTTTCCCCGCCAGCGCGCGGCTGGCGTCCTCCTGACAGCACCACTCCACCAGATCATAGATGTCCTTGAAGTGGTAGTAGAACGTCATGCGGTTGATGCCGCAGTCGTCGGTGATGTCGCTGACGGTGATCTTGTGCAGCGGCTTTTCCAGCAGCAGCTTTTTCAGCGATGCCTCCAGTGCCCGCTTGGTGACCTGTGACATGGAAGATCCTCCTTTGCCGTAAGGTGTGCTTTGCAATGGATTATACCCGACCGCACCGGATTTTGCAAGGTGAACACGTTTTCGCAGCAAAATCGCCGTACCCTGCTCCAAAAAAAGAGACACCCACAGGTGCCTCTTTTTTTGGAGCAGGGTACGGGAGTCGAACCCGCCTTAACGGCTTGGGAAGCCGCTGTAATACCGATATACCAACCCTGCCTATTCACTTCACCGGGTTATTGTACCACACCGCCGCCGGTTTTGCAACCGAAAATTCTGCCGAAAGGGCATGAATACCTTGTCCCGGCACATATCCATATAAAAAACGCTTGGAGGGGACGATATGAAAAAGCTGATGGGGGCGCTGCTGGCCGCACTGTGCGTGCTGGCGCTGCTGCCGAGGACCGCCGGGGCGGTGGAGCTGCCGCTGACCAGCCGCGCCGCGCTGCTGATGGAAAAGACCACCGGAGAGATCCTGTTCGCTCAGAATGAGCATGAGGCGTTAGAGCCGGCCAGCGTCACCAAGATCATGACGCTGCTGCTGACCATGGACGCCATCGACAGCGGGGCGATGGCCTATGACGACGTGGTCACGGTGTCCGCCAACGCCGCCGGCATGGGCGGCAGTCAGGTCTTTTTGGCGGAGGGGGAAAAGATCACCGTGGAGGAGCTGCTGAAAAGTGTGTGCGTGTCCTCCGGCAACGACGCGGCGGTGGCACTGGCGGAGAAGGTCTCCGGCGTGACGGAGCTGTTCGTGGAGCAGATGAACAACCGGGCCAAGGGCTTGGGCATGGACGACACCCACTTCGTCAACTGCACCGGCCTCACCGCCAAGGGTCACGTCACCAGCGCCTACGACATCGCCCTTATGAGCCGGGAGCTGCTCACCAAGCACCCGGACATCCGCCGCTTCACCACCATCTGGACGGACACCATCCGTGACGGAACGTTCGGCCTGGCCAACACCAACAAGCTCATTCGCTTCTATGACGGTGCAACAGGCCTCAAGACCGGCTACACCACCTCCGCCGGGTACTGCATCAGCGCCACGGCGGAGCGGGAGGGCATGGAGCTCATCGCCGTCATCATGAAGGGGGAGACGGCGGATAAGCGGAACACCGATGCCAAGGCCCTGCTGAACTATGGCTTCTCCACCTACGCGCTGGTGTCCGTCGCGCCGGAGGAATCGCTGCCCGTCCTGCCGGTGTCCATGGGCGAGACAGAGCAGGTGCCGCTGATGCTGCCGGAGGAGGGCGTCACCGCCCTGGTGGAAAAGGGGAGGGCCAACGCCCTGACGCGGCGCATAGACCTGCCGGAGGGCCTGACCGCGCCCATCGCGGCGGGCCAGCCGGTGGGAACGCTGACGCTGCTGGACGGCGAAACGGAGGTGCTGACCGTGCCGATCCTGGCGGCGGAGGACGTTCCCCGGCGGAGCTGGGGCAGCCTGTTCGTCCAGCTGCTGCGGACAGTGTCCTTCGTCAGATAGAAAATAAGGGGAAAGCGGGCCTTTCGTCCCGATTTCCCCTTGTTTTTTTGGCGGGAACGTTGTAATATAGGGCAAATCAAATGTATATCACCTACGAATAGGAGGCACGAGCTATGATACAGGTCGATCTGAAGAATGTCCGCAGCTTTATCCCTCTGCCCTACGAGGCGGCGTTGGCACCCCGGCTGCGCATTGCCCACGACCATCTGCAAAAGGGCGACGGCGCGGGCGGCGATTTCACCGGATGGGTACACCTGCCGGAGGACTATGACCGGGCGGAGCTGCAGCGCATCAAGGACGCCGCCCGCCGCATACAGGCCGACTCTCAGGCACTGGTGGTCATCGGCATCGGCGGCTCTTATCTGGGCGCGCGGGGCGTCATCGAGTGTCTCTGCTCCCCCAACTACAACCTGAAGAAGAAATCCACGCCCAACATCTACTTCATCGGCAACGGCCTCAGCGCCGACGCGCTGGCGGAGGCCATGGAGCTGGTGGACGGGGTGGACTTCTCCGTCAACGTCATCTCCAAATCCGGCACCACCACCGAGCCCGCCGTGGCCTTCCGTTTCTTCCGGGAGCTGCTGGAGAAGAAGTACGGCCCGGAGGCGGCGGCCCGCCGCATCTACGCCACCACCGATGCCCATAAGGGCGCGCTGAAGGCCCTGGCCGACGAGAAGGGCTACGAGGAGTTCGTCGTCCCCGACGATGTGGGCGGCCGCTACAGCGTGCTCACCGCCGTGGGACTGCTGCCCATCGCCGTGGCGGGCATCGACGTGGACGCGCTGCTGGGCGGCGCGCAGGACATGATGCGCACCTGCTCCCTGGCGGACATGAACGAGAACCCGGCGTGGCAGTACGCCGGCGCGCGGTATGAGATGTACCGCACCGGCAAGAAGATCGAGCTGCTGGCGGCCTACGAGCCCTGCTTCCGCTTCATGTCCGAGTGGTGGAAGCAGCTCTACGGCGAGAGCGAGGGCAAGGAGAACAAGGGTCTGTTCCCCGCCAGCGTGGAGTTCACCGCCGACCTGCACTCCATGGGCCAGTATATCCAGCAGGGTGAGCGCCATCTTTTCGAGACGGTGGTGCGCTTCGGCCCGTCCCATCACGAGTGCCTTGTGCCCTGCGACGAGACCGACGGCGACGGTCTGAACTTCCTGGCAGGAAAGAGCATGGACTTCATCGCCCGTCAGGCCATGGACGGCACGCTGCTGGCCCACGTGGAGGGCGGCGTCCCCAACGTGGTGCTGCACACCGACGCGCTGGACGCGGCCACTCTGGGCGGCCTGATCTACTTCTTCGAGTACGCCTGTGGCCTCAGTGGCTACCTGCTGGACGTGAACCCCTTCGACCAGCCCGGCGTGGAGGCATACAAGAAGAATATGTTCGCCCTCCTGGGCAAGCCCGGCTACGAGGACCTGCGCCAGACGCTGCTGGAGAAGCTGGGCCGCTGACACTGGGTGTTTTCACCAAAAAACTGTTTACTTTTTCTTCATTGCTATTTTCCTCCGGGTATGGTATGCTGTATATGGAAGGAAGCCCTTCACCAAAGACAAAGGAGTGATTTCTTATGGTTAGACTGATCATGGGTGCAAACGGAGCGGGCAAGACCAAGCAGCTCATCGAGCTGGTCCACAGCAGTGTGGAGTCCGAGACCGGCAGCGTCGTCTGCATCGAGCCCAACCGCGATATGACCTACGACATCAGCTATAATGTCCGGTTGGTCACCGCCAGCGAGTATAACGTGAATTCTTTCGAGTGCCTGCGGGGCTTCCTCTGCGGCCTGTATGCGGGCAATTACGATATTTCCCATGTGTTCGTGGACAACCTGTGCAAGATTGCCGGCAGCACTGACCTGCAGGCCGTGGAGAAGTTCCTGCACTGGCTGGACCGTTTCAGCGAGGAGAACGGTGTCAAGTTCACCGTTACCATCAGCGCCTCGGAGGACACCGCTACCGAGGGCATGAAGCAGTACATCTGAGCAAACGCGAAAAAAGAGAACGGCGTGAGCCGTTCTCTTTTTTCGCGTTTTACGAATACTGCCAGCCCCGGCCCTCCTGCCGGAACTCCGCCAGCCGCTTTTCATAGCTGGCCGTCGCCGCCTCCTCAAAGGCCAGCGCGTCCGAGGGGGCGTCCATCTGCCGCAGCAGCCACTTGCACAGCGGCGGGTTCAGGATCAGCAGCGGCCCGATCAGGGACGTGGCCATCAGCCCGCCCCGGCGGAAGCCCTCCCGCTTTTCCTCCGGGCAGCGCCCCACGCCCCGCAGAGTGTCGAACCACCCCGGCGCGTCGCCGGCGTCATAGATGAACCCGAACAGACTCTTGAAGCCCACGATGTCCATATCCTCGAACCGCCCCACGAAAAAGCTGTTGTGCCGCTTCATCATCGTATATTTCGCCCGGCCCGGCAGCAGTCCCAGCCCGGTGATGGTGTCGGCACTGTCGCTGTCCATGGCGGCGGTGAACACGTCCTGGGCGTTGCCCGTCAGCAGCATAAGCTGCCCGCCGTCCACCTTTTCACCGATGGCCTTCGTCCAGGGCCGCAGCGCCTCCGATGCCAGCGCCAGCCCCTGCTCCGTGGTGCTGCCCATATAGACCAGCGTTACGTCCTCGTCCAGAAACCGGGGCTTGCTGTGCAGGTCCGTCTCCACGATCTCCAGCGCCGGGCAGCTCCGCTTCAGGTAGTACACGTTCTGCAAGTCCCCGTACAGGTTGCATACCTCCGGGAACAAAATCTCCACCCTCATTCCGCGCCCTCCTTTGCCAGCAGCATTTCCTTCAGCTTTGCCTTGACCCGGTGGGCCAGGGGCATACCGTCCACACCGTAGAGGATATACACGTCGTCCCCCGGCGTCAGCGGCAGCAGCTCCAGCGCCGCGAATTCGTCCTCCGTCAGCCGTATCTTCTCCTCCGGGATGCCCGCCAACAGCAGCCGCAGCTTGTAGTCATAGGCCCGCGGCCCGGCACAGACCAGGCACGTCACGTCATCGCTGTTCAAAAACTCAAAGTCCGTGTCGTACATCCAGCTGGGGTTCTCCGACCAGCTCTTGGCCACGCCCATGCAGTTCATCATCACCAGCAGCTCCTTCCGCCCCGGCTTGGAGCGGATATAGTCGAAGTTCCGGGAGCAGGCCAGGGCGTTCTTGTCCTTGGACATCTGCATGATCACGTTCACGCCGCCGATCTTCTCCTCCGACAGCCGGCTGGCGGGGATCTTCACCTCCGCCATGCGCCGTGCGATGGTCTCGTGGTCAAAGCCCAGCTGCCGCAGTGCGGCGATGACCGTCACTATGTTGTAGATATTGTGGAGACTGTCGGTGATCAGCGTGTAGGGGTACTCCACGCCGCTTTCCCGGATACACATGGTGTGGGCGGCGATATCCACCTTCGTGGCCAGATAGTCGCTGTCCGGGGAGTGGAAGCCGCAACTCTCGCACACCGCCCGGCCGATGTGGTGGTAGCGGCGGTACTCGTACCGCAGCTTCCCCGCACACTTGGGGCAGATACGCATATCGTTCAGCAGGTTCTCGCACGCCGTCACGTCGGTGGGCAGCCGGTCGATGCCGAAGTACACCCGCTGGTTCTCCGGCGCGACAGACCCGGAGATCAGGTCGTCTGCGTTGAGGATGAGTTTGCTCTCCCGGGGGAAGGATCGGGTCAGGATGTCCGCGATATACCCGGGGTGGGCGTTGCGCATGATGGAGTCCCGGAACAGGTTCGTCACCGCGATATAGTCCGGCTTCACATAGGGATAGACCTTAGGCGCGGAGCGCTCGTCCACCTCCAGCACCGCCAGGTCATAGCCGGGCCGGACGCGGCCCAGCAGGTCGCAGCCCTTCAGCAGCGCCGTACTGATGCCGGACACGATGTTGCTGCCGGCCCGGTTGCTCAGCACGCTTTTGCCCTCCGCCGTCAGCACGTCGCCCAGCATATTGGCCACGGTGGTCTTGCCGTTGGTGCCTGTCACCGCCACGATGTGTGCGGGCTTGCCGATGTATTTCAGAAAGTCGGGACACAGCTTCACCGCAAGACTGCCGGGGAAATCCGTGCCGTTGTGGCGGGTGATTCTCAGCGCCGGGATGGACAGCTTCGCCATCCACAGCGCGAAAAGAAACCGCAGTTTACCCATTATCCGTCTCCTCCTTGGTGTGTGTTTGCAGCCATATCATCAGCGCGGCCACGTCTGCCGGGGACACGCCGGAGATACGGCCCGCCTGTCCTAGGTTCAGCGGGCGGACATCGCTCAGCTTCTCCCGGGCCTCCAGCCGCAGCCCCTGTATGGCGCTGTAATCCATATCCTCCGGCAGCACCCGCCGCTCCAGCTTCTCAAACTCCGCCGTCTGCCGCAGCTGCCGTTGGATGTAGCCCTCGTATTTTACGGAGATCTCCACCTGCTCCCGCACCGCCTGGGGCAGCGCGGGCCGCCCTGGGTCGAAGGGCGTCAGGTCATCGTAGGTCAACTGGGGTCTGCGCAGCAGGTCGATGAGACGGCAGCCGCTGTCCACCGCCGCCGTGCCCTTCTCCGCCAGCAGCGCGTTCAGCGCCGGCGTGCCCGCCGTGCCGGTGTGCTCCAGCCGCTTGATCTCCCGGGCCACGGCCTCATATTTTTCCTCCACCGCCCGCAGCCGTGTGTCGCTGACCAGCCCGATGCGGTGGCCGATGGCGGCCAGCCGCACGTCGGCGTTGTCCTGCCGCAGCACCAGCCGGTACTCGGAGCGGCTGGTCATCATGCGGTACGGCTCATCCGTGCCCTTGGTCACCAGATCGTCGATGAGCGTGCCGATGTAGCTCTCGTTGCGCTTCAGCACCAGCGGCATCTCGCCCTTGATGGCCAGCGCCGCGTTGACGCCCGCCACGAAGCCCTGCACCGCCGCCTCCTCGTAGCCCGATGAGCCGTTGAATTGCCCCGCGCCGTACAGGCCGCCGATGGCCTTCACCTCCAGCGTGGGCCGCAGAGCCAGCGGGTCGATGCAGTCGTATTCGATGGCGTAGGCCGGGCGCATGATCTCCGCGTGCTCCAGCCCCGGTATGGTGTGGAGCATGGCGGTCTGCACCTCCTCCGGCATGGAGGAGGAGAAGCCCTGCACATACAGCTCCTCCGTCCGCAGCCCCATAGGCTCGATGAACAGCTGATGCCGGGGCTTGTCCGCGAAGCGCACCACCTTCGTCTCGATGGACGGGCAGTACCGCGGGCCGACGCCCTGTATCACCCCGGAATAGATGGGACTTCTGTCCAGGTTCTCCCGGATGATGCGGTGGGTCTCCTCATTGGTATACGTCAGATAGCACACCGCCCGGTTCTCCGGCACGCGCTCCGTCTCAAAGCTGAAGGGCAGGGGATCGACGTCGCCCTCCTGTATCTCCATTTTGGAAAAGTCCACGCTGCGCCGGTGTATCCTCGGCGGCGTACCGGTCTTGAACCGCCGCAAAGGCAGCCCCAGCGACCGCAGGCTATCCGCCAGCGCGTCGGCGGGGTGCAGCCCGTCCGGGCCGGAGGACTCGATGCATTCGCCCACGATGGTCTGCCCCGTCAGGTACGTGCCGGTGCACAGGATGACGGCCTTCGCCTCCAGCACCGCGCCGGTACGCAGCACCACGGCCTTCACGTGGCTGCTTTCGCACCGCAGCTCCGTCACCTCCGCCTGCCGCAGCGTCAGGTTCTCCTGCTGCTCCAGCGTCTGCTTCATCACCTGCTGGTACTCCCGGCGGTCTGCCTGCGCCCGCAGCGACCACACCGCCGGGCCTTTGCCACGGTTCAGCATACGGTACTGGATGCAGGCCTTGTCCGCCGCCTTGGCCATTTCACCGCCCAAAGCGTCCAGCTCCCGTACCAGATGGCCCTTGCCTGTGCCGCCAATGGCCGGGTTGCAGGGCATATTTCCCACCGCGTCCAGACTGACGGTCAGGCACACGGTCCTCATGCCCATCCGCGCCGCCGCCAGCGCCGCCTCGATGCCGGCGTGTCCCGCGCCTACCACCGCCACGTCGAACGCGCCGCCGAAAAACTCTCTCATGCCGGGTCTCCCACCCTTCTTAACCTTTCTTAGGATAGATTTCATAACACTTTATTATACTATGCTCTGTCCCCGGGCGCAAGAGGTTATACTGGCCTGTTTTTGTGCAAGCTGCTACAAAAATTTACATGAATTTTATGTAAGATATACAAAATAATTCTTGCTTTTTATAAAGTAATTCCATATAATATACTTGCAAAAATGAATGAAAGGAGCGTGATAAGACTATGACCACGACATGGATCTGGGGCGACCTGGACGATATGATCTTCGCGGACTGTGACCGGCAGGTAAGCCAGCGGTAAAGTACCTCTACGAAAGACACCACCACGCTTGTAAGCGTGGCGTTTTGCTTTTTATGGGCGATTTTGCCCTGTCATATATAAGCGAAGTCATAGAAAAACAGAAAGAGGGAGGCGCAGCCGCGCCTCCCTCTCCGTTTATAATGACTTGACCGCGATGACATCCACGCCCGTGCCGCACACGTCCCGCAGCACCACGTCTCCGGCGCGGATGGGGGCTTGGGCCGTGGCCCGCCGCAGCGCGTCCGCCACCGCCAGCACCTTTTCCTTCGGCACTTCGCCGTTGGTACGCACCGGCAGCACCGGCAGCCTGCCGCCCCGCAGCGCCACCGTGCCGGTGACGGTACGCATGGGCGCGACGCACTCCTTTTTGGCGTAGTCCTCGCCCCGGCGGCAGGTATTGCCCGTCACACGGGTGACGACGCCGTTCTCGATCTCCGCCGTCAGCCGGCAGCCCATAGGGCAGCCGATGCAGATCAGTTCCCGTGTCATGCCTGTCCCTCCTCTACCACAAAGGTCACGCGCTCTGCGCCGGCAGGGATGGCGGCGGTGTCCAGGGGGAAGCTCTCCATCTCACCGGGGGTCAGGATGCGCTTTGGGATGCGTTTGAGCAGTGTGCCCCCGGCATAGGCGCACAGCGATGCGCCGCGGTAGGGCTGCCCTACCCGGAAGCGCACCGTCACCACGCCGCTGCTTCGGTGTACCTGCTGAGGGACGGTGTAGCGCACGCCGCTGTGCCCCTCCAGCGCCACGGTCTCGCCCGAGGCCGGGCCATTCCGCAGGAAACGGGCGGCGCTGCGCCCGGCGGCAGCGGCCTCCTGAGATACGAAGTCCACCAGATCGTGGACGTGCAGTACATTACCGCAGGCAAACACGCCGGGCAGGGAGGTGGACAGGTCGTCGGAAACCTCCGGCCCGCCGGTGACGCGGTCCAGCGCCACCCCGGCCTGACGGCTCAGCTCGTTCTCCGGCAGCAGGCCCACGCTGAGAAGCAGCGTGTCGCACTGGATATACCGCTCCGTACCGGGGACGGGACGGCGGTTTTCATCCACCCGCGCCAGCGTCACGCCGGTGAGGTGCTCCTGCCCGTGTATCTCCGTTACGGTGGTGGATAGGTACAGGGGGATATTGAAGTCGTCCAAACACTGGACGATGTTCCGCTTCAGGCCGCCGGAGTAGGGCATCAGCTCCGCTACTGCCAGTACCTCCGCGCCCTCCAGCGTCATGCGCCGGGCCATGATCAGGCCGATGTCGCCCGAACCCAGGATCACCACCCGCCGCCCGGGCAGGCAGCCCTCCATGTTCACCAGCCGCTGGGCCGTGCCGGCGGACCAGATGCCGGCGGGCCGCGTGCCGGGAATGTTCAGCGCGCCGCGAGGCCGCTCCCGGCAGCCCATAGCCAGCACCACCGCGCCGGCCCTGATCTGCTGCAGACCCGTCTCCCGGCCGGTGACGGTCAGCACCCGCTCCGGGGAGACATCCAGCACCATGCAGTCCGTCCACAATTCGATGCCGCGCCGGTGCATTTCGTCGATGTACCGCTGGGCGTACTCCGGTCCGGTCAGCTCCTGCCCGAAGGTGTGGAGGCCGAACCCGGCGTGGATGCACTGATTCAGTATGCCGCCGGGCTCGCTGTCCCGCTCCAGTATCAGAATATCGCGCACGCCCTCATCATAGGCGCTGACGGCGGCCGCCAGCCCGGCAGGGCCGCCGCCCACGATGGCAAGCTGTACTTCCTTCATCACAGCACCTCCTTGGTGCGTCCCGCCAGCAGGCGGCTCTCGCCGCCGCCCTTGGTCAGCTCCGTTATGGGCACGTGTAGCTCCCGGCTCAGCAGCTCCATGACCTTCGGCCCGCAGAAGCCTCCCTGACACCGTCCCATGCCGGCCCGTACCCGCCGCTTCACGCCGTCCAGCGACCGCGCACCCGGCGTGCGGCGGATGGCATCCCGTATCTCACCCTCGGTGACGCCCTCACATCGGCAGATGACCTGGCCGTAGGCCGGGTCACGGGCAATGAGGGCCTGCCGGGCCGCGAAGTCCATCTCCCGGGGATGGGGGATGTCCCGGCGCTGGGCGATGAAGTTCGGCTTTTCCGCCGCGTGGAGCTTCTCTGCCGCCAGCTCCGCCAGATACCGGCCGATGGCCGGGGCGGAGGACAGGCCGGGGGACTCGATGCCCACCGCCTCAAAGAAGCCGTCGGCGCTCTCGCCCACGATGAAGTCGTCCTCCGGGCCGCTGAGGTGGGCCCGCAGCCCGGCAAAGCTGGTGATCACATCCCGCATAGGCAGGCTTTTCACGCTCTTGGCCGCCGTCTCCGCCACGGCCCGCAGACCCTCCGCCGTGGTGGCGGTGCGGTCCTTGTCCGGCTGGTCCACGGCGGTAGGGCCGACCAGCAGGTTGCCGTGTACCGTGGGCGTGACCAGCACGCCCTTGCCCATGGCGGAGGGCAGCTGGAAGATGGTGTGCCGCACCAGTTGGCCGCAGGTGCGGTCCAGCAGGCAGTATTCGCCCCGGCGGGGAACGATGGTCAGCTTCTCTTCGCAGAGCTGGTTATGCAGCGCATCGCCGTGGACACCGGCGGCGCTGATGACCACCCGGGCATCGATGAAGTCCCCGCCGGTGTGGAGGCGGAAAAAGCCGCCTCGCCGTTCGATGCGGGAGACCTCCGTGTTGAAGCGGAAGACGCAGCCGTTGGCGGCGGCGTTTTCCGCCAGGGCGATGGTCATGCCGAAGGGGCACAGTATCGCGCCGGTGGGCGCCCACAGGGCCGCCACGGCCTTGTCCGACACCGCCGGCTCAAGGGCGTGAAGCGCCGCCTTGTCCAGAAGCTCCAGACCCTCCACGCCGTTCTGCACGCCCCGGTCCAGCAGCTCCCGCAGATGGGGCAGCTCCGCCTCGTCAAAGCACAGCACCAGCGAGCCGCACCGCCGGTAGGGGAAGTCCAGCTCCCGGGAGAGGCCCTCCATCATCCGCGAGCCCTCCACGTTGAACCGGGCCTTGGCCGAACCGAGCGGCGCGTCAAAGCCGGCGTGGCAGATGGCGGAGTTGGCCTTGCTGGTGCCCACACACACGTCCTCGCCCCGCTCTACCAGGCAGATGTCCAGCCGATAGCGGCTGAGATACCGGGCCACGGCGCAGCCCACTGCGCCGCCGCCTATGATCACCGCGTCATACATATATATTACCTCTTTTCCAAAAGCCGAAAAACGACAGGATATTCCCTTTGTATCCATATAAAAATAGCAAAAGCGAGGAGTCTTGTCAACCCGCCCGGAGGGGCGGCGTTCTTAACAGGATTTCCGGCGCGTCTTAACGATTTCTTTACTATTTCTTAACACGAGGATATGCTATAATAGCGCCATACGAACGAGAGGGGGAGGGGAAAGATCTTGTGAGCAAAAATCCGAATACCAGATGGCGGCGGTTCAGCCGGGCGGCGGGCCTGCGCTTTACCGGCAAGGACGTGCTGCTGGCGGCGGCGATGTATCTGGCGGCGGTGATGGGCTGCCTGCTGCTGCGCAGCTTCGACCCCCACAACGACACCAGCTATGTGGCCATGGTGTTCCTGCTGGATGTGTTTCTGACGGCCTATTGGACCAGCGGCTATCTGCTGGGTGTCATCGTGGCCGTGGTGGGCGTGTTCAGCGTGGACATCATCTTCACCTATCCGTTCTGGCACATCAGCTTCACCCTTACGGGCTTTCCGCTGACGTTCCTGGTGATGATGACCATCTCCATCCTGACGGCCACCGTCACCAGCCGTGCCA
The DNA here is from genome assembly GCA_900554275.1 of uncultured Eubacteriales bacterium. GTDB lineage: Bacteria > Bacillota > Clostridia > Oscillospirales > Oscillospiraceae > Vescimonas. Next base: position 33,021 of record USGS01000006.1, read on the forward strand.
AGCAGACGGAGGCTATCCGCCGGGAGGCGGAGCGGGAGAAGATGTACGCCGACCTGCTGCGGGCGGTGTCCCACGACATCCGCACGCCGCTGACCAGCATCGTGGGGGCGACCAATGTGCTGCTGGAGCAGGAGAGCACCCTGACGGCGGAGCAGCGGAAGCAGCTGCTGCAGTGCACCAATGAGGACGCGGAGTGGCTCATCCGCATTGTGGAGAACCTGCTGTCCATCACCCGCATCAACAACTCGGAGGAGGCACGGGTGAAGAAAGCGCCGGAGGCGGCGGAGGAGGTCATCGAGGGGGCTGTGGCCAAGACCCACAAGCACTATCCCGACGTGGACATCCGGGTGACGCTGCCGGACGAGCTGATGCTGGTGCCCATGGACCCGCTGCTCATCGAGCAGGTGCTGGTGAACCTGATGGAAAATGCCGTGATCCACGGCGAGACCCACCGCATCGACGTGATGCTGCGGCGAGAGGGGGACAATGCGGTGTTTGAGGTGTCCGACGACGGAAAGGGTATCCCGCTGTCCCTGTTGCCCCGGCTGTTCGACGGCGCGGCCCGCAGCGACCGGCGCAGCGACGGCAAGCGCAGCATGGGCATCGGACTTTCCGTGTGCCGCACGGTGGTGCAGGCCCACGGCGGAACGATCCGCGGAGATAATAAGAGAGAGGGCGGCGCGTGCTTTACCGTGACGCTGCCCATGAAAGGAGACGACAATGAAGATCAAGGATAAGGTTCTGATCGTAGAGGACGAGCAGTCCATCAGCAATTTCATTTCCATGATCCTTACCGCCAACGGATTTGATACCATCGTGGTCCGCAGCGGCGAGGAGGCGCTGACCATGATTGCCTCCCACTGTCCCGACCTGATCGTGCTGGACCTGGGCCTGCCGGATATGGACGGCATGGAGGTGCTGAAATCTGTCCGCAAGTGGTCCAACCTGCCGGTGGTGGTGGTCTCCGCACGCAACCATGAGCATGACAAGGTGGAGGCGCTGGACTACGGCGCGGACGACTATCTGGTGAAGCCCTTCGGCACGTCGGAGCTGCTGGCCCGCATCCGCACTGCCATCCGCCACACCCGCACCACGCTGTCCAACGCGCAGATCGCCCAGTCCGGTAAGTTCGTCACCGGCGACCTGACCATCGACTACGACAAGCACCAGGTGCTGATGAACGGTGAGAACGCCGGGCTGACCGTCAACGAGTACAAGATCGTGGCCCTGCTGGGCAAGTACGCCGGCAAGGTACTGACCTACGACTTCATCATCCGGGAGCTGTGGGGACCCAAGGCCAAGACCGACAACCAGATCCTGCGGGTGAATATGGCCAACATCCGCCGCAAGATCGAGCCCACCCCCGGCAATCCCCAGTACATCTTTACCGAGGTGGGCGTGGGCTACCGTATGCGCGAGGGCGACTGAACGCATATACCGCACAAGAAACAAACGAGAGCCTCACGGCTCTCGTTTGTTTCTTTTTGAGAAAAAATTTTTCTATCAAAATACGACACTTAATACGACCTTTATAAGAGCCGGATAAAGGAAACCGGCTGTTCTGGCAACTCTGCGTTAAAGAACACCACGCCTTATTTACAGATGTTTCCTCCTGCGGTAAGATGGCCTCAGCCCGTTTTTCAAGGGGCAAAACGAGTAAGGAGAGAAAACTATGGAAGAAAGAAAAGGCTTTGGATCCAATTTTGGATTCCTCATGGCTGCCGTCGGCTCTGCCGTCGGTCTGGGCAACATCTGGGGCTTTCCCTATAAGATGGGTGCCAATGGTGGCTTCACGTTCCTGATGGTGTATATTTTCCTGGGCGTCACCACCGGCTTCGTCGTGATGATCAGCGAGCTGGCCATCGGCCGTAAGACCGGCAAGGGCGCGGTCGAGGCGTACAAGATGGTTTCCAAGAAGTTCAAATGGATGGGCTGGATGGGTATCGCCTCCGCGTTCTTCATTTTGTTTTTCTACTGCGCGCTGGGCGGCTACTGCATCAAGTACGTCGTTTTGAATGTAGGCGACCTGCTCAAGGCTGGTTTTGGCGCAAATGTATTTGCTGAAACTGCGGCAGCCAATGGCACTTCCATCGGCGCTGAAGCCTGGTCGGCGCTGATCGCCAACCCCACTGAGGCTGTTATCTATGGTCTGATCTTCGTGGCGCTGACCATGCTCATCGTTCTCGGCGGCGTGGGCGGCGGCATCGAGAAGGTCTGCTCCGTCGGTATGCCCGCCCTGTTCGTGGCTCTGCTTATCTGCATCATCCGTGCCTGCACCCTCGAGGGCGCTGTGGACGGCCTAAAGTATATGTTTATTCCCGGCTGGGCTGTTGCTAACGGCGTGATCGAAAAAGCCCCCAACATCTTCCAGGTGTTTGCTACCGCCGGAGGCCAGATGTTCTTCTCCCTGTCTCTCGGCATGGGCGCTATGATCACCTACGGCTCTTATCTGGATAAGAAAGAAAACATTCAGAAGAACGGCCTGCTGATTGTTATCATGGACTCCATCGTGGCCTTCATGGCGGCGCTGTGCGTGCTGCCCGGCCGCTTCGCCCTCGACCCCAACGGCGATTTGGGCGGCCCCGGCCTGCTGTTCGTCACCATGCAGAATGTGTTCAGCCGTATGGGCGGTATGGGCCCGCTTTTCGGCATTCTGTTCTACCTGCTGGTGGTATTTGCCGCCATCTCCTCCTCCATTTCTCTGCTGGAGGTCATCGTAGCGCACTTTGTCGACAAGGCACGTGACGAGGGCAAGGGTGACAAGCGTAAGCCCTACACCCTTATTGCCGCCGCCGCCGTCAGCCTGGGCTGCATCCTGGTCTGCGCGGACGCGCTGGGTAACAGCAACTTCTCGCCCGCGGATCTGTTTGGAATTGCAGAACCGAAAGCATGGGCCGCCGATTGGCTGGACTTTTGGGATGCCATCTCTGAGGGCATCATGATGCCGCTGGGTGCGCTGCTGATGACCTTCATGGTGGCCTATGAGATCGGCACGGACGTGGTGAAGAACGAGATCGAGCAGTGCGGCAACAAGTTCACCGCCTTCAAATTCTACAACGTTTGCGTCCGCTATGTTGCTCCGCTGGGCCTGCTGCTGGTGCTGTACGGTCAGATCAAGCAATTCTTCTTCTAAGCGGTACATCTTAACGGAATATTTATAAGTTTCCCTTGACGGACATACAGGGCCGCCGGTGTTTTCACACCGGCGGCCTTTTCGTGTATAAGCGGTGCAAACCTTTGTGGAAAAGGGCCTGTGTGGTCGTTTTATTGCCCGTGTCGCTCGCGGGTCATTGTAATAATGACGAAAAAGACGTTCACAATTTGTTAAAATAATGGAAACTGCTGTTAAGAACTTGACAATTTCTTAGCACGAAGGTATGATGAAAGAACCAATTTGTGAGGAGGTAAATCACACACTATGGAAAAGAAAAGTACAAAGATCGCGTATGGCGTAGCCCTGGCGGTCGTCGTCGTGGCGCTGGTCATCGCCAAGGTCGCCAACGACGGTTCCGGCTTTGTGGCCACCGGCTGGGCTCTGTTCCCCCCCGTGGTCGCCATCGCCCTGGCCCTGATCAGCAAGGAAGTGTATTCCTCTCTGTTCCTGGGCTGCCTGGTCGGCGCTCTGCTGCTGGCGGACTTTGACCCCTGGCAGACGGTGGTGAACTTCATCGGTGCCGGCGAGGGTGTTGGTATGATCAACGCCATCGACATCTCCATCCTGATCTTCCTGGTGGTCCTGGGTGTCATGGTGGATCTGATGAACAAGGCCGGCGGCTCTGCCGCCTTCGGCCGCTGGGCCAAGAAGGCTGTTAAGTCCCGCGTGGGCGCGCAGCTGCTGACCATGCTGCTGGGCGTGCTGATCTTCATCGACGACTATTTCAACTGCCTGACCGTGGGCGCTGTTATGCGTCCCGTCACCGAGAGCCACAACATTTCCCGGGCCAAGCTGGCGTACATCATTGACGCCACCGCCGCGCCCGTGTGCATGCTGGCTCCCGTGTCCTCCTGGGCCGCCGCCGTTGCGTCCTATGTGCCCGAAGGCTTCCCCGGCTCCCGCATCTCCATGTTCCTGAGCCAGATCCCCTGGAACTATTACTGCATCCTGACTCTGGTGATGGTCATCGTCATCTCCGTATTCAACATCGACTACGGCCCGATGCTGACCCACGAGTACAACGCCCAGGTGAAGGACGACCTGTTCACCACCGAGCATCGTCCCTTCGCCGGCGCTGACGATTACGAGGAGGGTGCGAAGCACTCCTCCGTGCTGGATCTGCTGCTGCCTGTTATCGTGCTGATCGCCCTGTGCATCGTCGGCCTGATCTGGACCGGCGGTATGTTTGACGCCGAGAGCGGCAACTATGGCGACTTCATCATGTCCTTCTCCGATGCGTCCGCTGGTCCTGGCCTGTGCCTGGGCTCTATCGTGGCCATCGTGTTCACGTTCATCTATTACTGGCTGCGCGGTCTGATCGGCTTCGAGAAGTCCTTTGAGTCCGTGCCCAACGGCTTCATCCAGATGGTCTCCCCCATCCTGATCCTGTGCTTCGCCTGGACGCTGTGCGGTCTGTGCCGTGACAATGGTCTGCAGGTCGGCACGTTCGTGGAGAGCGTTATGGCCAACACTGGTGACCTGGCCAAGTTCCTGCCCGCCGTGATCTTCATCGTGGCCTGCTTCATCGGCTTCGCCACCGGTACGTCCTGGGGCACCATCGGCATCATGGTCCCCCTGGTCTGCGCCGTGTTTGACTGGACGACCCAGGTTGACCTGCTGTCCATCGGTCTGGCCGCTTCCTGCGCCGGCGGCGTGTGCGGCGACCACCTGTCCCCCATCTCCGATACCACCATCATGGCTTCCGCTGGTGCGCACTGCTACCACCTGAACCATGTGTCCACCCAGATCCCCTACGGCGTGACTGTGGCTGCCGTTTCCTTCGTCAGCTTCATCATCGCCGGTCTGGTGCAGAACGTGGTGATCTGCATGATCATCGCCATCGCGCTGATGATCGTCACCCTGTTCGTCATCAAGGCTGTTGTCGCCAAGAAGCATGCTGCTGTGATCGCTGAGATCGCTGCGGCCAACAAGGCGCACTACGCAGCCAAGTAAGACCTCATACCTGATATAAAAAGAGACCGCTTCGGCGGTCTCTTTTTATACATTGGTATACGGCAGCAAGCCTGCTATACAGGACTATACAAACGAGCTGCCGCAGGATGATCCTGCGGCAGCTCGCTGTATGCCTTGCGGCGGTTTTTACTTTCGCGGAGCTGTGCTCAGTTGTCGTACATCTCCACCAGCTTGAGCAGGTGCTCGTAGCGGGCCTTTGCCTCGTCCTCGTTGCGCTGGAACAGAACGTCGGCGCGCTCGGGGAACTCGCGGGTCAGACGGCTGTAACGGGCCTCGTTCATCAGGAATTCCTGATAGCCGCCGGCGGGCGCCTTGGAGTCCAGCGTGAACTTCTTCTCGCCCTCGGGGTTGTAGCGGAACAGGTTCCAGTAGCCGCAGTCCACGGCCTTCTTCATTTCCTTCTGGCAGTTCATCATGCCGCCCTTGATGGAGTGCATCTCGCAGGGGCTGTAGCCGATGATCAGGGACGGGCCGTGATAGGCCTCGGCCTCGGTGATGGCCTTGATGGTCTGGGCAGGGTTAGCGCCCATGGCCACCTGTGCCACGTAGACGTAGCCGTACTGCATGGCGATCTCGGAAAGGCTCTTCTTCTTGACCTCCTTGCCGGCGGCGGCAAACTGTGCCACCTGGCCGATGTTGGACGCCTTGGAGGCCTGTCCGCCGGTGTTGGAGTACACCTCGGTATCGAACACGAAGATGTTCACATCCTGCTTGGAGGCGATGACGTGGTCCAGTCCGCCGTAGCCGATGTCGTAGGCCCAGCCGTCGCCGCCGAAGATCCACATGGACTTCTTGGCCAGGTATTCCTTCTTGCTGAGGATGTCGGCAGCCAGCGTGCAGGCCTCGCAGTCGCACAGCAGAGCGCCCTTGGCCTTCAGCTCAGCGGCGTGCTCGGCAAGCTGCGGCACGGCGGCCAGCTCCTCCACGGTGCAGATGCTCTCCTCCAGGGCCTTGATATAGGCCTTGGCGGGCTCGGCGTTGGCCGTGCCGTCATCCATGGTATCCAGCCACGCCTGCGCGGCGGCCTTCAGCTCGGGACGCGCCCACTCCACGGCGATGAGCTGACGGGTCTTGTCGGCCAGATCCTCGCGGATCTTATTCTGGCCCACGAACATACCCAGGCCGTGCTCCGCATTGTCCTCGAACAGGGAGTTGCACCATGCCGGGCCGTGGCCCTCCTTGTTGGTGCAGTAGGGGGAGGTAGCCGCAGGACCGCCCCAGATGGAGGAGCAGCCGGTGGCGTTGGAGATATACATATGGTCGCCGAACAGCTGGGTGACGAGACGGGCATAGCTGGTCTCGGCGCAGCCGGCGCAGGAGCCGGAGAACTCCAGCATGGGCTGCTTGAACTGGCTGCCCTTGACGCTGTTGTCCTGCATATCCTTCTTCTCGGAGACCTCGGAGACGCAGTAGTCGAACACATCCTGCTGGGCCAGCTCGCCCTCCTGGGCCACCATGGTCAGCGCGTTGACGGGGCAAGCGCCGATGCAGACGCCGCAGCCCATGCAGTCCAGCGGGCTGACGGCCATGGTGAACTGGTACACGCCCTTGCCCTTGCCGGCCTTGACGTCCACGATCTTGGCGGCCTCGGGGGCGTTCTTGGCCTCCTCGGCGGTGAGAGCGAAGGGACGGATGGTGGCGTGGGGGCAGACGTAGGCGCACTGGTTGCACTGGATGCACTTGGCGCTGTCCCAGGTGGGGACGGACACGGCCACGCCGCGCTTCTCATAGGCGGCAGCGCCCAGCTCGAACTGACCGTCCACATGATCCACGAAGGCGCTGACGGGCAGGCTGTCGCCGTCCATCTTGCCCACGGGCTCAAGGATGTCCTTGACCATCTTCACCAGCTCGGGCTTACCCTTGAGCTGCTTGGCGGGCTTGTTGTCCACGGCGTTGGCCCAGTCGGCGGGCACGTCGATCTTCTTATAGGCGGTAGCGCCCAGGTCGATGGCCTTGTAGTTCATGTCCACGATGTCCTGGCCCTTCTTCAGGTAGGACGCCTTGGCCTTTTCCTTCATGTAGGCGATGGCCTCTTCCTCGGGCATGACCTTGGCCAGGGAGAAGAACGCGGACTGAAGAATGGTGTTGTTGCGCTTGCCCATGCCGATCTCCAGCGCCAGGTCGATGGCGTCGATGGTATACAGCTGGATGTTGTTCCGGGCGATGTAGCGCTTGGACGCGGCGTCCATGTGGTGGTTCAGCTCATCCAGATCCCACTGGCAGTTGATCATATACACGCCGCCGGGCTTGACATCCTGCACCATCTTGAAGCCCTTGGTCACATAGCTGGGGTTGTGGCAGGCCACGAAGTCAGCCTTGTTGATATAATACGGGCTGCGGATGGGCTTGTCGCCGAAGCGCAGGTGGCTGATGGTGACGCCGCCGGTCTTCTTGGAGTCGTACTGGAAGTACGCCTGAACGTACTTGTCGGTATGGTCGCCGATGATCTTGATGGAGTTCTTGTTGGCGCCCACCGTACCGTCGCCGCCCAGACCCCAGAACTTGCACTCGATGGTGCCCTCCGCGGCGGTGTTGGGACAGTTCTTATCCTCGGGCAGGGACAGGTTGGTGACGTCGTCCACGATGCCGATGGTGAACTGGCGCTTCATCTCGTCCTTCTTCAGCTCGTTATACACGGCGAACACGGAGGCGGGAGGCGTGTCCTTGCTGCCCAGGCCGTAACGGCCGCCGATGACCTTGATGTCGTTCCAGCCGGCGTTGGCCAGGGCGGTGACAACGTCCTGATACAGAGGCTCGCCCTGAGAGCCGGGCTCCTTGGTGCGGTCCAGCACGGCGATCTTCTGCACGGAGGCGGGCAGGGCCTCGATGAGCTTCTCGGCGGCGAAGGGGCGGAACAGACGGACCTTGACCAGGCCCACCTTCTCGCCGTGGGCATTCAGGTAGTCGATGACCTCCTCGGCCACGTCGCAGATAGAGCCCATGGCGATGATGACACGGTCCGCGTCAGGTGCGCCGTAGTAGTTGAACAGCTTGTAGTCCGTGCCCAGCTTGGCGTTGATCTTGTCCATATACTGCTCGACAACGGCGGGCAGCTCGGTGTAATACTTGTTGCAGGCCTCGCGGTGCTGGAAGAAGATGTCGCCATTCTCGTGGCTGCCGCGCATATGGGGATGCTCGGGGTTCAGCGCGTGGCGGCGGAACTCGGCCACGGCGTCCATGTCGCACATATCCTTCAGGTCATCGTAGTCCCAAACGGCGATCTTCTGGATCTCGTGGGAGGTGCGGAAGCCGTCGAAGAAGTTGATGAAGGGGACTTTGCCGCTCAGGGCGGCCAGGTGGGCCACCGGGCTCAGGTCCATGACCTCCTGCACGTTGCCCTCGCACAGCATGGCGAAGCCGGTCTGGCGGCAGGCCATGACGTCGGAGT
>USGS01000007.1 GCA_900554275.1 uncultured Eubacteriales bacterium
AATGAAGTGGGCTATGTCCTGGTGGGCGATGACCGGCTCAAGGGCGAGGTCATCCGCGTCAACGGCGACACGGCCAGTATACAGATCTATGAGATGACCAACGGCATCCAGGTGGGCGACAAGGTGGAGCTGTCCAGCGAGCTGATGAGCGTGGAGCTGGGGCCGGGCCTGCTGACCCAGGTGTTCGACGGCCTGCAGAACCCCCTGCCGGATCTGGCGAAGAAGTGCGGCTTCTTCCTGGAGCGCGGCGTGTATCTCGATCCTATTCCCAACAGGGACTGGGAGTTTACCCCCCTGGTGCAGCCCGGTGACCGGGTCACCGCAGGCGACGCGGTGGGCAGCGTGCCGGAGGGGCTGTTCACCCACCTGATCATGGTGCCCTTCGGTGTGAAGGGCGAGTGGAAGGTGAAATCCGTCCGGGAAAAGGGCGTATACAGCGTCCGGGACACCGTGGCGGTGATCGAAAACGAAAACGGCGAGGAGAAGGAGCTGACCATGGTGTTCTCCTGGCCTGTAAAGCAGCCCATCCGCTGCTATGAGGAGCGTCTGCGCCCCGACGAGACGCTGGTGACCCAGCTGCGCTGCGTGGACACGTTCCTGCCGGTGGCCAAGGGCGGCACGTTCTGCGTGCCCGGCCCGTTCGGTGCGGGCAAGACGGTTCTGCAGCACATGGAGGCCAAAAACGCCGACGTGGACATCGTTATCGTGGCCGCCTGCGGCGAACGCGCCGGCGAGGTGGTGGAGGTACTGACGGAGTTCCCGGAGCTGATCGACCCCCGCACGGGCCGCTCCCTGATGGAGCGCACCATCATCATCTGCAACACGTCCTCCATGCCGGTGGCCGCCCGCGAGGCGTCGGTCTACACCGCCGTGACCATGGCAGAATACTACCGGCAGATGGGGCTGGACGTACTGCTGCTGGCGGACTCCACCAGCCGCTGGGCGCAGGCTATGCGCGAGATGAGCGGACGGTTGGAGGAGATCCCCGGTGAGGAGGCGTTCCCCGCCTATCTGGAGTCCGTCATTGCTTCGTTCTACGAGCGGGCCGGCAAGGTCCGGCTGAAAAACGGCAAGGTGGCCTCCGTCACCATCGGCGGCACGGTCTCCCCTGCCGGCGGCAACTTTGAAGAGCCGGTGACCCAGGCCACGCTGAAGGTGGTGGGTGCGTTCCACGGTCTGTCCCGCGAGCGCTCTGACGCCCGCAAATATCCGGCCATCCACCCCATCGACTCCTGGTCCAAGTATCAGGGTGTGGTGGATATGGAACGGGTGGAGCAGGCACGGGCCATCCTGAAGCGCAGCAATGAGATCAACCAAATGATGAAGGTCATCGGTGAGGAGGGTACCTCCGCCGAGGACTACATCGTGTACCAAAAGGGCGAGCTGCTGGACGCGGTGTACCTGCAGCAGAACTCCTTCGATCCCATCGATGCTGCCTGCGACCCCGCGCGGCAGATCCACGAGTTCAACGTGCTCTACGATGTACTGACCCGGGACTTCGCGCTCAGTGATAAGAAGGATATTCGCGCCTTTTTCAACCAGGTCCGGCAGGAATTCCTGGATTGGCATGGCACTGTGTTCCAAACGCCGGAGTTTGAGGCCCAGGAGCAGAAGCTCAAGGACCTCTACATGAGCCGCGCGGCGGTGTGAGAGGGGTGTTACGATGCAGAAAGTTTACACGAAAATCGAATCTATCGTGGGCAACGTGGTGACCGTCCGGGCCAGCGGCGTCCGCAGCGGCGATCTGGCGCTGGTGGGCGAGAGCTACGCCAACGTTATCAAGCTGGACAAGGATCTGGTGACGCTGCAGGTGTTCAGCGGCACGCAGGGCGTCAGCACCACCGACCCGGTACGGTTTTTGGGCCGCCCCATGATGGTGTCCTTCTCCGATCACCTGCTGGGCCGCATCTTCAACGGCACGGGCGTGCCCCGGGACAACGGCCCGGCCCTGACGGAGAACATGATCCCCATCGGCGGGCCGTCCGTGAACCCGTCCAGGCGTATCGTCCCCAACAAGATGATCCGCACCGGCATCCCCATGATCGACGTGTTCAACACACTGGTGGAGAGCCAGAAGCTGCCTATCTTCTCCGTGTCCGGCGAGCCCTATAACCAGCTGCTGTCCCGCATCGCCATGCAGGCGCAGGTGGACGTGATCGTGCTGGGCGGCATGGGCCTGAAGCACGACGACTATCTGTTCTTCCGGGACACGCTGGAAAAGAGCGGCGCGATGGGCCGCACGGTGATGTTCATCCACACCGCCTCCGACCCCACCGTGGAATGCACCCTTGTGCCGGATATGGCGCTGGCTGTGGCGGAGCAGTTCGCCCTGGCCGGAAAACGGGTGCTGGTGCTGCTGACGGACATGACCAACTACGCCGACGCACAGAAGGAAATGGCCATCACTATGGAGCAGGTGCCCTCCAACCGTGGCTATCCGGGCGATCTGTACAGCTGTCTGGCGGCGCGGTATGAGAAGGCCGTGGACTTTGAGGGCGCGGGGTCGATCACCATTTTGGGCGTGACCACCATGCCCGGCGATGACGTGACCCACCCTGTCCCCGACAACACGGGCTATATCACCGAGGGCCAGTATTATCTGAAAAACGGCCACATCGAGCCGTTCGGCTCGCTGTCCCGCCTGAAGCAGAACGTGAACGGCAAGACACGCAGCGACCATCGGGCGCTGATGGACGGTATGATCCGGCTTTACAGCGCGTACAGGGAGAGCTTGGAGAAGAAATCCATGGGCTTCATGATGTCCGAGTGGGACGAGAAGCTGCTGAAATACGGCCACCTGTTTGAGACGAAGCTGATGGATCTGCGCGTGAATATCCCGCTGGAGGAGGCGCTGGATCTGGGCTGGGAGATCCTGGCCGAGTGCTTTGAGCCCAACGAGACGGGCCTGAAGACCAGTCTCATCCAGGAGAGATGGCCCAAGCGCGACGCCGTGGAATGAGGGTGCGCCTATGGCTGTCAAACTTACGAAAAACGAACTGAAGGTGCAGAAGGACCGCCTGAAGCAGTTTCAGCGCTACCTGCCCACCTTGCAGCTGAAAAAGCAGCAGCTGCAGGCCGTTGTCATGCAGGTGACGGCGCAGCTGGAGCAGGTGGAGCAGCAGCGCCGGGCCGCTGTGGCCGGTTTGGATGACTGGGTGGCGGTCTTTGCGGAAAACGACAGCTTCCCTGCGGACAGACGGCTGGAAGCACTCATCCGTCCGCACAGTGTGGTGTGCGGGCAGGAGAACATCGCCGGCGTCACCGTACCGGTGTTCCAGGAGCTGACATTTGAGGATATTTGCTACGATGTAGCGGACTATCCCCTGTGGGTGGACACGGCGGCGGTACGGCTGCGGGAGATCGCGGCGCTGGACGCCATGGCCAAGACGCTGCGGCGTCGAGTGGAGCTGCTGGAGCAGGAGCTGCGCTCCACGGCCCAGCGGGTAAATCTGTTCGAGAAGGTGAAGATCCCCGAGGCCAAGGAGAACATCCGGGTCATCGGCATCTACCTGGGCGATCAGCAGACCTCCGCCGTGGTGCGGGGCAAGATCGCCAAGAAGAAGCTGCAGGAGGTGGGCCGATGATTGAGAAAATGAAGGTGGTCCACATCGTGACCACTGCCTCGGAAAAGGCCGCCCTGCTGGACCGGCTGCGGGAGCTGGGCGTTATCCACTTCGCGGAAAAGGCCGACGCCGATCAGCGGTATTCGGAGCGCTTCGCGGCGCTGGCTAAGGCGGCGGCGGTGTTGCAGGAGTATCCCCACGGGGAACAGGAAACGGCGGTGCTGTCCGACGGCGAATTTGAGACGTTCTTCCAGGAGCTGAACGAATGCATCGGCCGCAGGAAAGCCCTGCAGGAGCAGCAGACCGCCGCCCACGCCGCCGCGGAAAAGCTGGCGGAATGGGGGCGCTTCTCCCCCGCCGAGCTGCGGTCGCTGCGGCAGAGCGGCTGGGATGTTCACATCTACCGCACGGACAAGAAGACTGTGGCGGCGCTGGAGAGCGATCCGGATGTAAGGTTCGTCCGACTGTCGCCGGTGGGCAAGATGCCCACGCTGGCCACGTTCGCTCCCCTGCCTGCCGCGTACTCCGCCACAGAGTTCCCCATCCCGGAAAAGGGGCTGGACGAGCTGGAGCAGGAGCAGCAAAGCTGCGCTGACGGGCTGCGGGAATGTGAGGCATTCCTGACGAACGCGGCCGGACACCTGCCCAGCATACAGGCGCAGCTGCTGAAAACACAGAACGATGCGGAATATTCCGCCGTGAGCAATACCTCCCAAAGCCAGGACGGGCTGGTGTGGCTGTCCGGCTATCTTCCGGCCAGCGAGACGGAGGGCTTTAAGAGAGCCGCCGCCCAGGCCCACTGGGCGTGGGCCATGGACGATCCCGCCGGGGACGACGAGAAGGTGCCCACCAAGGTGAAGTACAACAAGGTCACAAAGCTGATGATCCCGGTGTTTGACATTTTGGGTACAGTGCCCGGTTATCGGGAGTACGATATCTCCTTTTGGTTTTTGGGCTTCTTCACCCTGTTCTTTGCCATGATCATTGGCGACGCGGGATACGGATGTCTGTTCCTGCTGGCGGCGCTGGTGATGACGCTGAAGGGCAAGGGCTCGTCCAGCGCCGTACAGCTGCTGTGGGTACTGTCCGCCGCCACGGTGATATGGGGCGCGCTGACCGGCACATGGTTCGGCCTTGAGCAGGCTATGGATGTGCCGCTGCTGAAGGCATTAGTCATTCCCACCTTTGCCAACTACCCGGAGTACTTTCATGTGGCCACCACCACCCAGCAGAACACCATCATGAAATTCTGCTTTATTTTGGGCACGGTGCAGCTGTCTCTGGCCTGCGTCATGAATATACGGCGCAAACTGAAGGAGAAGGACCTGAGCTGGGTATCCGATCTGGGCTGGCTGGCCGCCATCGACGCGCTGTACTTCGTGGTGCTGTATTTGGTCATCGGCCAGCAGGTGAACCTGATTCCTGTGGCCTGCGTGGTCATTGCCGGATTTTTGCTGGTGGTGTGCTTTGGCGGTATGTCGCCGGACAAGACATTTGCCCAGGGTCTGAAAGCGGGCTTGGGCAATGCCTTCACGGTGTTCCTGAACACCATCAGCGCCTTCGGCAACATCATGAGCTACATCCGGCTGTTTGCCGTTGGCATGGCATCGCTGGCCATTGCCCAAAGCTTCAATGACATGGCCTTCAGCCTGAAAGGGCCGCTGGTGGTGGCCGCCGTGCTGGTGCTGCTCATCGGTCACGGGCTGAATGTCGTCATGGGCCTGCTGTCTGTGGTGGTACACGGCGTTCGGTTGAACCTGTTGGAATTCTCCGGCCAGTTGGGTATGGAATGGGCCGGTATCGCTTATGACCCCTTCAAAAAACGCGACAAGATCAAAAAATAAACGGATAGGAGAACAATTATGAGTATTGCATTTATTGGTATGGCGTGCGCCCTGGGTCTGTCCGCCATGGGTTCTGCATTCGGTTCCGGCTTTGCCGCTCAGGCCTCCGTGGGTGCGTGGAAGAAATGCTACGCCAACGGTAAGCCCGCTCCCTTTATCATGGTAGCCTTTTCCGGCGCACCGCTGACCCAGACCATCTACGGCTTCCTGCTGATGAACTTCATCCGCAGCGCTGTGGAGGGCGGCTGTGACGCTATGCTGGCCATGTTCACCGGCATCTTCGCCGGCCTGGCCATCGGCCTCAGTGCTTTCTTCCAGGGCAAGGTGGCGGCGGCTTCCGCCGACGCACTGGGCGAGACCGGCAAGGGCACGGCCAACTACTTCATCGTCATCGGCATTATCGAGACGGTGGCTCTGTTCACCCTGGTGTTCAGTTTGCTGCTGCTGCAATAAGACGCACGACGCATAAAAGAGGAACGGCACACCGGTGTGCCGTTCCTCTTTTTTCTATTCTTACCGGGCTTCCCTGCCGATCTTCAGTCCAGCCTCGTAGGCCTGCTTATTCAGGGGCAGGAGCTTGGGCTTTTTGCCCAGCTTATGCTCAATGGTCCGCCACACCACATCCTCGGGGACGACCTGGGTATAGCCCACGTATGCACCCAGCATGATAATATTCAACACCTTAGCGCTGCCCATTTCCAGCGCCATTTCGGTGACGGGGACCTTGACCACCTTTATGTCATCCCGGGGGACGGCGCTGGTGACGATGGAGCTGTTGATAAACAGCGTGCCGCCGGGGACGAGCTTATAGAGGAATTTCGCAAGACTGGGGTCGTTCATAACGATGAGATCATCCATGTGATCCCCCAGGGGCGCGCCGATGTCGTCGTCGGAGATGACCACGTAGCAGTTGGCGGTGCCGCCCCGCTGCTCCGCGCCGTAGGAGGGGAAGAAGGTCACGTTCTTGTCGGTGCTGTCGCAGGTGGCCTCCGCCAGGAATTTGCCCAGGGTCATGACACCCTGTCCGCCGAAGCCGGCGACCATGAGATTTCTTTCCATCGTTACGCCTCCTCCCTGCTCTTATCGCGGATAACGCCCAAGGGAAACTCCCGGAGCATCTTCTCCTCCAGAAAGTCCAGGGCCTCCAGCGGCTCAAGACCCCAGTTGGTGGGGCAGCTGGTGACGATCTCCACCAGGGAGAAGCCCTTGCCGTCCAGCTGGTTCTGGAAGGCCTTGCGGATGGCCGCCTTGGTCTTTGCCACGTTGGCGGGGGTGTTGCAGCTGGTACGCTCCAGATAGTAGGGCGCGGTGAGCTGGTTCAGGATCTCGCATACGTGCATGGGGTAGCCGTGCTCCTTCGGGTCGCGACCCTGGGGCGCGGTGGTGGCCTTCATGCCCACCAGCGTGGTGGGGGCTAACTGGCCGCCGGTCATGCCGTAGATGCCGTTGTTGACGAAGATGACGGAGAAATTCTCGCCCCGGTTGGCTGCGGACATCGTCTCGGCAAGGCCGATGGAGGCCAGGTCTCCGTCGCCCTGATAGGTGAACACCAGCTTGTCGGGCTCGGCGCGCTTTACGCCGGTGGCCACGGCGCAGGCCCGGCCGTGGGGACTGGTGGTGCAGTCGTAGGTGACATACTCCATGGCAAGGCCGCAGCAGCCGACGCCGTGGACGGTGATGGTCTTTTCCAGCATACCCAGCTCCTCCAGCACCTCGCCGATGAGCTTGAAGATGGTGCCGTGCATACAGCCGGGGCAGAAGCCCGCCACCATGTCGTCCCGGATGCCCTTCGTTCTCCCGTATAGCTTCTCCATCATGCACCCTCCTTGTCCAGAATGGCCTTTGCCGCCGCCACCACGCGCTCACGGCTCATGATCTCGCCGCCGCTGCGCAGGCAGGTGTGGATGGGGCAGCGATCCTTCACCGCCAGCGTCACATCCAGCACCAGCTGGGCGGGAATGGACATCTCCACATCCAGCACCGCCTTCACCCGGCTGTAATCCAGCTTGTTGAAGCTGGCGTAGGGCCACGGGCTGACGGTCTTGGGCCGGATCAGCCCCGCCTTATAGCCCTGTGCGCGGAGGGTGCGGACAGCGGACTTGGCGATACGGCCGCACACGCCGTAGGCGGCGATGATCAGCTCCGCGTCGTCGGCCATGAACTCCTCCACCTGCACGTCCTTTTCCCAGGTGTCGTACAGGGCGGCGTTGCGCTTGCAGCGCTCCTCCTGCCCCGACCAGCCGCCGGGGAGGATCAGGGACTTCTGATCGGCGCTGTGTCCCACCAGCGCCCAGTCGCGCAGCTCATCCTTCAGGCGCTTCACCTCTTCGTCGGAGCGCATCTCCGGCAGCACCACCGGCTCCATGATGGTACCCAGCACGCCGTCGGCCAGGATCAGCACCGGGTTGCGGTCACGCTGGGCATAGTCGAAGGCGGCATAGGTCATGTCCACCGCCTCCTGCACCGTGGCGGGGGCAAAGACCATCATGCGGAAGCCGCCGTTGCCGCTGGCGCGGGTAGCCTGCAAATAGTCCTGCTGGGCGGGCTGGATAGCACCGATGCCGGGGCCGCCACGCTGCACATTGCAGTACACCATGGGGATACGGGCGCTGGCGCAGAAGCTGATGCCCTCGCTCTTGAGGCTGATGCCGCAGGAGCTGGAGCTGGTCATGGCACGGGTGCCGGTCTGGGCAGCGCCGTAGACCATGTTGACGGAGGCCACCTCGCTCTCGCCCTGCACAAACACGCCGCCTACCTCCGGCATACGGCGGGCGAAATACTCCGGGATCTCGTTCTGTGGGGTGATGGGATAGCCGGCGAAGAACCGGCAGCCGGAGCGTACCGCGGCCTCGGCGATGGCCTCCGTGCCTTTCATGAATACTCTTGCCATGTGCTCTCCTCCTTACTTATAGACTTCGATGGCGGCGTCGGGACATATACGTCCGCAGATGGCGCAGCCGATGCAGTTCTCAGGGTGTGCGGCCACCACGAAGGGGTAGCCCTTGGAGTTCACATCGTGTCCCACGGCCAGCACGCCCTTGGGACAGAATTTTACGCAGTAGCCGCAGCTTTTGCAGCTCTCCGCGCGGATGGTGACTTGCGGCATAGTGTTTCCTCCTCGTTATTTAATCAAGCTCCGTGTTCGGAACGGACATACGGGATGTGATGGGGATCAGGGGCAGCTCCGTCTGCGTCCGCACCTGCTCCCAAAGCGCGGCTGGCACAGCGGCGGCCTCTACGGTGACATAGGGCGACAGCAGAGCAAGGCCCTGTGCAAGGCCCGCCAGGTATTCCTCCGCCGTGGTGTCCCGACCCAGGTTGGGGTTCAGCAGAAAGCGGGGCGTTTTCAGCCGGGAGGCACGCAGAATGGCGCTGAGCGTACCGTCGATATGCTCAGTGGTGGCCGACCAGGGGCGGTAGGGGTTCACCACAAACCACACATCGGCGTTTTTCAGCAGGTGGGCGCAGCCGCCGATGAGCTTTGCGCCGGTGTCATTGCCGCCCACATCCAAAATGACGTTTTTGCTCTCATCCAGCAACAGCGGCACAAGACCGCCCACCTGGGTTGGGGCGTCGGCGCGCTGCTGCTCGAAGTGAACGGCGGCGCCTGCGTCCGCCAGCAGCGCCTCCGCGTCCCGGGAGCGCATCAGTGGCTTGGTTTGGTCCAGGTCGAAAAAGTGGACCGCTTTCCCCTGCTCTGCCAATTCCAGCGCCAGATGCACCGCCAGTTCGGATTTTCCGCACCCGGCCTCACCCAGGAATACGGTGTTGCTGCTGCGGAGCAGCGCCGAAAGTCCGGCGGCACTCACGCTTGCACCTCGTAGCGGTCGAAGATCTTGAGGTGTTCCTGACCCTCCAGCACACGGCAAGCACCGGCTGCCAAGGCCTCCAGCTCAAATTCACCGGCCATGATCTCCACGGGAGCGATGAAGGACAGCTTCTTCGTCAGGTAGTCGGCCACATATCGGGAATGGGCGATGCCTCCGGTGAGGATGACGCGGTCCACCTGGCCGTCCGCCCCCGCCGCCAGCGCACTGACCGCCCGGGCGGCACTGTAGAGCATCCCGTCATAGACCAGCTTGGCATGATCGTCGCCGTCTGCGATGCGCCGCTCCACCTCCCGGGCGTCGGACGTGCCCAGATGGGCCACCAGGCCACCCTTGCCGCGGATGAAGTCCATCATCTGCTTCTCCGTATACTTGCCGGAGTAACACAGGCGGACCAGGGGCTGGAGGCTGACGCCGCCCATGCGCTCCGGCGCGAACATCCACTCGTCATCCCGGACGCCGTCCACCATCCTGCCGCCGATGAACAGCCGGGCAGAGCTGCCGCCGCCCAAATGCAGCACAATGAGACGGCAGTCCTCCAGCGGCTTGTGCAGTATCTCCTCCGCACAGCGGCGAGCCATGGCCCGGCAGTTGAGGGCGTGGCCCAGCATGACGCGGGTGATCTCCGGCAGGCCGGTGATACGGGCCTCGTCCACCATCTCGTCCACCGCCACGGGGTCACAGATAAACGCCGGGATCTTCAGGGGCTGGGCCAACTGGAACGCCAGCACACAGCCCAGGTTAGAGGCGTGGGCCGCGTTCTTCACGGTATACATATAGTCCACCATGGTCTGATCCACCAGGTATGTGCCGGATTCGCAGGCGGGCAGCTGACCGCCCCGGGCGCAGATGCCATCCAGCGTCGTCATGTCGATACCGCGATCCGCCAGTGCCTTTTCGATGGCGGTGCGGCGGAAATCCACCTGCTCCATGACCCAGTGGAAGGGGGACAGCTCTTCACTGGTATAGCGGAGCGTCTCGCCAAAGATCTTATCCGCCCCCTCAAACAACGCGATCTTGGTGGAGGTCGAACCGGGATTGATGACCAGTATCCGTTTGCTCATGATGCTCACACGCCGGGCGGACCGAACCGGCTTCTCCTTTCTGTTTCAAAAAATCTTGTCAAAATGGTCCGTCTGTGCTACCATCTCCTTGAAGGAGATAGTATTTTGCTATGGATATTGAAAAGCTGAAAGCACTAAAAGTCATTGTGGAGACCGGCAGCATCACCCGCGCGGCGGAGCGGCTGGGCTACTCACAGCCGGGGTTGACCGGAATGCTGAACCGGCTGGAGCAGGAGATCGGCTATCCGGTGCTGCAGCGGGGCAGCGGCGGCGTGTCATTGACCGAGGCCGGTGAGGCACTGATGCCCCATGTGGAACGCATTCTTCGGGACAGCCGTGCCCTGGAGCAGGCCATCGCGGACCATCGCCCGGAGGAGCGGCGCATCCTGCGGATCGGCTCGTACACCAGCATTTCCCGCAACTGGCTGCCCCCGGTGCTGAAGGGCTTTGGAGCACAGTTCCCGGACGTACAGCTGACGGTGAAGGACGGCTCGTGCATGGACATCGAGCAGTGGCTGATGGAGGGCACGATCGACGTGGGTCTGCTGAGCAACTGCTTTTCCGCACCGCTGGAGTTTCTGCCCCTGCTGCAGGATCCCTATTATGCGGTGCTGCCGCCGGAGGAAAGGCCCGGGGAGACCTTTGACATCAGTGCTTTCAACGGCAGGACGTTTTTTATCCCCTCCAAGGGCGTAGATACGGAGGTCCTGCGCATCCTGGAGCGGAGCGGCGTCACACCACGCTTCTCCCTCATCGCCACGGAGGACAGCGCCGTCATTAAGATGGTGGAGCAGGGGCTGGGGTGCAGTCTGCTCAGCGAGCTGATCCTACGGGGCAACACGGATCATGTGAGTCTTGTGCCCATTGATCCTCCGGCCTTTCGCGAGGTCGGTGCGGCGGTGCGCTCGCTGAAGAAAGTCGGTCCGGTCCTGCGCAGCTTCCTGCATTACATCCGCCGGGACGCGGAAAAGTGATCTGTTCCCCATATCCTTTTGTTATGTCCTATTATAAAGCGCTGCCGCCCGGCCGTGAAGCTGTGATTTCCTATGTACTCATAGCATAATGCTATGAGTACAGCATAACAAAACCCCCGCCTCGGGCTGAGGCGGGGGTTTTGCTATACGGTGATCACAAGGGTCAGGATATTCAGGCCGTCGGTGTATTCGTAGGACACCTCGTCCATGATCTTTTTCACCATGAAGATGCCCAAGCCGCCGATGTCCCGCTCCTCCGCCGACAGCGTCGTATCGGGATCGGGCTTTTCTGTGGGATCGTAGGGCCGCCCGTTATCGGAGAAGCGGAGCGTCGCCTTCCCCTCCGACAAAGCGCAGCCCAACGTAACGCTGGAAGCGCCGCTGTATTGAGCGATGTTGGAGAATATCTCATCTACGGCGATATTTACCCGGGCAACAGCCTTCATAGGGACATCTGCCGCGGAGAGGGTGTCCTCAAAAAAGGCCGTCGCCTCCGGCAGTTTATCCAGTGTCGGTGTAAGTTGGATCTTCTTCATGGCAGAGGACGCATTCTTCATCTCAATACAGAGCATCGTCATGTCATCAAACTGATCCGCACCGTTCACGAAAGCATCCACGTCCCGCTGCAACGCTTCCAGCAGCTGGCGGCAGGTGCTGTCCTTCGCGCCGTTCAGCGCAAGAAGCATTCTGTCCGTGCCGTAGAGCGCGTTGGCGGCGTTGGTGGCCTCCGGTACGCCGTCCGTGTAGACCACCAGACGGTCGCCGGCGTTCAGCTCCAGCTCGTATTCCCGATACCGCGCACCCTCCATGCCGGCCAGCACGAAGCCGTGCTTGTCCTTGAACAGCTCGAAAGCGCCGTCCTTGCGCATGATGGCCGGATACTCGTGGCCGGCGTTGGCGCACTTCATCTTTCCCGTGGAGACCTCGAGAATGCCCAGCCAAACGGTAACGAACATCTCCGCGTCATTGTTCTCGCACAGCTGCTCATTCACCTTTTCCAGCACGGCCTTCGGGGAAAGGCCGCTCTGGGCAGCGGATTTCAGCAGTGTCTTGGAGATCATCATAAACAGCGCAGCAGGGACGCCCTTGCCGGACACGTCCGCCATGACCAGCGCCAAATGGTCGTCATCCACCAGGAAGAAGTCGTAAAAGTCGCCGCCTACCTCCTTTGCCGGAGTCATGGAGGCATAGATGTCGAACTCATGCCGCTCCGGGAAGGCGGGGAAAATGCAGGGCAGCATGGACGCCTGGATATGCCGGGCCACGTCCAGCTCCGCGCCGATGCGCTCCTTCTCCGCCGTAACGCGGCTGAGGTTTCGGATATACTCGTTCAGCTCCGCCACCATGTACTGAAAGGAGTGGGCCAGGTCCTCCAGCTCGTCGCCGGTGTTGACCTCCACCCGGAAATCGGACAGGCCCTCCATTTTGCTCTCCACCAGCCCGATGGCCGCATGGTGCAGCGTGCCCAGCGGGCGGATGAGGATGCGGCGTACATAGTAGTAGTACGCAAAAACAGAAAGCAGCAGGACAGCCAGCACCACACACAGCGTCAGGACCAAAAACTGGTGTATCTGTTGGTCGATCATGTCCATGGAGATGTCCACGCTGGCCAGGGCCACCGGCGTACCGGCGCTGTTGGGGATGGCCACATAAGCTGAGGCCAGGTAGCCGTACTCCTCGTTGTTGGTGACAAGGATCGTCTGCTCCGCGTCCACGGCAAGGGCCTTGTGCATCAGCTCATTGCCGCCGCCGTAGTAGGCGTCGGTATCCCCCAGGTCGCAGACGCCGTCCTCCCCGGCGACGCCGGCATCCCAGATGTAGTACATCACCTCATTCTCCGGCACGACCACATAGAAGTACTTCAGGCCCATCTTCTCCTTGGCGTCCTGCAGGTAGCGGTGGATCTCGTCGTAATAATCGTCCTTTTGCCCGGTCAGATAATACTGCTCCACCTTGTCTCCGTCGATAAGAGACGACGCCACAGAGGCCTGTCCGAAGGCGAGCTTGGAATACTGCTCCTCCATTCTCGTCCGGTACAGCTGGGCGATGGAGGGCGCCAGTATGGCCGCAAGAACGGCGGCCATGACCACCAGGCCCAGCAGCAGCTTGGGCTGCAGCCGTATGTTCCTCGCTTTTTTCATGTCCGCACCTCCATTGGATGAACGTGAAGCCGCAAATGTCCGTCCCGTACACGGTACAGCACCCTTGTTGGGGACAGATGCTGCACCGCGCGGTACAGCGGGCCTATACCACCGGTGATGTCCGTCACGTAAAACCATCTCTCGTCCAGCTGCACCTGGGTCATGGAATTGTACTTCCGGAATACGGTCAGAGCCTCTTCCCTGCTCATATCGTGGTAAAGGGTCAGCAGCTCCGCGGCGGGGCGCTTCCAGTAGAGGCACTTTTCCGTCTGCGGCTTGCCGGCCGCCCAGCGTGCGTCCAGGTGTTCTATCACGTCCTCCACCATCTCCCGGGCATACGCGGCACAGCGAAGGTAGATGTCCACACTGTCCAGATCATCGGTGACGTCGATGGTACGCTGGGCCAGGATGTCACCGCCGTCCAGCCGCCGGACCACCTTGTGCATCGTTACGCCGGTGCGCAGGAGACCGCGCTCCATAGCACCCTCGATGGGATAGTAGCTGCGGCCCTGGGGCAGCAGGGAGCTGTGGGTGTTGATGCCCCGGAAACCCGGCAGGTCCTCCGGCAGCGTCAGGATGCGGTCATACTCCGCGATGAAGAACAGATCGCAGCCTTCATCCGTGAAATACCGGGTGATCTCCTCCGGTGTGATGGACTCGTAATGGACGGGGATACCAAGCTCCCGAGCCCGCTGCACGATGGCATACTCCGTGAAGTAGTCCTCGTCGTTATGGTATGTATACAGCGCCAGCACCTGATGCTTCTCCAGCAAATACTCAAAACACGACAGAAACACATCACTGCCGAAATAGACGATCTTCATTAGTATGAACCTCTCAAATCCTGATGATCAGCGTATTGAACCCCTGATACCGCCGATAGAAAAACTCTTTCGCCCGCTTCTTGATGATCAGCACACCCATGCTGTCCATGTCAAAATCCCCATCCTGGCTGGCGCGGCGGGTATCCATGTCAAAGGGGTTGAAGGTGGTAGCGTCATCCCGCAGGTGCAGCTCCAGCTCGCCGTTTTCCTGCATGATAGCGGTAAGCTGAATATAGCCGTCCGTCCGGCCCTGAAAGCCGTGCTCCAAAATGGCCATGCCGATCTCCTCCACGGTCATGGTGGCCAGCATCTGCTGCTTCATGTCCGCGTCCCAGGCTTCACAGAAGCCCTCCAGCTCGCGGCTCACGTCCATCACGTCCGAGGCATTGCTGAGGATCGTCCGCTGAAAGATACGCTCCTCCGGCAGCTCCGCTTTCTTATAGCGGCCGCTGATGCCCAGCAGCAGGAACACCGCCAGCGATCCGGCCTCCGTCAGCAGGAACAGCAGCCAAAAGTGCTGCAATCCCAGCGCATAGCACACAAACGTCAGCGGAATGAGCAGCACCGCACCCCGGAGCGTCTCCAGCAGGAAGGACGGCTTCTCGTTCTCGCAGGCCTGATAGTAATTGCACAGCAGGATGTTAACGCCGGCGAACAGCGCCGCCGCGCCGTAGAGCCGCAGTGCGGTGCACGCCAGCACCTCCGAGGGCGAGCCGGCGATACCGAACAGCAGGCACATCCCCACGGGCCACAGCTCTACAAAGATGATGAGCGCGCCGCCGGCGGCGAGGCCCGCCGTAAACCCCAAACGCGCCGCGTTTTTCTTGCCCTGCCGGTTATGCTCTCCCTGATAGGTGGACAGGATAGGCTGCATGGCCCGGCCCGTGCCCTCAAACAGATAGAGGATCAGGTACGAGGTGTTTTGAATCACGTCGAAAACAGCCACGGCTGTTTCTCCGCCCAGCCGGATCAGCAGGTTGTTGCACACCAGGAAGAAGATCATTTGATACAGATACTGCACGGAGGTGGCCATGCCCGCCTTCAGCGTGGAGAGCGCGGGCACAAGCCAGCGTCCCCTGGGCAGGGCAAAGCGCAGGGTATGCTTCTTACCGAAGAACCCTGGCAGATAGATACAGATGGTGATGATCTGTCCCAGTGCGGTGGACAGTGCCGCACCCCGCGTTCCCAGGTCAAGCACCAGCACCAAAAACACATTCAGCGCGATGTCACAGAGATTGCCCGCGACAGAGCCGACTCCGGCCCGCCGCTGGCTGCCGTCGTTGCGCAGGTAGTAGTTCAGTATGTTGGACAGATAAAACAGCGGCGTGGCCGCCACCAGAATCTGCAGATAGTCCTTTGTGGCGGTATACAGTGCGCCGTCCGCCGGCCGTGTACCCAGCAGCGCCAGCAGCGGCTCGATAAACACGCTGCCCAGGACCGCCGTGGCGACGCTGAACAGCAGCGCCAGGCCGAAAACACCGTGGAAGCTGTCCGCCGCCTCGGCCGTCCTCCCCTCGCCCAGCAGCCGGGAATAGCGGACAGAGCCGCCCAGCCCCAGCCCGTGGGCGAACATACAGTTGACCATATAGACCGGCAGGATCAGACTGATGGCGGCAAGACCTACCGCCCCCAGCCTCTGCCCCACCACCACGGCATCCGCCATATCGCTGAGCGCCCAGCCCAGCGACGACAGCATGGCCGGTATCCACAGACCGCGGAACATACGGCCTGTGAAGCTGTCCTTTGTACGGTGCGTGACCGTTATATCCCCCGCAGCTGCCACGTCACTCGATGGTCAGGATGTCGGAAAAGCCGGTGACCTCAAAGACCTCCATCACCGACTCATTCACATGAGAGAGCACCATCTTTCCCTGTCGGCTCATCAGCTTCTGAGCAGAGAGCAGCACCCGCAGCCCCGCCGAGGAGATGTACTCCACGCCGGTAAAGTCCAAATACAGCTCCGTGACACCGTCAATGTCGGATCTCAGCTCCGCCTCCAGCTGGGGGGCGGTGGTGGTGTCAATACGGCCCTGGATAGCCAGCGTCAGTGTGGTATCGTTCTTCGTTTTCTTGATGTCCATGTTGTTTCTCCTCTCATGCTCCGTCCGCCGGATACGGCGGTAATTTATGATATAGAACAGTGTAGCATAGTCGCGGTATTTTCACAACGTCTTTTCACGCAAAATATCTTCGTGTTGACGCACGCCCGCCGATTGTGATAGAATAATATCATCGATCTTCAGGAGGCTGCGTGACATGAAAAAGTACTTTACTGCACTGTGTGCCCTTGCGATAGCGCTGCTGCTGACCGTTCCCGCCGCGGCGGAGGATGGTGTCAATAGCAGCGGCACTACCTCCCTGTCCGATGTCTTGAACGGCATTGACTTCGATTCTGACAACAGCATACAGCTTATGTTCGCCAAGCTCCAGCTGGCACAGGCGCAGCTCTGCAAGGACTCCGCCAATTCCTGTATGCAGCAGATTCAGGAACTTCAGGAGGAACAGACCCTGACCGCGGACACCCTCGAAAAGATGCGGCAGCTTCAGGCGGAGGGCGCAACGAAGATGCCCGAGGATATGCTCAGCTTCATGCGGGATCGCGGTCTCGACTATTGCGAGCCAAAGGATTTCGACTTCTGGGCTTATAACATTGAAAGCCTCACGGTCTATCAGGACGGCCTCGCCAGTCAGACGCAATCGCTGATGGTCAATCTGCAGGATTTTATGGGTCAATATAACTCCTACCTGCAAGGTGCAAACAGCTCCGTCAACAGCGCCGCCGATACACTGGCCGCTATCGCCGCGTCCAAAAGCGGCAGTCTGTTCTCCACCGACGGCGGGACGACCGCAGTTGGCGGGCAGTACGCGCTGGTGGCCTTCGCCGCGCTGATCGGCGGTGCGGGCGGCACGGCGCTGATGTGGGCCATTCTCAACCGGAAAAAGCCCTCTAAGGCTATGACAGAAGGAACGGAGGCATGATCCCCCTTCGGCTGGGCGCGGCGCTGGTGTCAGTCTGTCTTGGCGTGGTACTGTGTACCAGACGCAAGCAGCCCCTGTTCTTCAAAATACTGCTGTTCGCCGCCGCCAGCTATCTGCTGGGTGCGCTGTTCGAGGGCTGCTGGGAGCTGATCTACGGCAATGCCCCAGGCGGCTTCCACATAGGCTGTCTCGGCTATGTGGGTATGTGGTTCTTTCTGTTTTCCTCCTATTTCGGCGCTATCGACCGGCTGGCCGACAGCGGAGAGCCGATGTACCTCCCGTACCGCCTGGCGGCGCTGGCCGCGCCGCTGGCTGTTCTGGGGCTGACCGCATGGAGCATGACGAGCTATGGTCCTGATGCCAGCCTGCCCCTGCTCCTGCCGGCCGTCCCCATGGGGCTGACGCTGTACTTCGCTCTGAAGCACCTGCTGCTGCCGGACGTGGAGACGGGCATCATACGGGTCATGCGGCCCTATAACGCGCTGGTCATCCTGCTGGGGCTGGGACAGACGGCAATGCTGTTTCCCGGTCTGCCCGGCACGGCGCAGCCGGTCGTCACGCTGCTGGTCTGCGTTCTGCTGACGGCAATGCTGCCGACGGCGGAAATGGGGGTGCGGAAATGGTTTATGTGATCTTTCTGTGCATCGCCCTGCCGCTGGGATTGATGCTGCCTATTTTAGAGCGCCGCTCCCGGCGGCTGGTGTTCTTCCTGCTGCTGGGCATGACGACGGCACTGGTGGCCTATGAGGTCGACACCATTCTCTATTCTCTGTGCGGATTGGACACAGTGCGCTTTACACAGACCGTTCCCCCTATCGTGGAGGAGATCCTGAAGGCGCTGCCGGTGCTGGTGTTCGCGCTCTTCTTCAGCAATGACCGGAAGGTGATCCTACCCGTAGCCATGTCAGTGGGCATTGGGTTCTCCATTTTGGAGAACACCACCATTCTGGTTCAGAACCTGGCATCGGTGACGTTGGGCTGGGCGGCGCTGCGGGGTCTGTCCGCCAGTCTGATGCACGGTCTGTGTACGATGGTCGTTGGCGCGGGCCTACCCTATGTGAAAAGGCAGAAAAAGCTGTTTTGGACAGGCATTTTCGGTTTGTGGTCCATCGCCGTGACCATGCACGCCATATTCAACCTGCTGATCCAATCGAAATACAGCTGGTTGGGCGCCTGCCTGCCTATGGCGCTGTACGGCCTGCTCTATTGGGCCAAGCGCCGCGGACGGCTGAAGCTGCCGTTCCTGTCTTACTAAAGCTGAATATACGGCAAAGAACCCGGCCCGATATGGAGTGTTCCATATAGGGCCGGTCTCTTTGTCCCTTTACCGCGCCGACTTTTTCTTCACCCGCACCAGTGCAATGACCAGACCCGCGTTGCCCGCCAGCGACAGGATGAACAGCAGCGTGACGGTGGAGGACGTATCCCCCGTGTTGCTGAAAAGCGCGCCGGCATTCATGGTATCCTCTCCGCCGCTGGTATCCGCGGCCGCATCGCCGTCCGCGTCTGCCTGTGCGCCTGTCTCCACCTTCCGATAGAGGTATGTTCTGTACTGGGTCGGCGTCTGAGAATAATCAAATGGTTCGCCATCCTCGGTGACCCACTCGCCCCCCAGCCATGTGGGCTCTATGGGCTTGCTGCCACCGAACATCTCCTCCCGCAGCAGAAAGCTGGAGGAGTCGCTGTTATCAAAGAAAACCACGATGCAGCTGGAGCTTGAGGTCCGATACCAGCACTCCTCCAGGTACGTGCCGCCCCGAACATCACCGCTGCCCAGCATTTTGTCGAAAAACACGGTCGTACCGTAGAAGGAGTCGTCGTTCACCCGGGCGTTCTCCTGCAAATACACATTGTCCCTTACTATGCCGCCGCCGCAGTTGATGGTGCTGGAATATGTACCCCAAATGCCCTCGTGGGGTTCAAAGTCCTCCCAATAGATGGACATATCATCCACGATGTTGTCCGCGATCTCGCCGCCCCGCAGGTTCAGCGTTCCCGCCAGATAGATGGCAGCACCCTTGTTCGTTCCGTCATAATTGCCGGTGATCAGGCCGCCGGACAGGGTGAATACAGCCCCCTCGCTGACATAGATACCACCACCGCCGGACCGAGACTCACAGCCTCTGATCGTACCGCCCTCCATGCTGAACGTGCCCTCTTCCACCCATACGCCGCAGAAGGAGCAGTTGTCGATCAGGGCGGTGTCGCGCATGATGAACCTGGCCGCGCTGCCGGTGGTATACACCGCACCGCCGCCTCCGGCGTGCCAGGTCTCGCAGTCCTTGATGACCGCGCCGTTATACATATAGAAGTTACCCTGCGTGCAGACCGCGCCGCCGCCATACGCCCCCTGGCAGTCCCGGATGGTCGCGCCGTTCAGCTCCAGCTGACCGCCCGCCGCCACATACACACCGCCGCCGCTATGGGTAACGGAGGCATCCTCCGCCGATCCGCCGACCAGGGCGCCGCGCTTCTGGGCGTCGGAGTCGGTGATGACCAGTCGTCCGCCGTCCTGCACCAGGAATATCCGGGTACGCATAGCGCCGTCCAAAACGTGGCCGTTCAGATCCAGCCGCACCGTTGATGTGCCGGAAACGGTGATCTCCCCGTCCCCCTCCCCGGCGGTAATGTCGCACGAGAGCGTGATGCTGGGGGAAGTATCTGTCGACTGGATGGCATCAGCCAGCTCGCTCCACGAGGACACCGTCTTATCCGCCGCAAAGGACACGGTGGTCAGCAGCGCCGCCGTGCATAGCGCCAGCAAAGCGCTCAAAATCGTTTTCTTCATTCCAACAGCACTTCTTTTCATAACAGTATGCATCACCTTTCTATCCATAATTTGGTATGCATATCAATTATAGCAGGTATACTGTGATCCGTCAAGCTATATACGGTATCCCTTCCCCCGTTCAGCGCAGCATGGCAAGCGCCTCCGATACAGGCATCTCCAGCCTTTCTTCGATCTCCGCCGTGGAGACGGGGCGTTCCATAAGCTCCGCCGTGGAGACCGGAAACAGCCCTGCGCCATGCGATCGCAGCAGGTAGATCAGTCCCAGTGTCATATCGCTGCGCTTGGTCTCAATCACCGCGGCCTCCTCGTCAAAGCCCCCCAGCTCACGCATCGCCTGCACCATCCCCCGGCGCATCTGCGCCAGATACGTTGGCTGGTAGTAGCCGCCAAAAACCGTGAAATCACGAAGGAAATGGATCTCCAGAAAGCAGAGGAATATGCCCGGCAGCAGCGTCTGCGCCAGCAGCCCCTCCGTCAGCGCCTGGGGCGTAAAGGAAACCGTCACGTCCTCCCCCAGTGAATTCTGACCGGCCAGCACCGTCTCGCCCGCCTCCTCCCGCAGCCGCAGGGGAAACAGGATATTCCGGCTGTCCAGTCCCCAAAAAAAGTGCGTGCCGCCGGTATCCCCCGTCCAGCAGCCGGCGACGCCGTCCAACTCTCGGAGCAGTGCCGCGCGCAGCCTCATGGAGAACAGCATCTGATGGAGAAGAGTCCCATCCGACCGAAGATCCTTTGCCAGCAGTTTCGCGGTGATGGTCTCCATGGGCATCCAAAGATACTGGGGACATCGGTCGGTAAAGTACCGCTGGGAGAGCATGGCGTTGATGGCTGTGGTCTGCTGGCGCAGCGTATCATACCGCTGCACCTGGTCCGAGAGCAGGACCTCCCGGCAGCAGCGCTCCAGCGCGGCGGACATCTCAGGCATGATTGAGCCTTGCCGCGTCTCCCGCGGCAGGCGCTTCAGCACGTTGTCCACCATTTCAGGGGTAATGCCCCCTATAGCGGCCACACAGGGGCGTTTCAGCTTCCACGAGTACAGCGGCAGCCGCAGGCGGCCCTCCGGCAGCGTGCAGTCGTAAACCACCATACCCCTCGGGTAGAGGGTGCTGGTCAGGTTCAGATTGGCACAGGCCATGACCGGGACGACCGCTCCCTGCTCCCCCTGCAGCCGCAGCCACTGGTCGCACAGGATCGTGTCCTGTACGGTCATGTACTCAAAGGCCGGGTGGTGGTGATTGGCGGTGGTCATGCAGCGGCTGCGGCGGAGTATCGCCGCACATTCCTTGGCAGTCTTCGCGCCGAAGAAGGGCGTAAAGTAATCCTGTACCGCCTCCAGCAGATCCTCCGACGGCAGAATATCCGGCGACGGCCGGTGACGGAGCTGTCCCAGATAGGCCCGCAGCGTCTTATCTCCGTGCCGGGCAAGCAGCTCCGCAGCGGCCGGATATTTGCGGGAAAGCTCCGCAATATGCTCATTCATTCTGCGCACCCTCCAGCTTGATCGAAAGCACCGTGTTGTTCATGTTCATGATCCGGGTATAGGCCTTCTGATCCGTGAGCCGCTCCAGCAGGCTGATGTTGTTCTCCTGAAGAATATCCCCATCGTCCACAAAGGCCAGCGGATCAAAGGGCGCGCCGTTGTCGCGGATACGGACGATCAGATCCCCCTCCTCCAGGAGCAGGCAGATGTCGATCATATCCACATGATCGTTGTGACCGATGATGTTCAGAACGGCCTCCTCCAGCGCAATGGCCAGGAAAACGCCCTTATTGTGGGGTATCCCGTTCTGACGGCAGAATTGCTCGATCTCCCGGTGGATGTCCGCCACGTTCTCCCGTTCCCCCGTGATGGAAAAGGTGTGGCAGGTCCGTTCCGTCTGATCCTCCAGGCCAAGGATGGCCATATTGTGATACGTCCGCTTCTCCCATAGCAGCGTGGCCACAGGAGTCAGGAGCTCCACCGAGAGACACCAGCACGCCACCGCCGAGATGCTGCTCCAGTGGAGCTGGGAAATAGCTGCCACGCAGAGCAGCAGGAACAGTATTTTGAACACCACGTTCTGCAGTGTCAATAAAAGCACGGACAGCCTCTGACGCTGCACGCTGGTATAAAACCGGGCAAGCAGGTCGTTGAGCCAGAGAAACGGCAGGCTGAACAGCATGATGCGGAAGGCCATCACGGTATCAGCGTCCGGAGTCATGCCATAGGAATTAAGGAACGCCGCGGAGAAGACGAACAGCCCCGCTACGATGACCGCCACAATGGCGTAGGTGTATTTGGCCAGAAGGGAGAACATCCTCTGCAGCCCGTAGAAATCGCGCTCGCCGTAGAGTATGCCGCCCAGGGTGGAGATGGTCTGCAGTGCGCCGCCCGCCAAAATACGCAGGATGGAGCGCAGCTGGCCATACACGGCGTACAGCGCCACGCCCATGTTGCCCACGAAATACATCAGGAGCAGGTTGACGATCAGACCGGAGATGATCCGGGAAATTTTATCCGTGGCGAAGGACGAGCTGCTGGACACCAGCTCCCGCCACGCCTCCCGGATGTCCTCTCTGCGCAGAACAAAGCGGAAAGTCCGCTTTTGGGAGAACAGATACGGCAGCGCCACCAAAATACCGGCCGCGTTGCCCAGCAGCGAAGCCGCGGCCGCACCGGCGACGCCCATGCGCAGGAATTTCATGAACACCACATCCAGAATGATGTTCACCCCATTGGCGGCGATCACCGAACCCATCGCCAGCTTGGAGCGGTTATCCACGATGGCAAACCCTGATAGGATCAGGTTCACGCCCACGAACGGTGTCGAGAGCAGCGTGAAGAACGCGTACCGCGCCACATCATCCGTGATCGCGCCGTTGTTGGACAAAATGCCGCTGAAATAGCCACAGAACGGCAGCAGACACCACGCGAGCAAGCCTCCGATCAGCGCCAGGAGGAATGACAGCGTAAACGCCCCGTCCGCCAGCCGGCGCTTTCTCCGGCCCAGCAGGATGCCGGCGGCCACCGGCCCGCCGGCGGAGAGAACGAAGCCCGGAAGCTCTGCAATGTCCACAAAGCTGTCACCAAGCCCTGCGGCGGCGACTGCATCAGCGCCCAACAGGATGCCGATGAGCATAAAGTCTACAACAGGGACCAAATAGGAGGTAGCCGTCACCACCGTACCGACGCCGAAGAACTCCCGGGTCTTGCTCCGTATGATGGCCTCGTTTCTGCGGTATTCATATCCCATTTTTTCTTTTCCGCCTTTCACACCCCGGACGCTGTATTTCTCCGGATGCACCTACTCCCCGTTCTCCTGTCCGTCCGACTCCTGCCCGAGCAACATCTGATCCGTCTTCTGCCGCAGAAGCAGCAGCATATCCAACTGCTCGGCGTTGATGTCCAGCCCCTTCTCACGGAAGAGCTGCAGGAGCTTTCTTCTGTATTCGCTCTCCTGCATCGTCGGGTACTGCTTCGCCAACTCATTCAGCTTTTGCCGCAGCTCCGTGTTGGTGTCTGCCTCCCAGTTGAACTTTGCAATCTCTGCAAAGGAGAGCTTTTTCTTCTTCCAAGGCCAGTTCATAGCAAATGTCCTTTCCACGCTCCTTCGCCAGACATCCGAATGTCAGCGCTTTCGACGATATACAGGCAGTAACGCACTTCTATCCATAAATGTATACCACAGCCGCAATGCGTATGGGTGAAAATACCGAAATTGGTCGGTTTGCTTCCCGATTTGGTCACAGGCAAAAAGAAAACCGCCCAAAGGTGATTTTCTTGGTATAGACATATCTACGGATTGAGAATGACACAGGCTGTGCAGACGCCGTTCTCCACCTTATAATGTACCTCTCCCTGATAGCGGGCGGCAGCGGACGCGATGCTGTCGATTCCGATGCCCCGGGCAGCGGGCAGGCCGTTTTCCAGCTTCAGACCATCAGGACAAGGGTTGCTCACCGCGATCACCGTTTTGCGCCCGATGTCCCGGACATGGACTCGGATAGGCCCTCCGCTGCCCATTCCAACGCAGGCATTCAGTGCGTTTTCCATGAGATTGGCCAGGATGGCCACAAAGTCCACATCGGACATCCCGGACTGCTCCGGCGTGTCTGCCTGCGCGGCAAACGCCACGCCGACCGCCTGTGCCTTGTTGGCATAGGAGCGCAAAAGCTCGTTGACCATTCGGTTCGGACACCACGTGGGAAAGCTCTCGATCGTCTCCTCTCCCTGTTCCAGATAGTGCAGGATGCCCTCGGTGTCCCCTGCCCGGGCCATGGCGGCAATGCAGGCGTCATGATGGCGCTTGTCGTGCCGGATTCGCCGGCTCTCCTGCTCCGCCCTGCTGACGGTCTCCACATAGCGCGCCAAATATTCCACCTTCTGCTTGACCAGTGCCTCCTGTGCCTCCTTACGCATATGGACGATGTTGCTGATGCTCAAAACAGTGACCGCCGCAAACGTGGCCACCGCTATGCAGAACACGAACAGCGTCTCGATCTCCACGCCGCTATCCAGCCGTATTCTTGATATGAGCGCCGCAAACAAAAAGCAATAGATACTGGATACGGCGCTCAGTATCCGCCAGCTCCGCTTCCGGAAGCCGCTGACCTCACGAAGCAGCGGCCGGCCGTGCTTCCGGTATGCCAGCAGGAGCGGCAGCGCCATGGCAAAATGGAGCGCCGTGCGCACGAGATACTGTACCGCTGCGGAACTGTCCGGCAAGAAGAAATAGCAGAGATAAAGTCCGGCCGACCAGGAGATGCAGCACACGCAGAAGAAGGTGATCAACAGATAAACCTTTTTCCAGAAGCCATCGGCGGATACGGCTATAAAAACGCCCACATAGCTGAAAAAACCGATGGTCAGCGATACCGGCAGCCGCAGGGGCACCGGCAGAAGGCCGAAGCACAGATACATGTCCAGCAGCAGAACAAGCCCTTCCACGCCCCACAGCAGCGCTGTCTTTTTGACGGAATATCGCCGCTCCTGCATCAAAAGGCCGGCCGCCAGCAGCACCGCGTAGATCGACAGGCTCACATACAGGATCGTCCCGATATAGTGGGGGTCTGTCATCGGCTCTTGACCTCCTCCAAATAGAAATCAAAATATGCCTGTCTGATCTGCGCCCGCAGCCGCCGGGGGACAGGGATGCGCTCGTCGGTGTCCATAACCAGATCCGTGCCGGAAAAACAACGGACATGGCTGAGATTGACCACATAGGACGCCCCACACATAACCATGCCTCTCCTTCCCGCCAGACAGTCCTGCAGCTGGGCGGCGGACATTCTCGCCGCCAGCTTTTTCCCGGAGGCCAGGGAAAAAATACGCCGCTTGTCATCCGTCTCTATGTACAGAACATCCTCCAGGGCAATGCGGTGCAGTTCCCCCTCACTGGGGAGCAAAAGCCACGTCCGCTCCTGCCGCAGGGCGATCACCCGATCCAAGGACGCCTCAAATTTCTCCCGTGTATACGGCTTCTGGATATAGTCCGCGGCATGGATGGAAAAGGCATCCACCGCATAATCCGAGCTGGTAGTCAAAAAGATAATATCCGTGTTTTCGCTGTGTCCCAGGATCTCCCGCGCCAGCTCTGTCCCCAGCATATGGGGCATACAGATGTCCAGCAGGGCTATGTCGGGACAGCCGGTATCTTCAAAGGAGTCCAGCATTTCAAAGGCAGAGGTGTAGACCACGAACTCGATGCCGTATTCACCGTGTGCGGCGGCATAGGCTTGAAGATCCTCCGCGATCCGCTCCCGATCCCTGGCGTTGTCATCGCAAATGGCTATTTCCAGCACACTCTCACCTCCCCTGTCATATTTCGGCTATTGTTATGTATTATATGCCAATGCCGATCATTTTGCAAGCGACAGACAGCCACTCCGACCGCGTGAGCCTGCTGCGTCGCGTATTCTTCAGCGGCAGCGGCGGAAGCACCGCACACAGCAGCAGAGGCACGGCTTTCAGCCGTGCCTCTGCCTTGGCTATATCTCACTCTACCAGCAGCTTCAGAAGATACTGCACATCCTGCACATTGACGCTCCGGTCGCCGTTGACGTCCGCCCGCAGCCACATGGTCTGGGTCAGTTCGTCCAGCGTATACACATTCATATACATATCGTAGATCATCTGCGCGTCGTTCACATCCAGCACACCGCTGCCGTTGGCGTCGCCGTCCACCACCAGTGTTTCCACCTGTCCCGTCACAGTGCCGATGGCATTCCGGGCCTCCTCCAGCGTCACAGATCCGTCCACCACGCACATATAGGCCCGCCGTCCGCTGGAGTAATACATGGGGATGTTCTTATAGACCAGCGTCTTGCCCACCGGCACGCTGACAGACGCCTCCACCAGCCACAGTCGGTCAGGCAGGTATTCCGTTACCTTCACATCCATACTCAGCCGCGTGGTCTTGGTCACGGACACCGTCAGGATCGAGCCTGTCACCAGCGATGCCGGGATGGTATACGTGCCGTTGCTGCCCGTGATCGTCTGGCCGCCCACCATCACCACGTAGTCACAGTTTTCCTCCTCTTTCACCGTAAAGCTGTAGGCTGCGCCGCCGCGGCAGGTGTGCTCCTGTCCACCGTCCACGTCCGCCGCGCCGCTGCCGATAAACAGCACCAGCGTCGTTCCCGCTTCCGTCACCTTCGCCACCGTGATCGTCACCGGACCGGTCACATCCTTACCTGCGATGGTATAGCTGTCCCCCTCCCGGCTCAGCTCCACCCGTACACCGTCCACCACGGCGGACACCGCGTATTCCGTCAGGTCCGTTCTGCTCACAGAGAATCGGAAGCTCTGTCCATAGGCCGCCAGCTTCCCCGCGGTCACATCAGCCTTGCCGCTGCCCACCACCATAACGGGGTAGGACTTGGGCGTGCGCACCACACAGGTGATCCGCAGCGGGCCGTTGACGGTCTTGACCGTGTAGCTGCCATCGCTATTGTTCTGCGCCTGCGCCGGGTCCTTGTCGACTGTAACGTCGAATGTATAGTCGTAATGCGGGTCAGTCCGGAAGGTATAGTCCCCGTCAGCGGCCACCGCCGCGTCGCCGTAGACGCCCACTCCCTCCGGCAATTCGACCGTGTAATAGCCGCTGGCCACCGTGTAAACAGACTTGTTCGCGTCCAGCTTCGCCGGCTTGGCGTCCATCCTGGCCTGTGACCGGGCGCTGATCTGCGCTTCGGTGAGCTGTACTTGTGTCAGGCAGTCCTTTTTCACCGCGAATCGCAGCTTCACCGCGCCATCGCTCACCTCCAGATCGTCGCCGCAGCCTGCCACCGTCACCTCGCCATTCCGTGCCGATGCCTTCAGTTCCCGCGTCACATCCTGCGGCACGACATTGTCCGCGCCGACAAACTCCAACACGCTGTCGTCATAGGCCAGCGTCAGCCAAAAGGCGTTGTACGTCTTCTCTGTCTCAGAGGTCAGGAACACAAAGACACTCGCCTCGCCGGCCTCGCACTTTCCGCCCAGAGACACCGTGTACGGGCCTGTGCCGTCCCCTGCCGCCACTGCCGGCAGCAGCACGAGCAGCATCGTCAACGACAGCAGCACAGACAACACTCGTTTCATAGAATATCCCCCGCTTTTCTATAAATCTATAAAACATTTTACGCAAAACATATAGTTTTTTTCAAAATCCGACAAAATTTTATCATCCGCCGCCGACTGTTTCAAGACTATTTTCACATTTTTATATAGAAATTCTCACTCAGATTTTGTGCATTTTATACAAATCCAATATTTACATGGCAAAATATCCTTTGGCTATGCCGGAGGATATGTATTATTTCTTTCACCTTCAGACACGGAAAACCGATTTTGCGACGGTCTTTCCGCTCTCTGTCCGTATGATCTTGCGGATAAAGTTCTCCGCCGGCCATAGCGTTGATCCGCTCTGCGTGTCAAAGCGCAGTGCCCTCCCTGGGTACAAATAATCCGGTCATGTCGGTGTGCTCCCATTCCAGCAGCTTCACCTTTTTATCAATTCCGCCTGCATATCCGGTCAGGCTGCCGTTTGTCCCGACCACGCGGTGGCATGGAATGATAATAGATATTTTGTTGTGCCCGACCGCACCGCCCACCGCCTGGGCAGCTATACGGGGGCGACCCTGCTTTTCAGCAAGCTGCCGTGCGATCTCACCATAGGTAGTCGTCTGCCCATAGGGTATCCGCAGGAGAATGTCCCACACCGACCGACGGAACGCAGAGCCGATGGGATGCAGCGGCGGCATGAAGTCCGGCTCTTTACCGGTAAAGTAAATGTCCAGCCAGCGTTTGACTTCCGAAAGGGTAGGCGTATTCTGCTCCACACGTTCCGCAGGCAGGTCGCGGGCAAAGTATTTTTGCCCGTCGAACCATAGGCCAGTCAGTCCGGTCTCATCTGCCGCCAGCAGAATAGCGCCCAGCGGCGAGTCGTAGTGTTGAATGAAAATCATGGCGTATCCTTCTTTATTTCTTTGGCTTATAGTTCCGCATTTCCGGTATTGCGCCGCCAGCCACGGCCCACAGGTACAGGCTTGCCGTGCTGCAATAGGGGCTGAAACGGCGGCGGTATTTTTCAAATAGCCTGCGGTCGATGCTGCGGTGGTGATAGACCATGCGCAGTCCCCGCTGAATAGCCAGGTCGTCAAAGCTGAAAATATCCGGGCGCTGTAGGCAGAACAGCAGAATCATCTCCGCCGTCCAAACGCCAATGCCCTTCAAGCTGCTCAACGCCTTGATGGCATCCTCGTCACCCATGTGTGCCACAGCATCCAGATCAAACGCACCGGTGTGGACTTTTCCGGCAAAGTCTGTAATGTATTCCGCCTTACGGAACGTCATACCCAGGGATTGCAGCCTGGGAACGCCTGCCGACAGAATGGTCTCGGCATTGACCTCACCCAGTGTGTCCTGCATCCGCTGCCAGATGGTGGCCTGAGCCTTGGTGGAGATCTGCTGTCCGATGATGTGGTGGATCACAGAGGAAAACATTTCGGTATCTGCCGTGCGGTCGATATGCCCAACGCGGTCAATGACCTCGCAGAGCCGCTTGTCCTTTTTCCGCAGATAGGCAAGCTCTGTCTCTCCGTATGCGAAATACACTGCCCTCGCCTCCCCGTCAATCTATGGTGAAATTGTATCATAATCAGGCCGGCTATGCCATACGAAAATTGCTGGTCCTTTAGGCTGCTTTTTGGAAGCGGCGGTATACTGCACCCATCAAAAGAAAAACGGCGGCGCGGACTGGCTCGCAATGACAGGCTTTTTTGACAAGCTGAAGCACGGCATGGCTACGCCATGCCGTGCTTGTTATTCAGTTCCACAGGAGCTGCATTCCTAAAATCGCCAGTGCGCCGGCTGCGATGAACACGCCCGCCAGCAGCATGGCCGCCTTCAGCGCGCCGCCCATGGCCGCCCGCCGCTCCTCGTCCGTGTACTGGGGCGCGGTCTCC
Organism: uncultured Eubacteriales bacterium; assembly: GCA_900554275.1. GTDB lineage: Bacteria > Bacillota > Clostridia > Oscillospirales > Oscillospiraceae > Vescimonas. The sequence goes on from USGS01000007.1 coordinate 29,434, forward strand.
CAGGGGCGATCCTGCGCCGGGGTCTCCGGGCCGCGGGACTGCTCCTTCTTTCGCCCCGGAAACCGGGGAAACAGCATGGGAGACGGCTCGATGCCGCTCATATCAGCGATGGTGCGTCCATCATCCTGATACGTTCTCTTTTTCGCCATCATTTATCGTACAGGTGACAGGCTACAAAGTGACCCGGCTCTAACTCACGCTGCACCGGCACTTCCTCCTTGCAGCAGGCCATACAGCTGGAACAGCGGGTATGGAACTTGCAGCCCTTGGGGGGATTGGCCGGGGAGGGGATGCTGCCCTCCAGCACGATGCGGTTCATCTTCACCTTGGGGTCGGGGATAGGGATCGCGGAGAACAGCGCCTTGGTGTAAGGGTGCAGCGGGTTGCGGAAGATGTCCTCCGTCGCGCCGTATTCCACCAGATTACCCAGGTACATGACGCCCACCGTGTCGGAGATATGCTCCACCACGGACAGGTCGTGGCTGATGAACAAATACGTCAGGTTATACTTCTCCTGAATGTCCTTCAGCAGGTTGATGATCTGCGCCTGGATGGACACATCCAATGCAGACACCGGCTCGTCGCAGACGATGAACTCAGGGTTCAGCGCCAGCGCCCGGGCGATGCAGATACGCTGCCGCTGGCCGCCTGAGAACTCGTGGGGGTAACGATCCCGGTGGAAGTGCTGCAGGCCGCAGTTCTCCATGACCGTGTCGATATAATCGTCAAACTCCGCCTTGGGTACTAAATTGTGCTCGCGCACGGCCTCGCCGATGATCTCGCCCACCGGCATACGGGGGGACAGGGAGGAAAACGGGTCCTGGAAGATGATCTGCATCTTGGTACGCATGGCGCGCATCTCCTTGGGAGACAGATCGTAGACCTCCTTGCCGTTGAACAGCACCTGACCGCCGGACTTCTCGTCATACAGGCGCAGGATGGTGCGCCCGGTGGTGGTCTTGCCGCAGCCGGACTCGCCTACCAGGCCCATGGTCGTGCCGCGCTTGAGGTTGAACGTCACGCCGTCCACGGCCTTGACGTAGCCCACGGTCTTGGACACCATGCCGCCCTTGATGGGGAAATACTTTTTCAGGTGGTTGACCTGCAAAATGTACTGGGGATCATACTCCACGGGGGTGAAATCGTTGTCGATGATGAGGGAGGACTTCTTCGCGTCCTTGGCGTGGGCCTGCTCCTTGACGAAATCATCGGCGTTCTGCTTTTGAGTTTCCTTAATGTCGTCAAGAACCTGATCGTCGTTCTTACCTGCTTTCCAAAACGGCATCTTATTCACCCTCCTTTCCGCTGTCGGTCATCTCTTCTTCCACCTGCTCCTCCAAATCGGGCCGCTTGCCGTCGTAGTAGCGGTAGCAGCTGACCTTGTGGGTGGGGGAAATGCTGACCTCGCAGGGATATTCGCCGCCGCAGCGCTCCACGCACATCTCGCAGCGATCCTTGAAGTAGCAGTAATCCGGCATATTGATGGGGTTGGGGACTTTGCCGGGGATGGAGTAGAGCTTATCCACCTGACGACCCACCACAGGCTTGGAGGCCATCAGGCCGATGGTGTAGGGGTGGGCCGGGTGGGAGAATATCTCGTCCACCGTGCCCTGCTCCACGATACGCCCGGCGTACATGACCACCACATAGTCCGCCATCTCGGCGATGACGCCCAGGTCGTGGGTGATGAACATGATGGAGGAGTTGATCTTATCCTTTAGGTTGCGCAGCAGGTCCAATATCTGCGCCTGGATGGTCACATCCAGCGCCGTGGTAGGCTCATCGGCGATGATGAGCCGGGGGCTGCACGCCAGGGCCATGGCGATCATGACGCGCTGGCGCATGCCGCCAGACAGCTCGTGGGGGAAGTTCTTATACACACCCTCGCTGTTGGCGATGCCCACCATCTCCAGCAGCTTGATAGAGCGTTCCTTGATCTGCTCCTCGGTGCTGCCCTTGTCGTCGTGGAGGGCGATGACCTCGTTCAGCTGGTCGCCGATGCGGAACACCGGGTTCAGAGCTGTCATGGGCTCCTGGAAAATCATGGAGACTGCGTTGCCCCGCAGGTGCTGCATGACCTCATCCGGCGTTTTCGTCACATCGTAGGCCTTGTTGCCCAGGTTCAGGCGTATCTCGCCCTCCACCACCTGGCCCTGCGGCCGCTGCAGCAGCTGCATCAGAGACAGGCTGGTAACGGACTTACCGCAGCCGGACTCGCCCACCACGCCCACGGTCTTGCCGATGGGGACAGAGAAGCTGACGCCGTCCACGGATTTGACCACGCCGGTGTCGGTGAAGAAGTAGGTATGGAGGTTATCAAACTCCACGGCGTTGCTGGAATCGTGCATTTGGGTGAGGTACTCCGCCTCCGGTACGTTTTTCCGCTTACGCTTCTTCTCCAGCTCGTTGGTGATCTTGCGGTTTTCCTTGGAAATACGGCGGGATTCCCGGGCGGACATATAGCCGTCGTTTCGTTTCGTTGCCATTCCGATCCTCTCCTTTCTCAGCGCTTCATCTTCGGGTCGAACGCGTCACGCAGACCGTCGCCCACGAAGTTGAAGCCCAGCACTGTCAGCATCAGGCAGATACCGGCGGGAATCCAGATGAACCAGTATTCCGTCAGCACGTAGGAGTTGGAAACATCGTTCATGATATTGCCCCAGGAGGCGAAGGGGAACTTGACGCCCAGGCCCAGGAAGGACAGCGTCGCCTCGGTGATGATGGTCGAGCCCAGGCTCATGGTGCAGTTGACGATGAGCTGAGGGATGACGTTGGGGATGAGATGCCGGAAGATACGGCGGGAAATGCTGATGCCGCAGGCCTCGGTGGCAGTCATGAACTCCTGCTCACGCAGGGACAGGATCTGACCGCGGACCAGGCGGGCAATGCTGGGCCAGCCCAGGAAGCCCAAAATCAGCATCAGGTACAGCATTCGTATCTGCGGATCGACGCGCATACCGTCCATGGCCGCACCCAGGATAATGATCAGCGGTGTGGAGGGGATGCAGTAGAAAATATCCACGATGCGCATGATCAGGTTATCCACCCAGCCGCCGAAATAGCCGGACACGCCGCCCAAAATCACGCCCAGCGTGGCGGAGATGAACACGACGATGAAGCCGATGCACAGGGACACGCGGCCACCGTACATCAGGCGGGTCAGCATATCCATGCCGTTCTTATCCGTACCCAGCCAGTGTTCATTGGTGGGGAAAGAGTAATCGTCAAACACGCGGGTGGCCGTGCCCTCTTTAATAGACCACTGGTACTTGGCGGGATCGTACTCCAGCCGTATCTCGCGGGTCTCGCCGTTCTCATTGACGTACTCGATGTCCGTCTCATTTTTCTCGGCGGCCTCGATGACCCGCTCCTTGAACTCCTTGGGGATCACCGTGCCGGCCACCTTGGACTGGATGACATAGCGGCTGATATAGGCGATCTCCTCGCCGCTGAGCAGCACGCTGCCGTCGTCCAGAGCGTAGGTCCTGCCATCGGCAGTGAACTCCGTCTCGCCGTTGACGTGGGCCTTCAGGGCGTTAAAAGTAAAGGCAAAGCTGAACTTCTCGCCGGTGACGCTGGGATTGACGATGTCCTTATAGGCCACGGCCAGCAGAGTGTCGCCCCGGGAGGCGGAATACAGGCTCTCGCCCTCCTCCGTGACGGTGTAAGTAACGCCCTTATAGGTGAAGGACTCGTCCTTGCCCATGTGCAGCGTCATCTGCGCCTGTAAAACAGCGCCGAACTCCTGCCCATCCGCCACCAGGAAGCGGTATTCGGTGTTTTCGGACAGGGCGGCATATTCCTTCATCTGAATGTCATCGCGGTAGAACACCTGGTCCTGCCCGTAGGGGCTGACCAGACCGCCGATGAAGGAGAAGATGAACATGACAGCCAGGATGGTCAGGCCCACCACCGCCAGCCGGTTGCGGAAGAACCGCTTGGCCACCAGCGTACCGGGGGACAGCACCTTGACGCGGCGGTCATCGCTGAGGGAGTAATCCTCCTGGGGCGTGTTATCCTCAGAGGGCGTATTGTCCTTTCCCGCGTACTTTTCGTTGAGCTCATAGGAACGGCGGCGGGCATCGGTGCCCGGCATTCCCTGCCCATGGCCGGGAACGGACAAATCTTTATCCTTCTTATCGTCGAAATAACTCATGCTTCACGTCCTCCCTTCTCAAGCGATGCGTACCCGCGGATCGACCACGGCGTACAGAATGTCGGAGATGAGGTTGCCCAGCAGCGTCAGGATGGCCAGGAACGTCATATAGAACATGGAGAACGGGATGTCGCCGGCCACCATGGCGTTGTAGGAGATGTAGCCGATGCCGGGGATGGCGAAGAGCGTCTCGGTGATCAGCGCACCGGCGAACAGGCCGGGGAGGCTGCCGCCGATGAACGTGACCAGCGGGATGAGGGTGTTGCGGAAGGCGTGGTGGTAAATGACCTTCTTCTCCGGCAGGCCCTTGGCGCGGGCGGTGCGGATGTAGTCGGCGTTCAGCACCTCCAGCATATTGGTGCGGACGTAGCGCATCCACGGGCCGATGGAGATGAACACCAGCGTGACGATAGGCAGCACCAGGTGCTTGCCCATATCCAGCAGCTGGCCGAAAGCACTGAGAGAGTTGAAGTCACGGCCCGTCAGGCCCACCAGGTCGAACCAGCCCAGCTTGACGGAGAACACCAGCTTCAGCAGGGTGGCAAAGAAGAACGTGGGCAGGGACATACCCAGCAGCGCCACGGTGGTGACGGTATAGTCGGTGACACTGTACTGCTTGGTGGCGGCCACGATGCCCAGGGGCACGGCGATGAGCAGCTCGAACACCAGGGAGATCGCACCCATGATGAAGGACACCCAGATGACCTCGTTGAACTTCTGCAGCACGGGCACGGTGTACTTCCAGCTGTCGCCGAAGTTGCCGGTGATCAGGTTCTTCAGCTGGACGAAGAAGCCCGGAATCAGGTCGAGATCCAGGCCATACTGTGCGTTCAGCTGGGCCAGCCACTCCTCATAGGGCTTAGAGCCGGGAGCCTGGGACAGCTGCTGCGCCATGGTCTCCACGTAGGAGGCCGGCAGACAGCGCATCAGCACATAGATGATGAATGTGACGAAAAATAAGATCAGAATTGATAGCAGCGTGCGTTTGACTAAGAATTTGCGCATACGATCCCTCCGTTTTTTGGTCAGCACCGCTCCGCGCCAGGAGCGGGCCGCCCTCCCTTTATGTGGTTTCTGCGTCGCTGAGTATGGCGTTGCTATGTACTGCGTTTTGCTTGATCTTTGCGGATCAGGCAGTCGTTCCGGCGCGGACGTCGAACCGCCTGGCTCATACGCAAATGCGTCCGGGATAGGCTATCCTGCGGCTTTTCAGCCGCAGGATAGCCGTTGCTTAAGTCTTTGCGTGGGGTACAGATCAAAGAGTTACTTGACTTCCAGCAGCTCCAGATCGTTGTACCAGTTCCAATAGGTGGTGATGTCGGGAGTGACGGTATCCAGGTTCACCCGCTGGGAGGACAGAATGATGCAGTTCTGACGCTGGTAGACAGGGATCTCCACCGCCCAGTCGGCCACGATGTCCAGGCACTCCTTGTACAGGGTCTTACGATAGGTCTGATCGGTGGACTGACGGGCCTGCATGATCAGGTCATCCAGCTCGGCATCCTTGATCCAGTAGGACTTCTCGTTAGAACCGCCCTGGCTGTGATAGATCTGGAACATATCGGGGTCGGGAGTGGCCTGCCACGCCATTGCGAACATATCCGCAGTACCGGCGTTGATGGCGTTGGTCATCTCGGCGAAGTTGGACATATCGGAGACGATCAGGTTGAAGCCGATCTCCTTAAGAGCCTCGGAGGCCAGGGTCAGAGCCATGAAGGTGGGGTGGTCGCCCGTGCCGCTGCCGCCGACCATGACCTCAGCGTCCATGCGGGCATCCGCGGGAGCCGCGGTGATCTTGCCGTCGGTGACGGTGTAGCCGGCAGCCTCGAAGTAGCCCAGAGCGGCCTGCTTGGCAGCGGCGTACTTATCCTCGGCGGACATACCGTCGGTGTAGATGTCATTGCCGTCCACATCCACGGAGAAGGCGATCTTATAGCCCTCGTCCGTAACACGGGGAGCGGCCCAGGAGGTGTCGGAGATGGGGTAGTTGATGACGTTGGCGAACTCACCGTAGTAGGAGTCCACAGCCACGTCACGGTACACGGCGATAACGGTAGCAATGGCCTTGCGCAGGTTCTTGGAGGCCTCGTCGCCGCCGTTGCCGGTGCCGACCTTCACGCGGTTGGCGTTAAAGCCCACATAGCCGTAGCCCAGGTTGGCCACCAGGTCGGTCTGGATGACGTCGCCGCTGATCTCGCCGTTGGAGTTGGCGCTCTTGATCTGCTCGGCAGCCTTGGCGGAATAGGAAGGATCGGTGACATCGATGGTGCCGGACACAACGCCGGGGATCTTATCCACATCCAGCATCTCGCGCCAGATCACGGTGTCGATCTTGGGCTCACCCTTCCAGTAACCGGGGTTCTTCTCCAGAGTAACAGCGCCGTTGGCATAGCTCTTGAAGGTGAACGGGCCGGAGCCGATAGGAGCGGAGGTCACGGACTTGACGTGGGACAGGTCGCCCTTGTCAAAGCCGAACTTGTTGTTGTCGTAATCGTACTTATCCATCTCGCCGTAGTAGTGCACGGGGCAGATGGCGACGGGGATCTGATAGATGGCGGTGGCGCTGACCTCGGTCAGGGTAACGGTCATGGAGTAGTCGCCGGTCTTGACGATACCGGAGACGTTGGGGGCGGACTCGCCGGTCTGCACACCGATGGTGTAGTCAGAGAAGCTATCGCCGATCTCGGCCTCGATGAGGGCGGAGATGCTGGTGCCGGCGGTCTCCTTGTTGATGCCCTCGTCGGAGATGTCATAGCCATAGGCCTCCACGATGGCGGCCCAGAAGTCCTCGACAGTGGCACCCTCAGCCAGCTCGAAGCCCCAGTTGGCAGCCTGCGCGGCCACAGGATCGGTGGCGGCGGCATAGCCCTCGGCCACCACGTAGTCCAGGATCTCCTGGGCGAACTTCACGCCGGCGGCGTTGAAGGCGGCCCAGAAGGTGTTGTACTGATCCTCGGTGAAGTAGTCGGTGGCGGTGTAGCCGTCAGGACCGGCAGCCAGGATCAGGTTCATGCGGGACTCCATGCCGGTGCGGTAAGCCTCCAGGCCCTTGATGGGGATGGAGTACAGGGTGGACACGCCGTCATAGGTGGGGTCGAGCAGGACGTAGTAAGAGAAGATCACGTCGTCGATGGTCATCTCCTCACCATCGGAGAACTTGATGCCCTCTTTCATGGTGATCTTGTAGTCCACCGTGCCGTCGGCGTTCTCGACTATGTCACAGTTGGCGACGCCAGTGTATGTATAGTCGGTGCCGTTGTAGGGACGGACCTCGCCGTCAGCGCCCTTCAGCACCACGGAGCCCTCACGGTCGGTGAGCAGCAGACCGTCGAAAATCATGTTCATCACATCATTTTCGTAGCTGTTGGTGTAGAAGAAGGGGGAGAACTTACCGTCGAAGTTCTGTGTGCCGACCACAAGTGTCTTAGCGGTCTCCTGATCATCCGTGCTGCCCTGCTGCTTGCCGCAAGCGGTGAACAGGCTGACACACATGACCAGAGAGAGGATCAGCGCGATTGCTTTTTTCATAATCATACTCCTTTTATATATTTGCATCAACGGGCAGCCCGCCCGCAGCGCACAAGGTAAGCTCTGCACGCTTCGCGTGCAGAAAAAGGGAATATTCCCTTTTGGGTCAGCCGCTTTCAGCGCGGCTGACGTGGCCTTATTCTGTTGTCAGGCCGCCGCATCCCTCCGGCTGCCAATCGCTGTTCAGTACTGTACGCCGGGCCAACAACGCCAGCACGAGGACACAGGCCTGCAGCAGCAGGTAGACCGCTGCCGCCGCGCCGTGTCCGCCGCTGCCCGACAGCAGCAGGTACAGCGTCTCCGCCGCCAGTCCCACACCGGCCAGAACGGCCTGCGCCAGGCAGCGTCCCGGCAGGGCCTGTACCGTGGCACGGTACACATAGGCCCGCAGGGGGTATTCCCGGGTCTGCCAGCGGGCCACGGCCCACACGATGCTGCCGGTGACGCCGATCTGCGCCGCGTAGGGCAGCAGCACATAGAAGCACCGCCCCACGCCCGGCGCGGAGATGCAGCCGCCGGCCAACACCGCCGCCGCCATCACCGCCGCCATCAGCCAAAGACGCCGCAGCAGCGCGGTGTTGGCGCAAACGCCGCCGGTGTGCTCGTAGCACACGCCGGTATAGACGTAGTTGCCGGATACATCGCGGTAGAAATCGTTCAGGTGGTCGCGGCGACCCCGCCGCTTCTTTTCCTCCGCCATTACAGGATGTCGGTCATATCAAAGCTGTCCAGCCACTGCTCCGCCGCGGCGCATACGCCCCGCAGGCAGCTCTCGTCGAAGGGGCTCTCCAGCCCGGCGTTTTGCAGCAGCTCGGTGAACGTGCGGCTGCCGCCCTGCCGGGTGTAGGCCATATAGTGCTGCCAGGCGTTGTCCTTGTCCTTTTGGATCATGGCCCAAAACTCCAGCGACACGGTCTGCGCCAGGCAGTAGTCGATGTAGTAGAACGGGTTGACGTAGATATGGCTCTGCCGCTGCCAGCGGCGGCCCTCGGTGTAGAAGGGCAGGTCGCTGTCGTCCATCTTCAGCCAGGGCGTGTAGACGGCGGTCAGTTCCTTCCAGGCGGCGTTGCGCTCCGCCGGGGTCATGTCCGGCTTTTCGTACACGATGTGCTGGAAGTGGTCCACCATCGTGCCGTAGGGGATAAACGTCAGTGCGCCAGCCAGGTGGCTATACAGGAACTTGCGGGTATCCGGGCCGAAGAAGCCCTCGGCCCACGGCCAGGCGAAGAACTCCATGCTCATGGAGTGTACCTCGCAGGCCTCCAGGCTGGGCCAGATATAGCTGTCGGGCACGCGCTTGCGGTTCATCCAGCAGGCGAAGGCGTGGCCGGCCTCGTGGGTGACCACCTCCACATCGTGCTGCGTGCCGTTGAAGTTGGCGAAGATGAAGGGCACTTCATAGTCGCCCAGGCCGGTGCAGTAGCCGCCGGCCCGCTTGCCCTCGGTGCTCAGCACGTCCAGCAGCTCGTCGTCCAGCATGGTGCGGAAGAACTCCTTTGTCTCCGGCGACAGCTCGCCGTAGAACTTCATGCCCTGGGCCAGGATGTCGTCCGGCGTGCCCACAGGCCGTGGGTTGCCGGAGCGGAACTCCAGCGCCGCGTCCGCGAAGCTCAGGGGATAGCTCTTGCCCAACCGCTCCGCCTGCTTGCGGTATATCTTCTCCGCCACCGGCACAAGGTACTTCCGCACGGCGGCGCGGAACTTCTCCACGTCGTCCTTGGTGTAGCAGTTGCGCTTCATGCGGTAATAGCCCAGGGTGGTGTAGCCCTCGTAGCCCAGCTTTCTGCCCATGGCGTCACGCAGGTGCACCAGCTTGTCGTACAGGGTATCCAGCTCCTCCGCGTGCTCCATAGACCACTGGGAGTCCGCCTTCCACGCCGCCAGACGGCGCTCGTCGTCCAAATCGGTCTTCATAGGCTGTAACTGGGACAGGGTATAGGTCTTCCCCTCGAAGGGGATCTGCGCCGAGGCGATGAGCTTCTCATACGCCTGGATCAGGTCGTTCTCCTGCTGCATTTCCGGGATGATCTCCGGTGCAAAGCTCTTGCGGTCGATCTCCGCGTTGAGGAACATCAGCTCGCCGTATTCCGCGGCGAAGTCCTTGCGGAATGGAGAGGCCAGCATAGCCGCCTTCCACGCCTGCTCGTACTCCTCCAGCTCCGGCGCAAAGGTGTTCCAAAACCTCTCCTCGCCGTCATAGAAGGCATCACGGGTGTCGATGGAGTGGCGGACGGAGGCCAGCGTGGCCTGGGTCTCCGCGGAGCGGGACAGGGCCTGCTGCTCCAAAAAGGCCGCCCGGGCCTCCTCGTAGGTGGCGGCGTGCTCCAGGCGCTGCGTCAGCGCCGTCCACTGCTGCTTGAGAGCCTCCGTGTCGGGGCGCTTGTAGGGCATCTCCGAGAATTTCATGATAAGTTCCTCCTTGTGTCACGCGGCGGATGCCGCTTTTCCTACTGCTGCCGGTTGTAGATGGCGCTGACCGCCGTGCGATTGCCGCCGATGAATATGATCGCTGCCACAGCCGTCAGCAGCATGAAGCCCAGCAGCACCGTCCGGGGCATCAGCACCGCGGTCAGTGCGCCCGCCATCAGCTGCCCTGTCAGGCTTCCCACGGTGTTCAGCATATTGAACGCGCCGTTAAACCGGCCCTTCTTCTCGTGGGGGACGTAGCTCTGGGTGGCGGAAATGCGGATGGTATAGCTGGTCACGCCCAACACGCCTACAAAGAAGAGCATCAACATCATGACAGGGACAGGCGCGTAGAGGTACGTGCCCTCCAGCACGGAGATGGTGACGTATACGGTCAGCGCGATGGTATACTTGTATTTCCGGGGTATCTGCATCTTGTAGTGGAACAGGCCGCCCAGCGCACGGCCCACCAGCAGCGTCCCCCACACAAAGGAGTATATGTACTCGCCGTTTTCAAACGCGCCCTTAAAATAGGGCAGTGTGATGACCTGGGACGCGCCGCTGGCCAGTGCGCTGAAGGTGAAATACACCGCCACCGCCAGCAAGCCCTTTTCTCCCAGCAGATACTGGACGCCCTCCTTAATATCCAGCAGCAGCTGACGTCCGGAGCTCTGCTGCTCCGCCATGTTCTGCTTTTGCTGTTCGATATAGCTCTCCTCTGCTCTGATCTGCGTCTCAGCGATGGCTGCGATGAGGAAGCACACGGCGTTGGCCGCCAGCAGCGGCGTGATGCCGACCTTATTGTAGGCGAAGGTGGCCACGGGGATCATCACCGCCGACAGCGTCTCCAGCACGCTGGCGATGGAGTAGGCCTTGGAGTAGTTGCCCTCTGTGATAAGCATGGGGTAGAAGCTCTCGTAGGCCACCATATAAATACTGTTGATAGAGCCGATAATCAGACAGCCCACCACCAGCACCGTAAAGTTGAACCAGCCCCGGCTGAGGATCAGCGCCGCCGTCAGAAATACCCCCGACGAGATGAAGTCCAGGGTATAGATCATCCGCTTTCGGGAGAAGCGATCCAGTATCGCACCGGAGAAAATAGGCATCACGATCTGCGGCACGGTAAAGGCAGCGATATAGATGGCGTACAGCATACCGGATTGTGTGTAATCCAGCACCAGCAGACTCAGCGCAAACCCGGACATACTGTTCCCCAGCATGGACACCACGCTGCCCAGCGTAATGATTGTGAAGTCACGTGTCCACAGAGGGGAGACAACGTCCAATTCCGTTCTTTCGTTTTCGTAGCGTTCGCTCATAGCCGCAACGGGCTAATGCCGCCCGTCCCTCCTCGTCTGCCGGAGCAGAGTATTCTTACGGCCTATTGTACCTGATTTCTTATGAATAAGCAAGAACATCCTGCATACTTTTCACAACTTTTAGTACTTTTGCCAAATTACCGCCGTTTTGACCATCCGCAGACGCTTGCCAGCCACGCTCTTTCATGGTATAATGAGGCAAAATCAGGCATCGAAAAAGTACCGTATTCTCGTTTCACGAATTCATTTCACCGAAGAAAACAGCATATCACATCTCTTCACTTTACTTTATGGTACAATACTCACAATTCAAGTTGTCCACTGCTCAAGGACGAGGAGGTTATTCACTATGACAACATCATCGGCTTCTTCCCTTCCCCTGTTGGATTTTATTTCCGCCAGCCCCACCTGTTTCCACGCCATCGCCAACACCGCCACCCGCCTTACCGCCGCTGGGTATACCCCACTGTCCGAGGAGGAACGTTGGACGCTGCGTCCCGGCGACCGCCGCTTCGTCATCCGCGGCGGCTCCAGCATCATCGCCTTCCGCGTGCCGCAGGAGCTGCGGGGCGGCTTTATGATGGCCGCCGCCCACAGCGACTCCCCTGCCTTTAAGCTGAAGGAGCACG
>USGS01000008.1 GCA_900554275.1 uncultured Eubacteriales bacterium
TGGAGCTGGTGGACGGATTCGAACCCCCGACCTGCTGATTACAAATCAGCTGCTCTACCAGCTGAGCTACACCAGCATCTCACCAGCGAACCGTATTATAACAGAGGTTTCCCGGAATGTCAACAAGAAAGTTCACCGACCGTGGGAAATTTTATCGCTTTAAAGTTATATATTTTGACGAGGGGGAGAAAGAACATGACACTTGCTGAGCTATCCACGGAGTACGAGATCAGCGCGGGGCTGATCTCCGGGCGGCTGGCGGAGCTGCGGCTGGCCCTGCGGCAGGAGGGCGACGCGGAGGCGGCCTGCCGCCTGCGGCGGCGCATTGAGACGCTGCGGCCGCTGCTGACCCAGTGCCGGAAGCTGTCGCGGCTGACGGCCCACTATTACGACCCGGATTTCTGCCGCTATGACGAATACAGCCTATGACATCATGGACCGGGCCGGGCTGGAGCACTGGCTCAGAGAGACGGCGGGGGACAACAGCCAGCGGCGGGAGCGGCTGCGGCGCAACCTGCGGCGGGCCATGAAGCGGGAGCTGACGCCCCGGCAGCAGGAGATCATGGCGCTGTACTTCTTCGAGAACCGGTCCATGTCGGAGATCGCGGCGCTGCTGGGTGTCAACAAGTCCACCGTGTCCCGGTGTCTCCGCCGGGGGCAGGAGCGGCTGCGGCATTTTTTGGAGTACAGCCTGTGAGGAGGACGAAAAAAGCCTTGACAAGCGGCGGTCTGATAGAGATAATGCCGGTACAGGACTATTTATACGCAGGAGAGGAGCGGAGGCGCTTGTATACAAAGCTGATGCACAACAAGGGGCTGCGGCTGCTGGGCGGACTGCTGGGTTCGCTGCTGATGAGCGTGGCCATCAACGTATTCATCGTGCCCCAGGGGCTGTATGCCGGCGGCGCATACGGCCTGTGCCAGGTCATACGTACACTATTGCAGACAAAGCTCGGGGTGGAGGCCTCCTTCGACCTGGCGGGCGTGCTGTATTTCTTTGTGAATATCCCGCTGTTCCTGCTGGCGTTCCGGACGCTGGGGCGGACGTTCTGCCTGAAGGCGGGGATCTGCACCGTGTCCAACTCCGTGTTTTTGGCGCTGATCCCCTCCCCCGCCGTGCCCATCATCCCCGACCCGCTGACAAGCTGCATGATAGGCGGCATTCTGGTGGGCTTTGCCGCCGGGCTGGTGCTGACCTGCGGCTGCTCCACCGGCGGGCTGGATATTTTGGGGCTGTATCTCAGCAAGAAGAACAACAAGTTCACCGTGGGGCGGTTCTGCATCTCCTTCAACGTGTGCCTGTACCTGCTGTGCTTTATCCTGTTCGACGCTACCACGGCCATCTACTCCGCCATCTACAACGTGCTGAGCAACCTGTTTCTGGACAGGCTGCACCGGCAGAATGTGTCGGTCCAGCTGCTGATCTTCACCAAGTCCAAGGACCCGGCGCTGCCGAAATACATCATGGAACAGCTGGATCGGGGCGTGACATACTGGCAGGCCAAGGGCGCGTACACCGGTGACGACGTGCAGGTGCTGTGCGTGTGCCTGTCCAAGTACGAGATCGACACGCTGGAGCAGGTCATCCGGGACATCGACCCCAACGCATTTTTCGTGATGCAGGAGGGCGTCCGGGTGGTAGGCAACTTCAAGCGGCATTTAGGATAACAAAAAAGAAGCGGCCCGCGGGCCGCTTTTTTTTATTCTTTTTTCCCGGAGACGTTGGCCACGAACACACAGACCAGGATCAGCACCACGCCCAGCGCCTGCCAAAGGGAGAAGGTCTCCTTCAGCAGCACCACGCCGGCCAGCACCGACACCACGGTGGTCACGTTGGAGAACAGGGACGCCTCGGTGACGGTGAGATGGCTGTTGGCAAAGTTCAGCAGGCCGTAGGCCACGCCGGAGGACAGGATGCCCAAATACACCACCGCCAGCCAAAAATCGCCGTTTTGGGCAGGCTGGAGGATGAGGGGGCTGGTCGGGCCGCCGGCCTGAAGCAGCGCCACCGGGACGAACACCACCATGCCCACCAGGAACATGACGTAGGTCATCTCGAAGGGGGTGAACTGACGGGCGGCGCTGTGGCTGACACCGTAGTACACCGTGTCGCTGAGCATGGTCAGCAGCAGGAACAGCAGGCCCAGGGCGGAGATCATCACCGCGCCGCCGGCGGAGATCAGCGCCACGCCGCCCACCGCGCCCAGGGCGCACAGCACCTGCTTCACCGTGACACGCTCGTGGAGCACCAGCACATCCATAAGGATGCAGCACACGGGCACGGCGGCAATGATGGTGCCGGCCACGGCGGAGGACGTGTAGAGGATGCCGTAATTCTCAAAGATGAAGTAGGCCACCGGCTGAACCAGTCCCAGCAGCACCAGACGGCCCACCGGCTTGTGATACAGGTTGAAGGCGAAGAGCTTTCTGCCCCGGAGCTTGCCCGCCAGGGCGTTGACGGCGATGACCAGCGTCATGGCCGCCACGGCCACCGTGAAGCGGAAGGCCAGCAGCACCGAGGGCTGGGCCACGGCCAGGGCCAGCTTGGAGAACATGAAGCTCATGCCGAAGATGACGGAGGCGACCAGCGCGGCCAGCAGACTGAGGATATGGATTTTTTCTTGTTTCATGGGACACCTCCCGTGCGAAATGGCGATCGCAGTGTATGATACCACAGAATGTCGGAAATGGCAAGAACACGCCGCCCGGGGGGTCGGGCGGCGCGCTCTTGAAGGGGAAGGGGGGAAAAACAAAGGGGATTCCAATTTGTGAGATCGGATTTAACGGAGAAACGGGGGATGCTTACTTGGCCAAACGGCTGACAACACCCACCACCACCAGCAGCGCAGCCAGCGCAGCCAATACCAGGTTCAGTGCCATTTCCAGCGCCTCCTTTCTTGTCAGTTCCTTAACTTGACTATACTGTACCACGATGCCGCTCAAATGTAAAACGCATCATTTTCATCAACTTGATGAAAAAAAGTTTGCAGTTGCCGGGGAGGGGTGGTAGAATGTAGGCACAAAGGGGGAATGGGCCATGAGCGTGACCAAATATCAGATATTCCTGAAAACGGTGGAAAAGGGCAGCTTTACGGCGGCGGCCCGGGAGATGAATTTCACCCAGTCCGGCGTGAGCCACGCCATCTCCTCGCTGGAGGAGGAGCTGGGGGTGACGCTGCTGGTGCGCAGCCACGGCGGCGTGACACCCACGGCGGACGGACGGGCGCTGACGCCGTACTTTGAGGAGATGTGCGCCCTGCAGCACCGGCTGGAGCAGCACGCGGCGGATCTGCGGGGGCTGGAGACGGGCCTTGTGCGGGTGGCCACGTTCACCAGCGTGTCGGAAAAGTGGCTGCCGGGGATGCTGAAAACGTTTCAGGAGCAGTACCCGCGCATCGAGTTTGAGCTGCTGCCCTCCAACTTCAACAACGAGATCTCCGACTGGATCCTGCGGGGCAAGGCGGACTGCGGGTTCATCTCCCTGCCCACCCCGGCGGAGAAGTATCTGGACTGCTGGCTTCTGCAGCGCGACCAGTGGAAGGTCATCATGCCCTGCGATCACCCTATGGCGGGGCGGCAGCCCTTCCCGCCGGAGGCGCTGGCCCAGTACCCCATGATACTGCTGGACGAGGGAGACGACTACGAGATACAGGCCATCTTCGACCACTACCACATCCAGCCGCAGATCCAGTACACCGTGCAGCAGGATCAGACGATCCTGGCCATGGTGTCCAGCGGCCTGGGCATCAGCATCATGGAGGAGCTGATGCTGCACCGGTGCGCCTACCCGCTGGCTTCCAGCACGCTGCCCAGGGTGTTCCACCGGGACATCGGCATCTGCGTGAAGGACAAAAACGCGCTGTCCCACTCCACGCAGGTGTTCATCGACCACGTGCGGCGATGGGTGCTGCAAAACTTCCCGGAGGGGTGGAACGCGCCCCGGCCGCAGGAGCGATAACGGAATACGCAACGAAACGCCGCCCCTCGCCGTCAGTATAGGCAGGAGCGGCGTTTTGCCGCGGAAAGGAGCTATACATCATGAAAAGGATGATCACATTGCTTTTGGCGCTGGTGCTGGCGCTGAGCCTGGCTGCCTGCGGTCAGAAGGAGGACAACATCGGCGGGGATACGGCCGGCGATCAGTCCGTGGACCTGCGGGCGGCATACGAGGCGGGCATCAAGCAGGTGCAGGATGAGCTGGGCGACAACGCGCCGGTGCTGCTGGAGGAGACCGCCGTGGAGCTGCTGAACAGCTACTACCCCGGCCTGGAGAACGCCAAGCTGAAGCAGGGCGTGTTCTTTATCTCCCCCACCGCCACCTCCTGCGAGGTGTCCATGGTGGAGGCGGAGAGCGCCGCCGACGCGGAGCTCGTGCGCCAGAGCTTCCAGGCACGGGTGGACAGCATGGCCAACGACACCATGTACCCCGACGAGGCCGCCATGTGGAAGAACTGCGCCACCGTTACCGTCAACGGCAATTATGTGGTGCTGGAGGTGCTGCCGGAGGGCTGCACCGTACCGGACGCATTTCTGGCGAAATTCTAAAGAGCGTAGGTGGATTTTCTCCTTTCTCTGTGCTATGATGGTCTGACCGACAGACAGAGAAGGGAGACCCATCCATGGACGACGCCCAGATCATAGAGAGCTTTTTCCGCCGCGACCCGGCGGCCATCGACGCCGTGCAGCAGCGCTACGGCAAGCGGTGTCTATCCGCGGCGTGCCATATCCTGCCCGACAGCCGGGACGCGGAGGAGTGCGTCAGCGATGTGGTGTGGCTGCGGCTGTGGAACGCCATTCCGCCGGAGCGGCCGCGGTCGCTGGCGGCGTATATCGCCACCGTCACCCGGCGCGTGGCGCTGGACAAGTGCGACTACAACAAGGCGGCCCAGCGGCGCAGCGACCTGACGCTGGCCTTTGACGAGCTGGAGGGCTGCCTGTCCGGGCCGGACGAGGCCCAGGCCGCCGTGGAGCGGCAGGACTTCGGGCGGGTGCTGAACGGCTTTTTGGGGACGCTGACCCGGCAGAGCCGGACGTTCTTCGTCCGGCGGTACTGGTACGGCGAGAGCATCCGCGAGATCGCCGAGAGCTGCGGCGCGGGGGAGGAAAGGATCAAGTCCTCCCTGTTCCGCACCCGGCAGCGGCTGCGGAAAACCTTGGAAAAGGAGGGAATGCTGTGAACGAGAAGCGGTTCAAGCGGTGGATGGATGCCATCGACGATGAATTCTTAGCGGAAGCACAGCGTCCCCTGCCCCGGGCCTCCGCCGGACGGCGCTGGGGCGCGCTGGCGGCCTGCCTGTGTGCGGCGGCGCTGGCCCTGGCCCTGTGGCAGCCGTGGAGCGGAAGCACCGCCGCCGAAGACGCGGCGGACGACAACGGCGGCGTGGCCTTCTCCGCCCTCTGCGCCGCACCCCAGGCAGAGCAGCTGAGCGCCTCGCTGGCGCTGCCGGAAAACGCGGCACTGCTGACGGACTACGACCTGCGGCGGGACGAGAGCGGTGCTGTCACCGCCGCGTCCTGCACGGTGGAGATAGACGGCCTGGATTACAGCTACGGCGCGGTCTACACCACCTCTCCCCTGCCCGCCCCGGACGGCTCGTTGCCCGGCGTGAGCTGGCAGATGGGCGGCCTGACGCTGCTGGTGTACGACGACGGCGCGGTGGGCTGGTACAGCGAGAGCAGCGGCATCCAGTGGTACTGCACCGCCGACGACAACGGTGAAACGCTGGTAACAGCCTTTGCCATGATCAGCGCCCAGGCCTACACCGTGCCCACCGCGCCGGAGGGTGCGGTGGTGCTGGGCTACGACCTGTTGGAGCTGGAGGGCGAGACGGTGACGGAGGTGACGTTCGCCGCAGACGGGCAGACGTGGCGTTACCGCATGATGCCCACGATGGACGTGACGGAGCGCATCCCCGACATCTCCGGGTACACCGGCGGCCAGCAGACGGCGGAGGGGCAAGTGCGCTGGTGCGCCGCGTCCCTGCGCTGGGACGAGGGCGGCACGGGCTGCATCATCTGGAAGGACGTCGCGCCGGGGCTGGCGTACAGCCTGACGGTGGACGGCGGCGCGTCGGAGGCCCTGCTGAACGACATGGCGGCCCGGGTGTTCCAGCCCGCCCAGGGAGAAGAATAAGCAAGAGCAGACGCGAAAGCGCCGCCCCTTCGGGCGGCGCTTTTCTGTTCTCTCTTACCACCCCGGCGTGCCGCGGAGGTACATATAGTAGGGCTGGGCATAGTCATTACGGATTTCCTCCGGCCAGCTCAGGGGCCGGAGCAGCTCGTACATCACGCCCTGGGTCAGGGTGTCCAGATCCTTGCCGTCGCTGCGGAAGGAAAAGCTGTAATACGTCTCACCGTACCGGCAGAGGTTGGTACGCAGGTCTGCCGCCAGTGTAACGGTGCTGCCGTCGGCGCAGAACAGGATGATTTGGGCGTGGGGATCGAAGCCCTCCGGCTCGCCGGCCAGCAGCTTGGGGTGACGGAAGCGCCGGGCCAGCTCCCGGACGCTGTTCTGATCGGTGATGGCCACATGATAGCGCTGATAGCTCGGCGCGTCGCCCAGCCACACCACCGCCGAGACCACGTCGTCAGGGGAGATGGTCAGCTGCTCCGCCGTGATGGTCTCCGTGTCCTCCGGGGACGGCGGAGCGGCAGGGCGATCCCAGCCGCCGAACAGATCGGGGAAGCTCTCCCGGTAGTAGGGCGGCCAGTTGTCCGCGTCCAGCAGCCACTGCATCAGGTCCTGCGTGTCGGCGGCGCGGTCCTGGCCTTCCTCGCGGAGGGCAAAGCTGTAGTACACGTTGTTCAGCCGGTAGATATTGGCGCTGAGGTCCACCTCCATGGGCGTGACCAGTCCGCCGGCATACACGAAGCAGAACCGGACGGCCTCAAAGGTCTCGGGGGCATCGGCGCGCTTCGCCGCGCTCTGAAACAGGGCGGAGACCTCCCGGATGGCCGTCTGGTCGGTAAGGGTGAACGGGAAGCCTGTGCCCACCTGGAGCTCCAGACACTGGAGCTGCTCCCGGTCCTGAAGGACGGTACACACCACGGCGTCAGGCTGCTCGGCGGCGGTGGGGGCGCGGCCCTCGTCATCCTGCCCGAGCTTGTCGGTGCCAGTCTGGGCAGTATCGTCCGGCAGGTCGGTGCGGGCCGGGGTGTCGGCCCTTCCGCAGGCGGTGAGCATCAGCAAGAGCGCCGCCAGCAGCGGCAGCAGCCGTCTCTTCTTCATAGGGGACACTCCTTTCTCACGGTATGGGCTCAGTATACCGGAACGGGTCGTAAAATGGGTTACAGCCGGGCAACGAATGTGTTACAAAACGGAAAAAGGAACGGCCGCCTGCGGCCGTTCCTTTTCTGCCATACGCTTATTCTCTCCGCAGGGCCTCGATGGGGTTCAGCTTGGAGGCCTTCATGGCGGGGACAAGGCCGAACACCACGCCGATGATCGTGGAGAAGGCCACGGCGATGATGCAGGCCGGCACGCTGATGGCCACCGGCGTGCTCATGATGTGGGACAGCATCTCCGCCAGACCGATGCCTGTGGCCACGCCCAGGATACCTCCCATACTGGTCAGCACGGCGGCCTCCGTCAGGAACTGCCACAGGATGCGGCTCTGCTGCGCGCCGATGGCGATCTTCAGGCCGATCTCGCGGGTGCGCTCCGTCACGGACACCAACATGATGTTCATGACGCCGATGCCGCCCACCACCAGAGAGATGGCGGCGATCCAGATGAGCTGCTTGTTGGTGGCCTCGGACAGGCTCTGCAGGTCGCTGGCCTGCTGGAGCAGGTCCTTGGACTGGTACTTGTACTTATCCGTGGAGATCACGTTCTCGTTCAGGTACTTGGCCACGTTGTCGCCGGCCTTGGTCATGTCGTTGGTGGATGTGGCGCGGATGGCCACGGACTGGGGCTCATCGTAGCGGTAGGCCACGGACCAGGTCACATCCGGGATAAACATCGTGCCGGAGGTGTTGCCAGAGTACATCCAATAGTCCTGATAGCTGTTGATGACCGGCTCGGCAGCGGAGCGGGGGGACACCACGCCCACCACCGTGTAGGGCATACCCTGGATCTCCACCGTGCCGCCGATGGGGTTGCGGCCCTCGAACAGGGATCGGGCGGTCTTGGCGTCCAGCAGCGCCACGCAGCGGCGGTTTTCAAAGTCGGCGGCGGTAAAGGCGCGGCCATAGTTCACCGCGTAGTCCACGGCGGACAGATAGTTCTCGTCCACGCCGTACAGCGAGCCGCTGAAGGCGGTGTTTCCCACGAAGACGCCCTCGCTCCACGAGCGCTGGTAAAACAGGGACACGGTGTCCACACAGTCCAGCTTCTCCATCTCGGAGCGCATATCGCGGGTGATGGGCTGGATGCCGTCGGGCAGGGCGGCGTAGCCCAGGTCGGCCTCGTAGTTGTCCTGCATAAGCTGCACGCGCACCACGTTGTTGCCCGCGCCGATCAGGTTCTGCTTGATCTGCTCATTTGTGCCCTGAATGGTGGACACGATGGTGATGATGGCGGCGATGCCGATGATGATGCCCAGCATGGTCAGAAAAGAGCGGAGCTTGTGACTCCATACGCCCTGAAAGGCGAGATTTATATTTTCACCCATTGTCCCGCCTCCTTACATTCCGCTATACAGCTGATCCGCAGTGGCTTCCTTGGTATGTGCGCCCTCCACCACGTCGCGGCCATAGGGGAAGGCCACGTAATCCTCCAGCGTCAATCCGCCCCGGATCTGAGTGTAGCTGCCCCACAGGTCGCGGCCCGTCTGCACCCAGCGCTTCTCCAGCTTATCGTTCTCGTCCCGCACCATAACGTAGCTCTTGCCGTTCTCGGAGCGGAGCAAGAAGCTCTGTAAGTACATGCTGTTGGCGGCATCGGCCTTCGCCGACTTCTGATACTGCATCTCCACGTAGTCATAGGGCTGGAGGTTGGCGTCCTCGCTGACGAACACCTGGAACGGATAGTAGGACACGTTGCTGTTGCCATCGCCCCAGTTGCTGCCGTTCTGCGTGGGATAGCTGTCGATGGACACGATCTTGCCCTCGCAGTTCACGCCGGTGCGCCAGCTGCTGATCTGCACGGTGTCGCCGATCTTCACGCTGCCCAGGTCCATCTCGCTGAGCGTGCCGGTGACGTAGTAACCGCCGCCGCCGGACACCTCCACCACGGCCTCGTTGCTGTTATAGGCCTCCGTGGCGTCTCGCACGGCCTTCACCGTGCCGTCGAACTCGGCGTACACGTTGCCGTCGCCCAGCTCGCTCTGCTTCTTCTCCAGGTCCAGCTTGGCGACCTTCATGCTCGTCTCCAGCTGGTTGACCTCCTTATATTTCTCGCCGATGGCGATGTCCAGATCGTGCCAGCTCATGGCGCTGTCCACCAGCTCCTGCACCCGCTCCACCTTCTGCTCCAGCTTCTTGATGGTCTCGCTGTTGTAGGTGTGGCCGGGGTCTTTATACTCCGGCAGATCCGTCACCAGCTGCACGTCCTGGGTGATCTCATAGGCGGTGGCGCTGACCTGCCGGTAGTTCTCCGTCACCCGGACACCCCAGTTGGCCTGGATATAGCCGCCCACCTTGTCGCCGCTGCGCTGGACCAGCACGATGTTCGTCTTCAGCACCGGCGTCGTCTCGCTGACCCGCAGGCGTCCGCCGAAGCCGCTGAGCAGATGCTCCCCCGTCAGCTCGGAGGTGCTGGGCCAGGCGTAGTAGTAGACCTTGTACTCCTGGCCATTCTTATCCTTCAGCGTCTTAGTGTCCAGCAGCTGCTCCGTCACCGGATCGTTGGAGCTGTAGCCCGTCTGCTGGTCGTACTTGGCCTTCTCCTCCTCCAGCTGCTTTTTCAGCTTATCCAGCTCCGGCTCCAGCTCCTCCTTCCGCTTGGCCTTCTGCAGCAGCTTCAGGTCGTCCTTGGCCTCCTGCAGCTGGCCCGCCTGGCGGTCGTATTGGATTCTGGCCCGCTCCACCTCCGTCTCAGACAGGGTGGTGTCGTAGCTTATCAGCTTCATGCCCTTTTTCACCTGCTCCCCCTCGGTAACGTAGACCTTGCTCACCGTTTGGGTAGAGGAAAGGAATATCTTCTGCAGATTATCCGTGGTCACAGTGCCGCTGGTGTTGGACGTGTCGCCCCAGTAGTTGGTCATGGAAAAATCGCTGACGGCGTACACGTTCACGTCGCCCCGCTGGGCGTTGCGGGCGATGGTCAGCCCGCCCCACACCGCGCCGCAGACGGCCACGGCCACGGCGGCGATGATAATGGTCTTTTTCAGCTTTTTATTCATACTTGTCACCTCCCGACAGAACACCGTCGCGGATGGTCATGATGGTGTGTGCGTGGTGGGCAATATTGTGGTCGTGGGTGATCATGATGATGGTCGAGCCCTTGTCGTGGAGCTGCTGGAACAGCTCCATCACCTGTGCGCCGCTGGCGCTGTCCAGCGCGCCGGTAGGCTCGTCGGCCAACAGCAGCTTAGGATCGCCCACGATGGCCCGGGCGATGGCCACACGCTGGCACTGGCCGCCGGACAGCTGATCGGGCCGGTGATCCACCCGGTCGCTGAGCCCCACGGTGTCCAGGGCCGCCCGGGCGCGTTCCAGCCGCTCCGCCTTCTTCACGCCGCCGTACAGCAGCGGCAGCGCCACGTTGTCCAGCGCCGTCAGCTTGGGCAGCAGGTTGAAGGACTGGAACACGAAGCCCAACTCCTTGTTCCGCACCTCTGCCAGCTGCTTGTTGGTGCATTGGGTGATGTCCCGCCCACCCAGCAGATAGCTGCCGCTGGTGGGCACGTCCAAACACCCGATCAGGTTCATCAGCGTGGTCTTTCCGCTGCCGGAAGGACCCATGATGGCCAGGTACTCCCCCTCCTCCACATCCAGATTGATGTTCTTCAGGATGTGGTTCACGGATTTGCCCATGGGGTAGTCCTTGCAGATGTCACGCATTTCAAGGATCATAGTCAGCCCTCCATCGGCGGGGCAATCGCCGGCGCGGTGGACTCCGCCATACCGCCATACTCCACGTTCGTCGTGCCCTCCGTCTCACCGCCGATAGCAGAGGAAGTGCCCTCATCCGTGGGGACGTCCGCCGAGCCGCCGTCCACACCGCCGTTCGTGCCGCCGTCCACACCGCCGTTCGTGCCGGGATCAAAGGTGGCGTCGTCATAGGTCACGCAGGTCATACCGGCCTTCAGACTCTCGTCGGGGAAGGCGATGTAGTCCTCCGCCGTCAGGCCGTCCAGCACGGGATATGTATCCGTGTCGGCGTTGTGCTCGCCCAGCTTCAGGTCGCGCTTTTCCAGCTTGCCCTTGCTGCTCTGCGCCCACACCCAGGGCTTGCCGTCCGGGTCGTTGACAAAGTAGGACGGCAGGTTGATGGCGCTGGCGTCCTGCTCCGCGTCCTGGCCGTAGTCCGGCTCGATATAGACGTGCTGCCCCAGCAGCAGACCGTCGCTGGTGTCCAGCGCCACATAGAACGGGTACTTGCTGGACAGGCTGGTGTCGCTGTCATAATAGCTCTGCTGCTTGGCGGGGTTGTTCCAGTCCACCGTCTCGATGCTGCCCTTCCACGTCTGGTCGCTGACGCGGGAACGAATGATGACATCCGTCCCCTCCCGCAGGGCCGAGGCGTTGTTCTCGTTGACGTAGCCCTTGACCCGGAAGCCGCCGGTCTCCACGATGGTCATGAAGGGCAGGGCGTTGCCGTTGTTGTCCGTGCCGCCGCTTTCGTTGATGGCCTGCACCTCGCCGTCCACCTCGGACTTAACGGCGGCGTTCTTCAGGTTGCTCTGCACCTTCTCGATCTCCTTCTTCTTGGAGGAGATATTGCTCTTGAAGGTCAGGATGTCCACGTTGGCCTCGCGGATCTGGAGGGTATACTCCCGGCGGGCATTGTCGTCGGAGGTCTGATCGCGCTGCTTTTCCAGGTCGGCCTTTTCGCTCTCCCGGTTCTCCAGCTTGTTCTGCTGCTGCTCCAGCTCCAGCTGGGCCTGCTCCAGATTCCGCTGGAGTTCGCTCAGATCGTAGACGAACAGCACGTCGCCCACCTTCACCGCGTCGCCCACCTTCACCTTGATGGTGTCCACGCTCAGGGAGTCGTCCTTCTTGATCTTCGTCTCACCCAGGGGGCTGACGATGCCGGCAAAGCGGTCCGCCAGGCCCACAGAGCCCAGCCCGCAGATCATGGATACCGACTGGACCGAGGCCTCGCCCTCCGCCTGGCTGCACCCGGGCAGCAGACCCAGAAGCATCACCAGTGCCAGCAAAAATGCAGCTTTTTTCATGTCTTTTCTCCTTTTTCGCCATTTCTCACCGCGCCTATTCCGGGGGTGCGCGGTCATGTGCTTGCCTATATAGACGGCGCGGCGAGGAAAAACGTTCCGTACTCCTGCCAAAAATCGCCGCCTTACCTCTCCTATCATAGCATGACAAGCGCCGTCTATTCGTGAACAAATTGTGAACGAGAGCTTAAGGACTGCCTAAAAAAAGGAGACAATCCGGTGACAAAAGCGGCGCAAAACGGCGCAGAATATTGACAGCACCGCGCCCCGCGTTTTATTATTAGGTATCTGTAGCTTCTCCGGGAGGTGGATACCCATGGCAGAGAGCAGCATCGTGCGCTCCGTGGCCAAGGCGATGGAGCTTTTGCAGCGGCTGAGCGACAGCGCCCAGCCCCTGACGCTGACGGAGCTGGCCCGTCAGGCCGGCCTGCCCAAGACCACGGCCTTCGGCCTTTTGAACACACTGCGGCAGTACGACGCCGTGACCCAGACGGCGGACGGACGCTACGCCCTGGGCCTGCGGCTGTTCGAGTTCGGCTGCCGCGTCAGCCGCGGCTGGGAGATCACGGGTGCGGCCCGGCCGTTCCTGGAGCATTTGGCCGCCCAGACCCAGTCCTCGGCGGTGCTGTCCGTCCACGAGGGCGGCCACATCATCACCATCGACCAGGTGGAGAGCGCCAGCGCCCTGCGGGTGGTGTCTGACGTGGGCGGGCGGCTGCCTGTGTACTGCACGTCCCAGGGCAAGGTCTTTCTGGCCTCCATGTCCCGCTCCCAGGTGCTGGCCCTGCTGGGCCGCCAGCCGCTGACGGCCTGGACGCCCCACACCATCACCGACCCGGAATCGCTGCTGGCCGCGCTGGAGCAGGTGCGGCAGCAGGGCTACGCCGTCGAGGACGGCGAATACCGCATCGGCCTGCGCTCCATCTCCGCGCCGGTACACAGCGTGGACGGCGCGGTGCGCTGCGCCGTGGGTGTGGTAGGGATGTTCCGCAGCACCCGGTCCGACGAATTCCGCCAGGCGGTGCGCCAGGTGGTGTCCGCCGGCGAGATGCTGTCCGCCGCCCTGGGTTATCAGAGAAAGAGGTGTGAGCCATGAACAAGAAACGCATACGGCAAATGGACCTGGCCCTGCGCCGCCGGCTGGCGGACCGCAGCGCCGCCGACTGGCTGGCCGGCCGGGAGCAGCTGCTGGCCCGGCCGGAGGGGGACAGCTATATGCAGCGGTTCGCGCCGTTGTTCAACGGCACGCGGCTGCGCTGCGCCGACGTGCTGGAGCTGTGCCGTCCCGAGCTTTCCCTGCTCTGCCCCAGCGACCCGGCAGAGGGCTGGCTGGCCTATACCTACGACTTCGCCCGGCGTCTCCTGTACCCGGAGCGGGAGCAGGACGAGCCCTGCGCCCCCGGCGCTGTGTTCTTCCTGTCCGTGCTGCAGGTGCTGTTCGCCGCCGAGGGGGAGCTGCTGCCCCACGACCCGGCCTATACCTTTGATTTTCTCACGGAGGCGGAGCTGGCGGACAGCGCCTGCGCCCCGTCCTACGCCAAATTTCTGCGCCAGTGGAAGCGGGAGTACGTCTACGAGCTGCTGCGCCTGGGGCTGGAGGTGACGCCCTTCCGCACGCTGGAGCATATCGCCGGGGTACACCATGTGGCCCTGACGGCGGCCCGCGCCCTGCACCGCAGCGGCACGGCGGTGGACCTGGCGCTGGTGTCCGGCGCGGCCGCCGGCCACGACATCGGCAAGTTCGGCTGCAGGCCCGGCGAACGGGTGCCCTATCTGCACTATTACTACACCGACCTGTGGTTCCGGCGCCGCCGCATGACGGACATCGGCCACATCGCCGCCAACCACTCCGTATGGGACTTAGAGCCGGACTACCTGTCCGTGGAGGCGCTGCTGCTGATTTACGCCGACTTCCGGGTGAAGCAGCTCCACGACGACCAGGGCCGGGAGATCACCCGCATCTCGTCCCTGGACGAATCGTTTCAGGTGATCCTGTCCAAGCTGGACGACGTGGACGGTGAGAAGAAGAAGCGCTACACCCGGGTCTACGCCCGGCTGCAGGACTTTGAGCGCTACATGACCGACCGGGGCGTGGACGTGACGCTCTGCGGCGGTGACACCGCCCCCCTGCCGGAAAAGCACGCCGCGCTGATGACCGACGACGAGGCGCTCCACGCTCTGACCATGCGCTGCGTGTCCCACAACATGGAGCTGATGGCCCGGCTCACCGGCCAGCGGAGCTTCGCCCGGCTGCTGGAGCTGGCCCGGGGCGAGACGAACTGGCGGCGTCTGCGCGCCTACCTCAGCGTATTCGAGAGCTACTCCCTCTACCTGCACATTCCCCAGAAGCTGCTGACGCTGACGTTCCTCTACGAGCTGCTGATGCACCGCGAGGGTGACATACGCCGTCAGGCGGCGGCGCTGCTGGGTGAGATCATCGCCGGCTTCCATGCCGGCTACGCCAAGGAGCGCCCCCAGGGCAGCCGTCCCGACCCCCGCTCCACCACCGATGTAGAGCAGTGGAGGCTGTATCTTGACAAGATGCTCTATCCCGACCACAAGCTGATGCCCCAGCACCGCCGCTGGATCAGCTACGCCCTGAAATTCGCCGTCAGCTCTCTCCTGAGCCACGCCCCCGGGCGGGAGGAGCACTTCCTCGCCCCGGTGTTCGCCTACTACCGCCGTCCGGAGGAGACGGAGGACGGCGTGGCCTTCCAGCTGCTGGACACGGCGGCGGCCTTGCCGGACGCCGCCCTCTCCCCCGTCCACGCCCGGGAGCTGTGCGATTTCGCGGTGTTCATGTGCCGCCGGGAGGATCTGACGGTGCGGCTGGCCGCCGTGCTGCTGCTGGACCGGCTGCACCGGCTGTACCCGGCGCTGCCCGGCCCGATGAAGGCCATCGCCGCCGTCCGCTGCGATGACAGCGCCACCCTGCGCTGGCTGCGGGACGACCTGCTGTCCGGCGGCGGGCCGCTGCTGCTGCCGGAGGACGTGGTGTCCGAGATCTTTCTGGACAATCTCAAGACCGCTACCCCCTGGATCACCAAGCAGGCCAACCTGCGCCTGCTCACCGACTTTGCCCGCAGCGGGAAAAGCCCGGCGCTGCACATCGCCACCCACCTGTCCAACCTCATCAAGGTCAGCGACCGGGTGACGGTGCGCCACAGCGCCGGCAGCGCCCTGCTGGAGCTTGCCCCCCGGCTCACCGCCGACCAGCGCAACGAGGTGGCGGTGGAGCTGTGCCGCGGGCTGGAGCTGGGACAGCAGGAGTTCACCAAATATATCCCCGACTACCTGGGCCGCTTCGCCCTGTGGCTGCCGCCGGCGGAGCTGAATGAGGTGCTGGACGACCTCCATGTGAATCTCAGCTCGTCGGACAGCCGCGTCACCGCCTCCGTGCTGGACACGGTGGGCGTCATCTACGAGGAGTACGACGTCTACCGCGCCCGTTTCCCGGAGACGGACGAGGCCTACCGCCACCGCCGTGAGCGGCTGCTGGGTATGCTGATGCGCGGCCTGTGCGGCATTGATGACGCCACCCGGCAGGAGGCCATGTTCGTGCTGGGCCGCCATGTGTTCGGCTCGCAGGAGCTGAGCCGCCACGAGAAGCGCCGCGCCTTCCTGCTGACGGAGCGAAAGCTGCTGGCCGCCCATTACGAGACCCCCGACCGGGAGCTGACGTTCTACTACCGGGCCTTCATGCTGGGCAAGCTGTACCGCTTCATCACCGAGGAGCGGCTGTTCCACGGTGGGTTCGACTTCGGCCCGCCCCGGCCCGTGGCCTTCTTCCCCGGTACGTTCGACCCCTTCACTCTGTCCCACAAGGGCATCGTCCGGGCCATCCGCGACCTGGGCTTTGAGGTGCTGCTGGCCATCGACGAATTCTCCTGGTCCAAGCGCACCCAGCCCTACCGCGTCCGCCGCCGCATCGTGTCCATGTCCGTGGCGGACGAGTTCCACGTCCACATCTTCCCCGAGGACTTCCCGGTGAATATCGCCAACCCGGAGAACCTGCGCCAGCTGCGCCAGTCCTTCCCGGGCCGCAGCGTGTCCATCGTGGTGGGCAGCGACGTGGTGGCCCACGCCTCGTCCTATCAGAAGATGCCCCAGCCGGACTCCATCCACACCTTCGACCACGTCATCTTCCGCCGCACCGAGCCGGACGCGGTGCAGGCCGACTACTCCTGCATCACCGGTCATGTGGTGGAGCTGACGCTGCCGCCCCAGCTGGAGGAGATCAGCTCCACCCGCATCCGCGAGGCCGTGGACGCCAACCGGGACGTGTCCAACCTCATCGACCCCACGGTACAGGAGTTCATCTACCGTCAGGGTCTGTATCTCCGCGAGCCTCAGGACAAGCCCGTCCTTCGGACGGAGGACCTGTCCTTCCTCCCCGCCGACATCCGGGAGACGGCCGCCTTCCTGCGCACCATGCTGCCCCGCGCCACGGCGGAGAGCCTGACGGAGCTTCTGCAGCGCTGCGGCGACGACGTGATGGTCTGCCGCGATGCCGACGGTACGGTGCTGGGCGCGGCGTCCTACCGCTGTTTGGACAGCCAGCACCTGTTCGCCCGGCTGGGCGACCCCGCCCTGTCGGCGCTGGTGCGGCAGAACGCCGGCGGCCGGGCGCTGCTCATCAGCGGTCTGTTCGTCCCCCGGGGCGAACGGCAGAACGACCTGTGCCAGCTGCTGGTAACGGAGGTGCTGACGTTGGCCCTGAGCCGGGAGTACACCTACGGCCTGTACTGCCCTCTGGAGGGCGCGGCCTCCGGCTACGGCCGCCAGATCCTGCTTCTCCAGGGCTTCCTGCCCATAGCCGAGGGCAGCAACACGCTGGCGGTGGATATGCGCTGCCCCATCGTCCTCAGCCGCAACGTGGACACCGCCATCAAAGCGCCCTTCAGCACCTCCCCCCGTGTGCTGGCCGCCATCGGCAATGCCCACCGTCGGCTGCAAGCGTCCCTGACCCGCCTCCAGCCCGGCTCGCTGGTGCTGAGCCTGTCGGCGGGGGTCATCTACCACCGCCTGCTCCAGCACATCACCGCCCGGAACGGCGTCCCCGCCGACCCGGTGACGCCCCGGGTGCTCGGCCCGGACATCTGCGTGCCCTACGGCAAGATCCTCCGGGGCGTGGCCGTGCCCAACACCGTCACCAAGACGCTGCGCACCGACAAGGTCTACGAGCCGGATCTCAGCGCCTACTCCATCGAGGCCTACCCGGACTACTCCCCCCTGCCCGATCAGGTACGCACCATCCACGCCTTTGACCGGCCCGTCATCTTAGTGGACGATATGCTCCACGACGGCAAGCGCATCCGGCGCATCGCGCCGCTGCTGGCGGAGACTCACACGCCCGTGGACATGGTGCTGGTGGGCTATCTCACCGGCATGGGCCGCGACCTGATGGAGCAGCTGGGCTACGAGGCCGACGCCATTTACTACCTGCCCAACCTGCGCCTCAGGTTCGTGGAGTCCACGCTGTATCCCTTCATCGGCGGCGACACCGTCCGCCGCAGCGAAGGTCTGCCCGGCGGATTGCAGCCGGCGGTGAACCGCATCCTGCCCTACGCCGCGCCGGAGTTCACCGGTATGGATCAGAAAACGGCGTGGGAGCTGAGCCTGTGCTGTCTGGAAAACGCACGGGACATCCTGCTGGCGCTGGAGACGGAGTTCCGCGCCCTCTACGCCCGCAACCTGACGCTGAACCGGCTGGGCGAGGCGGTGATCCTGCCCCTGTGCCCCGACAAGGGCGGCTGCACCTACGACATCAGCCGCGCCGCCAGCAGCTGTCTGGAGGGCGACATCGAGGTGCTGAAGCGGATGCGCCCTGCGGACTGATAAAAGGAGTCATACCATGGAAATATTCAATACCGCGCCCCTGTCCCTGCCCCGGCTGCCGGACAAGGTCCGGGTCACGCTGCTGGCCCTGGGCGATGTGGGCAGCACCCTGCTCATGGGTCTGCGGCTGCTGGGCGGCGATGTGATCTCGTCTCTCGGCATCTGCGACGTGCGGGAAAACGTGGCCTCCCGCTGGGAGTTCGAGCTGGATCAGATCGCCCCGCCCAACGGCGAAACGCTGCCGGAGGCGGACATCATCGCCCCGGAGCAGCTCTTTGACGGCGACGTGTTCCTGTTCTGCGCCTCCCGCATGATCCCCGACACCTCCGTGGTGCAGGGCGACGTGCGCATGGCCCAGTACGCCCTGAACCGGGAGCTGGTGGGGCATTACGCCCGCATGGCCCGGGAGAAGCAGTACCGCGGCCTGTTCGTGGTGGTCAGTGACCCGGTGGACCCCCTGTGCCGCTGGGCGCTGCGGGAGAGCAACAAGGATGAGTGCGGCGACTACGACGGGCAGGGCCTGTCCCCGGAGCAGATACGGGGCTTCGGCCTGGGTGTCATGCACGCCCGCGCCCTGTACTTCGCCCGCCGCGACCCCCGCTTCGCCTCCTATCTCTCGGAGGGCCGGGCCTTCGGCCCTCACGGCGAGGACCTGGTGCTGGCCAACTCCCTGACCCACTACGACGACGCCCTGTCCCGTGAGCTGACGGAGCGGGTGGCCCACGCCAATCTGGAGATGCGTAAGCTGGGCTTCAAGCCCTACGTCGCCCCGGCTCTCAGCTCCGGCGCGCTGACGCTGCTGGCCCTGCTGCGCCGCCAGTGGCATTACGCCTCCCTGTACGACGGGCAGGTGTTCATGGGCTGCCGCAGCCGCCTGACCGACAACGGCCCGGAGACGGAGCACGTCCCCCTGCCGCCGGCGCTGGCGCAGCGTCTCGCGGACACCCGCGCCAAGCTGGACGCCATCGAGTGAAATAACAGGAGGTCTGCTATGCTCACCGTACTGCTCCCCGAAAATGAATACAGTCCTGCCCTCCGCGCCCTGCTGACCCCCCTGCTGCCCCCCGGCAGCGTGATCCTCGACCCGGACGGCGGGCTGGACGGCCTGCAAGGCCGCCGATTGCTGTTCGCCGTGGCCCTGGACGAGGGCGGCTGCAACCAGTCCTATTACCGTATGCTCTCCCGCCTGCGCCGCAGCGAAACGCTGCTTCGCGGCTGTGTGGCTGGCTGCGTCGTCACCGGCGTGGGCGAGTTCTACACCAAGGACGTGGCCCGCGACATGGTGTTTGCCGCCAACCAGGCAGGCTGCGCCTTTCTGGGCCGCCCGCTGGTGGAGGCCACCGGCTCGCTGCGGAACTTCCGCACCCAGGCGCTGGTGGGCGGCGTGGACGAGGAGACCGCCTTCCATGCCGCCGTCTCGGAGCTGCTGGGCCGCCTGACGGACTGGCACAAGCCCGCGCCCATCCGCCGGGTACTGGCCCTCCACGCCTCCCAGCGCGCCACGTCCAACACCCTGGCCCTGTGGGAGCTGGTCAGGGCCGCTCTTCCTGCGGACATGGAGGTGCAGGAGATCTGCCTGCGCAACGGCACGATGGCCGACTGCAACGGGTGCAGCTACACCGCCTGCCTCCACTTCGGCGAGCAGGGCGGCTGCTTTTACGGCGGCCCGATGGTGGACGAGGTCTACCCCGCCATCCGCCGGTGCGACGCGCTGGTCATGCTGTGCGCCAACTACAACGACGCCCTGGCCGCCAACCTGACGGCCTGCATCAACCGCCTGACGGCTCTGTTCCGTCAGACCCGGATGTACGACAAGCGGCTGTTCGGCCTGGTGGTGTCCGGCTACTCCGGCGGCGACCTGCTGGCCCGCCAGCTCATCTCCGCCCTGAACATGAACAAGTCCTTCTTCCTGCCGCCCCGCTTCTGCCTGCTGGAGACGGCCAACGAGCGGGGCAGCCTGATAAAGCTCCCCGGCATCGATGACCGTGCCGCCGCCTTCGCCCGCCGTTTAGCGGCGGACTGACCGACAACCCCGCCGCCCCATGTATAACCCCGCGCCCACAGACGCGAAATTTGACAAATTCCGTCCTCGCTGTTATACTTGCCGTAAGGACGCTGCGTAAAACGGCAGGCGGTCGGCCACACCACCCGAAAGGGGGTGAGGCCATGCGAATTACGTTACATATCGGGCCTTTTACGGTCACGATCATCGTAAAACGCAGAAACCGCCACCCTGGCCGGTGACGGTTTCTTCTTGAAATCTGTTATTAGCTATTAAGGGCTGACCGCTTGTCGCAGCGTCCCCTTGTCTATTATTATACCCATTCTCCGTCCTTTGTCAACCCCGCCGCTCCATGTATCCCCCGGCCATGTATATCCCCGCCCCCTGCCGGGGAAAATATCTCCATCCTGATTTTTTGGAGGTATTCACCATGCAAGCCATCGTTCTGCAAAAAGCCTGTATCCAGTGCGGCCTGTGCGCCGGACTCTGCCCCGAGGTGTTCGCTTTGGACGCCGGCGAACCGGCCCGTGTGCTGGTCGATCCCATTCCCGACGCACACAAGATCGGCGTGCAGGAGGCGGCGGACAGCTGCCCCGTGGCCGCCATCGAAGTAAAAGCGTGAAATTCCTGCCATTCCGGGCAAAATACCACTTTACAACCCGCGAATAGTGTGGTATCATCACAAAGTACGCGCTGTGCGTACATGACCCCTGCCTTAGCGTGCGGAGCGTTCCATCTCTCCCTCGTCTCAGGCTGCGGGCGTATTTCAAGAAAGGTGGAAACACAACCATGATGCTGAAAGACCAGAAGACCTCTATCATCGAGGCCAACCGTACCCACGAGACCGACACCGGCTCTCCCGAAGTCCAGGTCGCCATCCTCACCGAGCGCATCAACCAGCTGACCGCTCACCTGAAGGTGCATCCTCATGACTTCCACAGCCGCCGCGGTATGCAGATGATGATCGGTAAGCGCCGTCGTCTGCTGGACTACCTGGCCAAGAAGGACATCGAGCGTTATCGTGCCCTGATTGCCAAGCTGGGTCTGCGTAAGTAAGGGAAAACAGGGGTGGTGTGCGTCTGCACCACCCCTCTTTCACATTTTTGTGTGTCGGCCCTGCCCACGCCTTTAGCAGTTGGAAATGGCGAAAACCCCGCTGTTTTCCCCGTTTTCAAGTGCTAAATGGTGATGGTCCGGCACACGCATCTTAACGAAAAGGAGAAACGATATGTCAACGATCATCACCAAGCGCCAGTTCCCCCACTACCACAAGTACACCATGGACCTGGCGGGCCGCCCCCTCACCCTGGAGGTAGGCAAGCTGGCCGAGCTGGCCAACGCCGCCGTCATGGTGGGCTACGGCGACACCCGCGTGCTGTGCTGCGTCACCGCCGCCCCCCGTCCCCGGGACGGCATCGACTTCTTCCCCCTCAGCGTGGACTTTGAGGAGAAGATGTACGCCGTGGGCCGCATCCCCGGCAGCTTCAACCGCCGCGAGGGCCGCCCCGGCGAGAAGGGCATCCTGACCTCCCGCGTCATCGACCGTCCCATCCGCCCCCTGTTCCCCTATGACTTCCGCAACGATGTGTCCGTCATGTGCACCGTCATGGCCGTGGACCACGACTGCTCCCCCGAGATCGCCGCCCTCATCGGCACCTCCGCCGCCCTGGCCATCTCCGACATCCCCTGGAACGGCCCTGTTGCCGCCCTGAAGGTAGGTTTGGTGGACGGCAAGCTGGTCTTCAACCCCGATGCCGAGCAGCGCAAGGTCTCTGACCTGGACGTGACCGTGGTCTCCACCGGCAAGAAGGTGGTCATGATCGAGGCCGGCGCTAACGAGGTGCCCAACGCCATCATGTTCGAGGCCATCAAGCAGGCCCACGAGGAGAATCAGAAGCAGATCGCCCTCATCAATCAGATGGTGGCCGAGATCGGCAAGCCCAAGTTCGACTATCCCCACGCCGACTTCGACTACGAGCTGTTCAACAAGATCACCGCCGACTTCATGGACGAGGCCAAGGCCGCCATGGACACCGACGACAAGAACGTCCGCGAGCAGCGCTGGAACGCCATGATCGAGAAGTGGCACGACAAGTACCTGGAAGAGTATCCCAACATGGACCAGTACCTGGAGGAGATCACCTACAAGTTCCAGAAGATGATCGTCAAGAAATGGCTGCTGGAGGGCCATCGCGTGGATGGCCGCCAGAAGAACGAGATCCGTCCGCTGGACGCCGAGGTGGGCGTGCTGCCCCGCGTCCACGGCAGCGGCCTGTTCACCCGCGGTCAGACTCAGGTGCTGTCCGTCTGCACCCTGGACACCCTGTCCGCCAATCAGAAGCTGGACACCATTTGGGAAGAGACCGAGAAGCGCTATATGCACCACTACAACTTCCCCGGCTACTCCGTGGGCGAGGCCAAGCCGGCCCGCAGCCCCGGCCGCCGCGAGATCGGCCACGGCGCGCTGGCCGAGCGCGCTCTGCTGCCCGTCATTCCTCCCGTGGAGGAGTTCCCCTACGCCATCCGCGTGGTGTCCGAGGTGGTGTCCTCCAACGGCTCTACCTCCCAGGGCTCTATCTGCGGCAGCACCCTGGCCCTCATGGACGCCGGCGTGCCCATCAAGGCCCCTGTGGCCGGCATCTCCTGCGGCCTGATCCAGGACGATGACGGCAGCTTCACCACCTTCATCGACATCCAGGGCGTGGAGGACTTCCACGGCGAGATGGACTTCAAGGTGGCCGGCACCAAGAAGGGCATCACCGCCATTCAGATGGATCTGAAGAACGACGGCCTGACCATGGAGATCATTCAGAACGCGCTGGACATCACCTACGACGCCCGCTGCCAGATCCTGGATCAGATCATGCTGCCCTGCATCGCCGAGCCCCGGCCCGAGGTGAGCAAGTACGCCCCCAAGATGCTGACCATGCACATCGATCCCGACAAGATCCGCGATGTCATCGGCAAGGGCGGCAGCGTCATTCAGAAGATCGTGGCCGAGTCCGGCGCAAAGATCGACATCGACGACGACGGCACCATCCACATCGCCTCCCCCGACGCGGAGAGCTGCGCCCTCGCCAAGAAGTGCATCGACGACATCGTGTTCGTCCCCGAGGTGGGCCAGCTGTACTACGGCCGCGTCGTCCGTCTCATGACCTTCGGCGCGTTCGTGGAGCTTGCCCCCGGCAAGGACGGCCTGGTGCACATCTCCAAGCTGGCGGATCACCGCATCGAGAAGGTGGAGGACGCCTGCAAGATCGGCGACATGATGTGGGTCAAGGTCACGGAGATCGACGAGAAGGGTCGCGTGAACCTGAGCCACAAGGACGCCATGAAGGAGATCGCCGCCAAGCAGGCCGCCGGCGAGGTCATCAAGTAAGGCGTTTTCCCCAACAGAGCAAAAAGGAGGGCCATCAGCCCTCCTTTTTCATCTTGACAAACCGCCCCGGTCCGTTATAATAGGGATAGGAGAGACCTGCTCTGACAAGCGGTTTAACTCCTAAATGAAGGTTTTGGTTTTAAGAAAACCGTCACTTGGCAGAGTGGCGGTTTTCGCGTCTCTTTACGATGATGGTAACTGTATAGATACCGATATGTAAAGTAATCCGCATCAGCTCACCCCCTTTCGGGTGGTGTGAGCCAAACCGCCTGCCGTTGTTTGGGAGCAGATCTCCCCTGCGGTGCATTATAGCAAACCGCCATTCTTCTGTCAATTTCACTTTTCTTCCCACAAAAAAGGACCGCCCTCGGCGGTCCTTTTTCTATTCACCTCACGCCGGCAGCTCCCCCGGCGCGACCAGAATGATCTTGTCGCCCCGGTCGTAGTCGCTGGTGGCCTCCACGGTGCTGCGCAGCAGCTTCCCGTCGCCGTCGTACACATTGCGGTACGTCCGCACCTCGTAGCCGTTGTGGCCGTACTGGTCCACCACCTGGTCGCCGGGCGAAACGCTCTCGTCCTCCTTGTAGACGACCTTGAACTCCGAATAGGACAGGAACTGATTGGTCATCACCACATAGTTGTCGTTGACCCTCGTGCCCATGATGGTCACGGTCAGCTCGTTGGTGTCGTCGTTATAGCTGGTGACGATCTTGATGGGATAGTCCGTGTCGTTGCGGAAGGCGAAATCCGGCCCGCCCCAGCTCACCGTGGCGTCGCAGCCGGTAACGGGCATATAGCCCGGGTCAAACATATGGGCATACCGCAGCACGATCTTCAGGTCACTGAGCAGCGTGGCGTAATACAGCGTGGACGACACCTGGCAGATGCCGCCGCCGATGGAGGTGACGGTCCTGCCGCCGGAATAGGCGGCGGCGGGCTGGAAGCCCCGGGCCTCCGTCCGCTGGCCCACGGCGGCATTGTACCAGAACTCCTCGCCGGGGTTATAGATGTTGCCGTTGATGGCCTTGGCCGCCAGCCTGATGTTCTGATGGCGTCCCCACGGCCCGGCGCACTTGGTGGTGCTCGTCCCCAGCACGTCCCGGAACATGGCCGTCTCCAGCTCCTCCGTGGTCACGGCGGGGAACTGCACCTCCGCGTCGGCCAAAAACTCCGCCCCCGGCGCGGCGGCATCCAGCTGTGATTGCACCGCCGCCACGTCGAACGTCACGCCCACATGGGACTGGGTGGGCCTGCCGGTGGACTTGTCGCATACGGCGCTGACCGTTTTGCCCTCCAACTCGTCGTGGAGGGCCTGCACATCCAGCGCGGCGGCCTGCCGCTCCTGATACACACACTCCGCCGGCGACAGGTCCCGCGCCGCCAGGCGCTGCTCCAGCAGCGTCCGCAGCGCCCCGCCGTCTAACTTCTCGCCGTCCCGTGGCTTGGTGATATACAGCCCCTGACCGTTCTCCAGCCGATAGCTGCCGTCCACCAGCGTGCAGTCCAGCGTGTCGGCCAGCGTCTCGCAGGTGTCGGTGAGCTTTGCCCCGTCCACGTCCAGCTGCGGCGTCACGTCCGTGGGGCGCAGGTAGCTGCGCAGCAGCTCCCAGCCGCTCTCCACCACCGTCAGCGGGTGGTCGGAGGCGCTGTCGCACCCGGCGGCCCGGCTGATATACAGCGGCTTCACCGTCACGCCCAGCTCCGCCAGCGTCACCGAGCCCACGGTCTGTCCGTCACGGGTCAGGTCGATGGCGGTGCTCTCCAGCGCTGCCGCGCCCTTTTCCTGCCACAGCTGCTCCGCCTCCTGGGCGCTCATGCCGGACACGTCCAGCCCCAGCACCGTGGTGTTGGGCAGCGCGGCGTGGCCGTATACCATCTGGGCCGCAGCGCAGGCCGCGCCGTAGCCCAGCACCAGCACGCCCAGCACGATGCCGATGACCAGCCCCGCCGTTTTCCCGGCGGAGCGGGACTTCTCCGCCGGGGCGATCCGCTTGCCGCCGCCTGTTTCCTGCACAGAGGACACCTTATTTTCTTCGCCCATCATGTCCCCTCCTTTTTCCGTTTCTGCCGGCGGCCATCAGACAAAACGGCCGCCGCACGGCTATTATACAGCACAGAAGCAGAAAAAGGGTTACAATTCCGTTACGACGGAGAGGATGCCCTTTTCGGTATCCGCACCGTCAGACAGATCTCGCTGTCCGTGTCCTGCCGGGCCACCTGCGCCCCCACGCCTGCGCCCCGCATGAGCTGCACCCCCCGCTCCACACTGTTGAGGAACAGCCGCACGTCCTTGATGATATAGGTGGGCCGCCGCCGGGGCGGCTGGACCTGCTTCGCCGCCACCAGCCGGTCGATGTACGCCTCCGCCTGGGCCACGTTCAGCCCCAGCCTGCCCATATGCTCCGCCGCCTGCAAGCGCTCCTCCCCGTCGCCCAGCCGCAGCAGTGCCCGGGCATGGCGCTCCGTCAGTCCGTAGCGGTGCAGCGCCGCCGTCACCGGCTCCTCCAGCCGCAGCAGCCGCAGCTTGTTGGCCACGGCGGACTGGGAACGGCCCAGCTTTTCCGCCGCCTGCTGCTGGCTCAGGTCGTACCGCCGGATCAGCGACGCGATGGCGGCGGCCTCCTCCATGTAATCCAGGTCACGGCGCTGCAGATTTTCGATGAGCGCCAGCAGCGCCGCGTCCTCCTCCCCTACCTGGGCCACCAGACAGGGCACCTGCCGCAGTCCGGCCATCCGGGCGGCCCGCAGCCGCCGCTCCCCCGCCACCAGCTCATACACGCCGCCCCTGTCCCGCACCGTCAGCGGCTGCAATATGCCGTAGGCGGCGATGCTGTCCGCCAGCTCCCGCAGGCCTTCCTCGTCGAACCGGCGGCGGGGCTGCTGCGGGTTGGGGCGGATGGTGTTCACGGGTATGTACCGCACCCGGCTGGACAGAAATTCCGACTTTTGCTCCCGTTTCAAGTTTTTCCCCCTCCATTCAAGAAAACTCTTCAGCCTTTTTCAATATGCTTCCATGTGTTTTCAACTATTTTACAACATCCTGTGCCGCGAAACACCGCGCAAAGCGTCGGGAAATCATGTTTATCTGCATATCCCGCCGGCCATGAAAAAAGACGGCCGCAGCCGTCTTTTTGCGTTTCCTATGGACCTTTTCACTGCATCTGCCGCTTCAGCCGGCGGATGTCCTCCCCGAAGAAGGGCAGGATCTCGTACTCCCCCTCCAGCCGGGACAGCACCGCCCCGCCGTACCGCGCGCCCAGCTCCTCCGGCGCTAAATTGGTGCTGATAATGGTGGCCTTCCCCTCCATCAGCCGCCCGTTCACCAGCTGGTACAGGGCGCTCTGGACGAAGGACGTGGTCATCTCCGTGCCCAGGTCGTCCACGATGAGCAGATCGCAGCGCTGACAGCGCTTGGCGTCGGCGTCACCCTCGGCGTCGCCCCGGAACTTGGCCTCCTCGAACTGGGAGAAGATGCGGCCCGCCGTGTCGTACACCACGGAATAGCCGCCGTCGCTGACCACTCGGGCAATGCAGGCGGAGAGGAACGTCTTGCCCAGGCCCGTGCCGCCGGACAGCAGCAGGCTGCCGCTGCCCTTGGAAAACTGGTAGGCGTAGTCCCGGCAGACATCGAAGTTCCGCTCCATGTTGGCCCGGGGGGACGTGCCGTAATCCGGCCACACCGCGTCGTCGTAATAATCGAAGCGGAAGCTGTCGAAGGACGCCTCACCCAGCGGCAGCAGGCGGGACAGCTCCCTAAGCTGCTCCCGGGCATAGTATTTTTTCAGGCAGTCGCACACCTGCCCCTTGCGGTAGCCGGTGTCGCCGCACAGCGGGCAGGCGGGTGCATCGTCCAGATAGTCGATGGGCTCGCCCATGGCCGTCAGCAGCTCGGCACGCTCCCTTTGCAGCTCCAGGTTCTCGTCCCGCAGCACCCGGATGGCGGGCAGCGGGTCAGTGCCCTTCTGCAGGGCGGAGGTGACGATGCGGCCCATCGTCCCCCGCAGCTCCCGGTCGATCTCCGCCAGACGGGGCTGACGGGCAAAGGCGAGACGCCGCCGCTGCTCCAGCTCGTCGGCGCGGCGCTGCTTGGCCTGGTCAAAGCGGGCCAGCGCCCGCTGCATGATAGTACCGTCGTATGCCATACTGTCTCACCTCTTGATATAGCGCCGCATCCAGGCGTCCTTCTCCCCGCCGGAGGCGGGCTTGGACGGCTGGGCCGCCGGGTTCTTTTCCTCGCCCCGCTGCACCTGCTGGGGCGTGTGCCAGCCGTTTTCGTGCCAGCGGCGGAGGATGCCGTTGAGATAGCGCCAGTTCAGGTCCTTCTTGTAGAACACCGTCCGCTCATAGGCCAGGGCCACCGTCTCCGGCGGGAAGCCCTGCTCCATCCAGTCAGCGATGTAGCGGCGCTCCGCCTCCACCATCTGCCGCTGGGGCAGGTGGAGGGCCTGCATATAGGCGGCGGACTTCTCCTCCCGCTGCGCCCATTTTTTCAGGTAAGCGGCGGCGCTGGTCTGGTCGGAAATGCCCAGCTGCGCCCAGTAGTAGCCCTCCTTTTCGATCTGCCGCAGGGTGGGACGGCGGCCCTCGCCCCAGCGGCGCTTGGCCCGCTCCACACAGTGGCACACCAGCAGGTAGACCACATCGGCGGGCAGGCCCAGGTCGTCATACAGCCCCGCCAGGATCTGCAGATCCGGAGTGCGGAGCTTTTTACCCAGCTGCTGCTCCACCTGGGGCAGCAGAAGGCGGAAGCCCTCGTTGTCCTGGAGCAGGGCGGAGATGTCGTCGGCGGAGTAGACAGGCCGCTCCTCCGACGGGGCGGGGACGGCCGCGGCGGCGGGACGGGGCAGCAGGCCCAGCTGCTGGAGCACCTGCTCCGCCGCGTCGATACGCAATCGGCTGATGGGCAGCGCCTTTTCCAGCTCCTCCGGCGTAACGCCCCGGCCAAAGCGCTGGAGCGCCAGGTAGAGAAGCGCCGCGTCGCCCTGGCCGCTTTGCAGCAGCTTGTCCAGCGCATCGGCGGGCAGGGAGATATTCTGTTGTCCGCCCCGCAGGATATAGCCGGCCATGGCGACGCCTCCTCGTGTTATTCGACCCTATTTTACATGAAAAGCCGCTGTTCGTAAAGCGGGGTTTTTACAAATTTCCGGGTTTCGGCAAAATAGCCTTTTCAGCGGGGAAAATTGTGCTATAATGGATGATGAATAGGTATCTGTATACCGGAGATACGAAGATATAAAGGAGGGCCTTACGTATGGCGAACCGTGTGACCATGACCATCTGCGGAACGGAATACACCCTGATCGCGGAGGAGGACGCCGCCTACATGGAAAAGGTGGGCGCGATGGTGGACAAGGAGATGCGCGAGCTGATGGACAGCGCCCACATGAGCCGGGACAACGCGGCGGTGCTGGCGGCGGTAAATCTGGCCGACCAGCTTTGCAAGGCGCAGGACGGCTCGGAAAACCTGCGGCGGCAGCTGAAGACGTATCTGGACGAGGCCAGCCAGGCTAAGAGTGAGGCCGCCGAGCTGCGGCGCAAGCTGCAAAATCAGCAGAATCAGAACCGCCGCGGATGATGGAGCTGCTCGCCCCCGCCGGGGGCTATGAGGCGCTGATCGCCGCCGTGCAGAGCGGCGCGGACGCGGTATATATGGGCTTTGGCGCGTTCAACGCGCGGCGGAGCGCCAAAAACTTCACCGACGAGGAATTTGCGTCGGCGGTGGAGTATTGCCATTTACGGGGCGTCAGGGTGTTTCTGACGCTGAACACGCTGCTCACCGACCGGGAGCTGGACAAGGCGGCGGACACGCTGCGGAAGGCCAGCGATATGGGCGTGGACGCGGTGCTGGTGCAGGACTGGGGGCTGCTGACGCTGGCGCGGGAGACCGTGCCCGACCTGCCCATCCACGCCAGCACCCAGATGAGCCTGTTCACCCTGGGCGGTGCGCGGGAGGCGGAGAAGCTGGGCATGGAGCGGGTGGTGCTGGCCCGGGAGCTGAGCCGCAGCGAGGTGGCGGAGATCTGCGCCGGGTGCGGCGCGGAGATCGAGATATTCGGCCACGGGGCGCTGTGTATGTGCTACTCCGGCCAGTGCGAGATGAGCGCCGTGCTGGGGCAGCGCAGCGGCAACCGGGGCGCGTGCGCCCAGCCCTGCCGATTGCCCTACGGTGTGAACGCGCCCTGCGGCGGGGACTATCCCCTGAGTCTGAAGGATGCCAACCTGTCCGACTATTTACAGGACATGGAGCGCATGGGCGTGGCGTGCCTGAAGCTCGAGGGCCGGATGAAGCGGCCTGAGTACGTGGCGGTGGTGACGGGCATTTACCGCCGGCTGCTGGACGAGCAGCGCCGCCCCACGACGGCGGAGAGCGCCGCGCTGGAGCAGGCATTCTCCCGCAGCGGGTTCACCGACGGGTACTGGCTGGGCCGCAAGGGAAAGGCCATGTTCGGCACAAGACCGGAGAACGCCCCCGAGCCGAAGGAGCTTTTCCAGCAGGCCCGGGCGGTGTATGAAAACGGAAAAGAGAACCGGAAGATCCCGGTGAACCTCCGCCTGACGGTGCGCCGGGGCGAGCCGGTGCGTCTGGGCGGCGCCTGCGCCGTCCGGAACGGCGTGACCTTTGTCCTGGCGACAGGCGAGATGCCGGAGGAGGCGCGCAATCGCGCCGTGACAGCGGAGGAGCTGCGGCAGCGGCTGGCCAAGACCGGCGGCACGGTGTTCGCGGCGGATCATATTGAAATAGAGCTGGACGAGGGGCTGATGGTGTCCGCCAGCGCGGTGAACGCGCTGCGGCGGGAGCTGCTGGACGAGCTGGCGAAGCGGCGGACGGACATCCCGGAGCGCCGGGTATGCGCCCCCTCCCCCCTGCCGGACGCACCGACGGGCGGGTTAGAGATGGAGTTCACCTGCTCCATTGCGCGGGCGGACCAGCTGACGGCGGAGCTGCTGGCGGAAAAGCCGGCCATCGTGTATATTCCGGCGGAGCTGCTGGATACCATGGATCTGTCCCCCTATGCGGGGCAGACGGAGCTCTGTGCCGTGCTGCCCCGCATATTCCGCACGGCGGACGAAAGGGTTTTCCGGGACATTTTGGCCCGACACAGTGAGGTATCGTCCGTGGCCATCGGCAACCTGGGCCATCTGCCCATCGTGGAGGGGCTGGGCAAAACGCTGCGGGGCGACTACGGGCTGAATATCTACAACAGCCGGGCGCTGCGCTTCTGGCAGGAGCAGGGGCTGACCTCTGCGGCGGTGAGCTTTGAGCTGCGGTGGCAGCAGGTGCGGGATTTGGCGAAGTACGTCC
Source organism: uncultured Eubacteriales bacterium (assembly GCA_900554275.1). Classification (GTDB taxonomy): domain Bacteria; phylum Bacillota; class Clostridia; order Oscillospirales; family Oscillospiraceae; genus Vescimonas. The sequence continues at coordinate 30,801 of USGS01000008.1, forward strand.
CCTGCGAGGCCGTTATCTACGGGCGGCTGCCGCTGATGGTGACGGAGAACTGCATGACGAAGAACGCAGTGGGCTGCGCCCACGGCGGCGGCAGCGTGCTGACGGACCGCACGGGAGCGCAGTTCCCGGTGCTGTGCGGCTACGGCTGCCGGTGCGAGATCGAAAACGGCAAGACGCTGGTGCTGGCGGATAAGCCGGAGGTGTTCCGCTGCGGCCTGGCCTACGGGCGGCTGCGGTTCACCACAGAGACGCCGGAGGAGTGCGCCGCCGTGCTGCGAGCACATCGGAGCGGTCAGGTCACAGCCGGGACGGACGTGACGAGAGGGCTGTTCTACCGGGGCGTGGAGTGATACTATCCGTATATTGTTTATATCATTATACTATTCGTATTGGATTTAAGGAGTAAAACACGACTATGGAGCTGAAGATAAAAGCCCTGTCCCCTAAGATCGGGACAGAGATACCCCTGCCGAAATTCGCCACCGCCGGGGCAGCGTGCATGGATCTGTGCGCCTGCATCGACGCACCGGTGACGCTGGAGGCCGGGGCGCGGGCGCTGATCCCCACGGGCATCGCCATCGCCCTGCCGTCGGCGGACTATGTGGCGCTGGTGTTCGCCCGCAGCGGGCTGGGCATTAAGCAGGGCGTGTGCCTGAGCAACGGCGTGGGCGTTATCGACAGCGACTACCGGGGGGAGATCGGCGTGGGGCTGGTAAACCTGGGGCAGAGCGCCTATACGGTGCAGCCCGGCGACCGCATCGCCCAGCTGATGGTGACGCCGGTGGTGCAGCCCACGGTGGTGCAGGTGTCGGCGCTGGACGACACCGACCGGGGCGCGGGCGGCTTCGGCTCGACGGGACGGTGACAGACATGGCGAGGATCGTACTGGCCTCCGGGTCGCCCCGGCGGCAGGAGCTGCTGCGCCGCATCGGCGTGGCAGAGTTCGATGTCCGCGTGCCGGAGGTGGAGGAGTATTTCCCCGCCGGACTGACGCCGGAGGAGACGGTGTGCTACATCTCCCGGGAGAAATCCCAGGCGGTGGAGGCGGCGGAGGATGAGATCGTCATCACCGCCGACACCATGGTGTTTCTGGACGATAAAAAGCTGGGCAAGCCCGCCGACGAGGCGGAGGCGCTGGCCATGCTGACAGCCCTGCAGGGCCATCACCACGCGGTGTGCACCGGCGTGACGGTGCGGCAGGGCGGCAGGGCGCTGACCCGCGCCCAGCGGACAGAGGTATATTTCCGGCCCGCCTCGGAGGCGGAGCTGCGGGCGTATATTGCCGGCGGCGAGCCTATGGACAAGGCCGGGGCTTACGGCGTACAGGGGCAGGGGGCGCTGCTGGTGGAGCGCATCGACGGGGATTTCTTCAACGTGATGGGCCTGCCGGTGCTGCTGCTGAGCCGGATGCTGGCGGAGTTCGGTGTGAAGCTGCTGGGATGATTTGAGGTCATTATGAAGCGATTTTTTACGAAAACGGGAATATGGCTGCTGGCCGCGGCGGCCACCATCGCGGTGGCGCTGTGCATCGTGTCGGCCCTGGGCTCAGGCACAGGGTTTCTCCACGATGCGCTGGGCGTGATCGCGTCGCCGTTTCGCACCGCCGGAACAGCGGTGGCGGACTGGTTCACCGGCATTGGCGACCGATTCGAGAGCGTGGAGCAGCTTCAGGAGAAGAACGCGGAGCTGAACCGCCGGGTGGCGGAGCTGGAGGACGAGCTGCGGAAGGCCCAGAACGCCGCCGATGAGAACAAGGACCTGCGGCAGCTGCTGGGATTGCGGCAGCAGCGCACGGACCTGCAGTTCGAGGCAGCCCGTGTGACCCAGCGGGACGTGTCCAACTGGGCCAGCACGGTGGTGCTGAACCGGGGCAGCCAGCACGGCGTGGCCGTGGGCAACTGCGCGGTGGACAGCAGCGGCAATCTGGCAGGCGTGGTGACGGATGTGGGACTGAACTGGTGCCGCATGGCCACGCTGGCGGACACGGAGGCCCAGTTCGGCGCTATGGTGTTCCGGACGGAGGAGACGGCGGTGGCCGGCGGCGACCTGTCCCTGATGAGCGAGGGCAAGGTGAAGCTGCAATACCTGTCCGACTCCGCCAACCTGATCAAGGGCGACCTGGTGGTGACGTCGGGCCTGGGCGGCTATTACCCCTCCGGGCTGGTCATCGGCACGGTGGACGAGGTACGCACCGACGACGGCGGCCTGGCCCGCTATGCGGTGCTGTCGCCCCGGTGCGACCTGAACGACCTGCACGATCTGTATATCATCACGGCTTTCGACGTGATCGAATAACGAAGGAGACTGTTTATGACCCGCCGTGCCATGATACAAAAGTGGATATTGTACGGTCTGTGCGCCCTGGCGCTGGTGCTGGCGGAGGGTCTGCTGCTGGTGCGGGTGGAGTTCTGGGGCGTGCATCCCTTCCTGCTGCCGGCCATCGCCGTGATCCCGGTGACGCTGGAGCGGGACGAGGCGGCGCTGCTGTTCTCCGTATTCTTCGGGCTGGTGTGCGACCTGCTGTCGCCGGTGACGGGACTGCCCTGCTTCTACACGCTGGCGTTTCTCCTCAGCGGCGCACTGGCGTGGCTGCTGTCGGGCCGGTTGGTGGCGGCGGGACTGGTATGCTCTCTGGCCGCCACGGCGGTATCGCTGGCGGTATGCAGTCTGCTGCATCTGGCGGTGCTGGCGGGCAGCCAGCCCGTGGACGCATCGGCGGCAGCGATGCTGGCGGGCAAGGAGGCGCTGCTGTCCCTGCCCCTGACGGTGCTGGCCCACTATCCGTTCCGCAAGGTCTGTCTGGCCACACAGCGGGACTGACCCCGGAATTGACCCACAGTGAGAGGAGCCTTCCATGATACAAAATCCCCATCCCACAAAACGGCGCGTCCGGCTGCTGCTGGGCTTTTTCGCCGCGTTTCTGCTGCTGTTCGCCGCCGTGCTGTACGACGCGCAGGTGGTGCACGGCAGTGAGAACCGGGCCAAGTCCATCGCCAGCAACGCCTCCAGCGAGACGGTGACGGCCTCCCGTGGCATCATCACCGACCGGAACGGAAAGGTGCTGGTGTCCAACCGGCTGGCCTATACGCTGGTGTTCGACCGCAGCGAGTTCAAGAAGGACGACGCATCGCTGAACGCGGCCATTCTGCGGCTGATCGACCTGTGCCGGGACACGGACACGGCGTGGAGCGACTCCCTGCCCATGACCACCGGCCCTGTGCCGCAGCTGAAGGTGGCCGCCCGCAGCGCCAGCTTCCAGTCCTATCTGGAAAAGCGGAAGCTGCCGGTGAACGCTGACGCTGCGGAGCTGCTGGAGGCGCTGCGGGAGCTGTACGGCATCGACGCCAGCTGCACCGTGAGCCAGGCCCGGGACATCGCCGGGGTGCGCTATGAGCTGGACAGCCGCAGCAGCTATACCTTCGCCGAGGACGTGTCGTCGGAGGTCATCAGCCAGATCACCGACGGGCATTTCGATGGCGTGACCATCAAGACCGCCTCTGCCCGCGTGTATAACACCAAGCTGGCCAGCCACATCCTGGGCACCATCGGCCCGATCTGGCAGGAGGAATGGAGCAGCGACGAGAAGACCGGGTACGTGGGCTATGCCGACAGGGGCTACGCCATGAACGACCTGGTGGGTAAGGACGGCGTGGAGAAGGCCTTTGAGGACTATCTCCACGGCAAGGACGGCAGACGGCTGGTGACCACCGATGAGAACGGCAAGCTCCCCGGCGAGCTGTATACCCGCGAGCCCCAGCCCGGCGGCACGGTGGCCCTGACGCTGGACATCGACCTGCAGGCCGTGACGGAGCAGACGCTGGCCAGCACCATCGAGGGCATGATGGACAAGGACAGCTATCAGCGCGGCGGTGCGGCGGTGGTGATGGGCGTGGGCAACGGCGAGGTGCTGGCCATGGCCAGCTATCCCAGCTACGACCTGGAGACATTCAACCAGAACTATGAAACCCTGGTGGAGGACGACAGGCTGCCCATGTTCAACCGGGCCACCCAGGGCATTTACGCACCCGGCTCAACGTTTAAGCTGTGTACCTCCGTGGCGGCGCTGGAGAGCGGCGTCATCACCCCCTCCACCGTCATCGAGGACCGGGGCGTTTACACCTACTACAAAGACCCCCAGCCCGCGTGCTGGATCTGGCGGCAGGCCCGCATGACCCACGGGCGCATCAATGTGAGCCAGGCCATTGTGGACTCCTGCAACTACTTCTATTACGAGGTGGGCCGGCTCACCGGCATCGCCCGCCTGGACAATTACGCCAGCCAGTTCGGTCTGGGCCAGTCCACCGGCATCGAGATCGGCGACGTCAGCGGCGTGCTGGCCTCCCCGGAGTGGGCGGAGGCCCACGACCGGGAGTGGACCGACGGCCAGACCATCACCGCCGCCATTGGCCAGTCCTACAACGCCTTTACCCCTCTCCAGCTGGCCAACTATGTGGCCACGCTGGTATCCGGCGGCGAGCACTATGCGGCGCACCTGCTGAAGAGTGTGAAATCGTATGATAATTCACGGTTAATTTATAATTATGACGAAAAACCGCTAAATGACATGAACATCTCCGACAGCACCATGGCGGCGGTGACAAAGGGTATGCACGACCTGACCCACGATTCCCTGACCTCCGCCTTTTCCCGGTGCATGGTGGAGGCCGGCGCGAAGACCGGTTCGGCCCAGGTGGGTACGGATATTGCCAACGGCGTGTTCGTGGCCTACGCCCCCTACGATGATCCGGAGATCGCCGTGGCCATTGTGGTGGAAAAGGGCGGCAGCGGCAGCCTGCTGGCCAACGCCGCCGTGGACATTATCAACGCCTGGTTCTCCCGGGGCAGCAGCAGCGTCACCACGGGAGAGAACACCCTGCTGCAGTAAGCGAGGTACACTATGGAAACCTATTTCGATCCCCGCGATACACGATGCAAAACGCCCTTCGGTGCTGCGCCCTGCAGCACCGAGGTGCGTTTTACCCTTTTTGACGATACGTTCTGCGGCTGCGAGCTGCTGGTATACCGGGAGTTTGCCGGTGCGGAGGACGTATGTCCCCTGCCCCCGGCGGAGGGCGGCTTCGCCGGCACGTACACCGTCCCCGGCGAGGGCGAGCTGTGCTGGTACGTGTTCCGGCTGACCCGGTGGGACGGCACATTGTCCTATCTGGGCAAAAACGGCCTGCGGCCCGACAGGGACGGCGCGGAGCGCTGGCAGCTGACGGTGTATGAGGACACCGCCACGCCGGACTGGTTCGGCCGGGGCGTGACGTATCAGATCTTCCCGGACCGCTTCCGCCGCACCGGCACGCCGGACGTGTCGGGCATGTTGGGCCGCCGGTGGCTGCACGAGAGCTGGGACGACCAGCCCGTGTTCCGCCCTGATGAGGACGGGCAGATCACCAACCGGGACTTTTTCGGCGGTTCGCTGGCGGGCATCACGGAGAAGCTGGACTACTTGCAGAGCCTGTCTGTGACCACGCTGTATCTGAACCCCATTTTTGAGGCCGCCAGCAACCACCGCTACGACACCGCCGACTACCGCGCCATCGACCCGCTGCTGGGCGATGAGGAGACCTTCCGCACCCTATGCCGGGAGGCCCACAAACGGGGGATGCGGGTGATGCTGGACGGCGTGTTCAACCACACCGGGTCGAGAAGCCGGTATTTCAATGCGGACGGCTTCTATCCGGAGCTTGGGGCGGCCCAGAGTCAGGACTCCCCCTATTACGACTGGTACAGCTTCCACCCCTGGCCCACGGACTACGACGCCTGGTGGGGCGTGAAAACGCTGCCCGCCGTCAACGAGCAGCGGCCCGCCTACCGGCAGTTCATCTTCAAGGGCGAGGACAGCGTGGTACGGCACTGGCTGCGGTGCGGTGCGGACGGCTGGAGGCTGGACGTGGCGGACGAGCTGCCCGGTGACTTCATCGCCGGTATCCGCCGCGCCATCGAGGATGAAAAGCCGGATGGCTACCTGCTGGGCGAGGTGTGGGAGGACGGCAGCAATAAGGTCGCCTATTCCCAGCGGCGGCGGTATCTGCTGGGCCGGGAGACCCACGGGCTGATGAACTACCCGCTCCGCACAGCGCTGCTGCGGTGGCTGGGCGGCGGCGACGCGGCAGAGTTCCGGGAGAGCATGGAGACGCTGCGGGCCAATTATCCACCCGCCGCGTTTTACGGCGCGATGAACTTTCTGGGCACACACGACACGCCCCGCATCCTGACGCTGCTGGGCGCAGAGCATATCCCTGCCGCCAAGGAGGAACGGGCGGCCTTTGCCCTCTCTCCCGCCCAGCTGGCCCGCGGACGGGCCAAGCTGCGGCTGGCCGGGATGCTGCTGTACGGCTTCCCCGGCTCGCCCACGCTGTTCTACGGCGATGAGGCCGGGATGCAGGGCTTTGAGGACCCGCTGAACCGGGGGACGTACCCCTGGGGGCGGGAGGATACCGGGCTGCTGGACTTTTTCCGCGCTCTGGGCAGGCTGCGGAAGGAACGAAGGTCATTGCAATCGGGCAGCCTTACCTATATCTACGCCCAGGGCGGCGGGCTGGTCATTACCCGGGAGCATGAGGGCGAGACGACGATGGTCGCCTTGAACGCCGGGGACGAGGCACTGACGCTGATGCTGCCGTGGCCGCGCGGCACGGCGGAGGATGGCCTGACTGGGCAGCGGTTTTTAGCGGTAAACGGGCAGCTGCGCCTTTCGCTGCCGCCACTGGACGGCGTGGTGCTGATTTGAACAGGAAGGCGGCTGTTTCACGTGAAACAGCCGCCGCTTTTTTACGTTTCACGTGAAACATTCCGTATTTTTTTGTAAAAGTCCTTCAAAAAAACTTGAAACACACCGCACCTGTGGTATATACTACTGGAATGAGAAAGAGACAGAAAGGTGAACTGCCGTGGCAAAGACTATTGCGATCGTAAATCAGAAGGGCGGCGTGGGCAAGACCACCACCTGCGTCAACCTGGCCGCTGCCGTCAAGGCCGCCGGGAAGCGCGTGCTGCTGTGCGACTTTGACCCGCAGGCCAACGCCACCAGCGGCATGGGTGTGGACAAGACCACCAGCAACGGCGTGTACGACGCGCTCATCAACGGCGTGGACACGGCCCAGCTCATCGTCACCACCCCCTACGGAGACGTGCTGCCCAGCAGCAAGGCACTGGCCGGCGCGGGCGTGGAGCTGATCAACCTGCCGGACCGGCAGTTCCTGCTCAAGGCGGCGCTGCGGCAGGTGGCGGAGAACTACGACTTCATTTTTATCGACTGCCCGCCGTCGCTGGAGCTTCTGACGCTGAACGCGCTGTGCGCCGCCAACACACTGCTGGTGCCGGTGCAGGGTGAGTATTACGCGCTGGAGGGGCTGAGCGACCTGATGAACACCGTGCGGCTGGTGCGGCGCAGCCTGAACCCGAGCCTTGACATCGAGGGCGTGCTGCTGACCATGTACGACGGGCGGACGAACCTGAGCATTCAGGTGGCCCAGGAGCTCAAGCGCTTCTTCGGCGGGAAGGTGTACGCCACCGTCATCCCCCGGAACGTACGGCTCAGCGAGGCGCCCAGTCATGGCAAGCCCATCACCGCCTACGACCGTACCTGCCGCGGCGCGGATGCCTATACGGCGCTGGCGGCGGAGTTCCTGCAAAAGAACCGCTGAAAGGAGAGCATCCTATGGCAAACCAAATGAAAGGCCTGGGCAAGGGTCTGGGCGCGCTGTTAGGCGACAATGTGCTGACAAGCGACGACGAGCGCTCCTCCCTGCTGCTGCCCATCAGCCAGGTGGAGAGCTGCTCCACCCAGCCCAGAAAAGCCTTTGACCCCGACGCGCTGGCAGACCTGTCGGAGTCCATCCGGCAGCATGGTATCATCCAGCCTCTGACCGTTCGCAAGCTCCAGTCCGGGTACTATCAGATCATCGCCGGTGAGCGGCGCTGGCGGGCCGCCCGGATGGCCGGGCTGACGGAAGTCCCCGCCATCGTCATCGAGGCCGACGACCGCAAAGCCATGGAGCTGGCCATGATCGAAAACCTCCAGCGGGAGGACCTGAA
>USGS01000009.1 GCA_900554275.1 uncultured Eubacteriales bacterium
ACACCGGCACCTATGTCGAGGGTTATGTGTACGCCGACGAGGTTGCCTCCGCCGAGGGTGTCAAGGGCGACAGCCACTCCATCCCCGTCCTGGGCTACTACGGCAGCTGGACCGATCCCTCCATGTTCGATATCGGCAGCTATCTGGAGTATCATGAGGCCAAGACCGAGTCCCGTGTGCCTTACATGTACGCCTACAACAAGAACGCCACCAAGTATCAGGCCCTGACCGTCCAGTACGCTGGCGATTCCGGCATGTACTACTTCGGCGGCAATCCTTACGTGGATGAGACCTATGATCCCAACCGCGCCGCCATCAACCCCGACACCACCGTCTTTGCCCGTGCTACCTTCTCCCTGATCCGCAACGCTGCGGATTCCCGGGCGACCATCACCGGCGAGAACGGCACTGTCTACTATGATAAGGCGTCCGGTTCTCCCACCGCTGGCGCTTACTACTACAGCAACGGCGGCAGCTGGCGCAATGCTCAGGGCTACATCGGTATCAACAATGCCCCCACCAAGGCTGCTGAGGGTGAGAAGATCACCGTCAAGGTCACCGAGGCTCCCGAGTACTATGTGACCTACGATGCCGAGGGCAATGCCACCACCAACTGGTTTGTTAAGGATACGGCGACCACCGAGATCTACACCGCTTTCATCGACCGGACCGAGCCTGTCCTGTCCAACGTGTACTTCAAGGAAGACGTTGAGACCGGCACCCGCAGCCTGGTCCTGACCGCTCAGGACAACCGCTATGTGGCGGCCGCCTTCCTGATCGACTATGACAAGATGTCCATTCTGGACCGCACCGCCGGCTCCCCCGAGGGTGCTGCCGAGGGCGCTGCCACGGATATCTCCCTGGATCTGAGCAAGGCCGAGGGCGTGGATCACCTGTACATTCAGGTCGCCGACTACGCCGACAACACCGCCACCTACAAGATCAACCTCAACAAGGAAGAGCTCAGCGGCCCCGTGTCCGTGACTCTGGATAAGCAGTCCATCAAGATGTACAAGGGCGGCACTGCTGCTCTGAACGCTGAGGTCAGCCCCTTCGGCGTGAAGCCCGATGGCGTGACCTGGAAGTCCTCCGATGAGACTGTCGCCACCGTCAACGAGCGCGGCATCATCACCGGCGTCAACAAGGGTACTGCCACCATCACGGCGGCCTCCATCAAGGATCCCACCGCCACCGCCTCCTGCGTGGTCACCGTCCAGACCGTGGACACCACCCTGGTGGGCGCACTGATGGATACCAACGGCGATGCCCAGTTCTACACCTGGGATATGGAGCACGACACCACCTGGAAGAAGCTGGTGAACTTCGAAACCACCAAGAGCGTGTCTGCCTCCACCTTCGACGCCCGCACCGGCGACGTCTATCTGCAGGATGGCAGCTTCAACATCAACAAGATGGACCTGGATACCGGCAAGACCCTGGCTACCTATCCCGGCTTCGAGGGCGAAATCCCCATGTGGGATATGGAGTACAGCCTGGTTTACTCCACCGAGGCCAAGCCCATGCTGGCCAGCGTGTACGCCACCTACTTCATGTCTCCCAAGCCGGTGGATAACCTGGATCTGTCCGCTTTCGACCTCGGACTGTATCTGTGGCTCTTTGCCGACGCTTCCTACTTCACCGCCGTTACCTCTCTGGGTGCCAACAAGATCGACACCGATAAAGACGGCGTGAAGGATACCGACACCGAGCTGTTCCTGGCGCTGGATGACGCCGGCAACATCTGGACCATGAATGTTTATCCCACGAAGGATGAGAAGACCGGCAAGGACACCTGGGGCGCCTCCTTCGGCATCATCGAGTCCAACCTGGCTAACGTTGGCTACGCTGCCAACCCCACCGATGACGGCGACCTGTATGACTCCCTGTACGCCACCGTCGAGGGCCAGGAGCTGGTTCTGTACCTGGCCAACTTCACCGGCGACGCCAGCCATGTCTACCGCATCCTCCTGAATGAGGACACTGGTAAGTGGGAAGCTGCCGACATCGGCAACTTCGGCGACGGCGTGTGGCCTGCCACCCTGGTGGGCACCATGTACCACGCCAATGAGGACGCCGCCAAGGCCGTGAACGCTGCCATGAGCAAGACCACCGTCCACACCGCTCAGGCTGTGGAGATGACCCCCGCTCAGATCCAGCGCTACAACGGCGCCGAGACCCAGGCTGCCAAGGGCTCCCTGAACACCGCTGCCCCCGTGGCTGCCGTGGTGAACCTGCCCATGGGCGACGCTGCTGAGAACGCCACCGCCTCCAACGTCACCGTGTCCGCGGATGAGAAGACCGTCACCGTCAACGTCCTGGCCAAGGATGCTGCCACCAACGGCCTGTTCACCGTGGATTACGATGCCGCCAACCTGACCCTGACCAACGTGGCCTTCAACACCCAGTACAGCTCCTACAAGGATGCTTCCGGCAAGGTCACCCTGGGCTATGTGGACCTCAACGGCGTGACCGCCGGTTCCACCGTGGCCACCCTGACCTTCACCGTCAAGGATCCCACCGCTCTGGACAAGATCAACGTCACCGTTACCGAGACCGAGCGCAACGATCAGACCGTGAACAACGCCGAGACTCTGACTGCTGACCTGCACACCGAGACCGAGACCGTGAACGCCAAGGCCGCCACCACGGTCTTGCCGCTGCCCACGTCCCCCTGGCACAGGCGGTTCATGGGCTTGCCGGACACCATGTCCTCCACGGCGTCGGCAATGGCCCGGCGCTGTGCCCCGGTCAGGGCAAAGGGCAGCCGCCGGTAAAAGGGCTCCATGCTCATCCGACGGCAGGCCGGGCCTGCCACATCCCGCCGCCGCTGCCGCAGCAGCTGCAGGCCGCAGGTCAGCAGGAACAGCTCCTCGAACACCAGCCGCCGCCGGGCCACCTCCAGAGCCTCCGGCGAGGCGGGAAAGTGGATGTTCTCATATGCATAGTTTACATAACACAGCTTGTGGGCCTGCCGAACCTCATCCGGCAGCACATCCGGCAGCAGCTCCCGGCAGGCGTCCAGCCCCTGGCGGGCCGCCCGGGCCATCAGCCCCTGGGTGACTCCGGCGGTCAGGGGATAGATGGGCATGATGCGCCCGGTGACCTGCTGCCGCCCCTCCGGCTCAAACAGGGGGTTGATCATCTGCTTGCGCCGCAGATTGTCCTCCACCTTGCCGAAAAAGACGCACACATCCCCCTGGTGCAGGGCGTCCCGCCGGTGCTCCATGTTGAAAAACACCAGGTCCAGGGATCCGCTGTCGTCCACCACCCGGGTCTTGGCGATGGTGCGGCCTCCAGAAATGCGATAGGCCGTCAGGTCCGCCGCCACCATGCCCCGGACGCACACGCTCTCCCCGGCGGTCAGCTCCCGGATGGGCCGGACCTGGGTCCGGTCCTCATACCCCCGGGGAAAATAGGCGATCAGGTCCCCCAGGGTGGTAATGCCCAGCTTTTCCAGGGCGGCGGCCCGGGCCTCGCCGATGCCCTTGATATATCGCACATTGGTGCCCAGGTCTGCCATAAGACCGCCCCCTTCGTTCTTATTTCCGGCGGTAGGTCACATATTGGAATGACACGCCGCCGGAGGTAAATGTCTCGCTTTGTTCCGCCTCTGTCCACGCGCTGTCCCGGGATAAATCGGGGAAAAACGCGTCGGCCTGGGGCGCGGCGAAAATCCTCGTCAGATACACGGTGCTGCACCGGGGCAGCAGCTGCCGGTACACGCTTTCCCCGCCGATGACCACCGCGTCCTCCGGCACCTCCGCCAGGTCATGGATCACCTCCGCCCCCGGGGCGGTGAAATCCAGATCCCGGGTCAGCACCAGGTTCCGCCGGTCCGGCAGGCCCCGGCCCCCGGGGAGACTCTCCAGGGTCCGGCGGCCCATGACCACGGTTTTCCCCAGGGTCAGCTGCCGGAATCGCCGCAGGTCCTCCCGGATGTGAAACAGCAGAGCCCCCTCCCGGCCGATGCCGCCGTTTTCGCAGACGGCTGCAATGGCGGTCATTCCTCGTCCTCCCCGTGGGGACGATGCAGCCACACCACCTGCTCCGGGGCCGGAGTCAGGCCCAGCTTTTTCTGCAGGGCGTGGGAAGCGGGGTTGTCCTCATACACATGGCAGAAGGGGGTCCAGCCCCGCTCCAGGTGCCACCGGATCAGCCAGCCCTCCAGGGCCATGGCCAGGCCCCGGCGGCGATACTCCGGCAGGACCTCTAAAATGCCCATGCTGCCCTCGTGGTGCACACCGATGAAAGCCGCCAGCTGCCCATCTTCAAACAGGCCCCATAGCTGCCCCGCCTCCATCCGGCTGCGCAGATATGCCGCCTCGTCGTCCTCCGGGTGATAGTGGGCGGCGCACAGGGGGAGGTATTCCTCCGTTATAGGCCGCACCTCCGCGGCGGGGACCCGGGGCGGCTGGCTTTCGCCATAGACCCACTGGGTGCAGGGGACGCCCTTTTTCAGGCTAAAGGCCCGGGCCACCTCGTCACTGGCCCCCTGGGGGACGCAGAAAAGCCCCCCGTTTTCCAGCCCCAGGCGGCGCAGAAGCGCCGCCAGAGCCGGTCCGTCGGCGATATCGCTCATGACCAGGTGGTCATTCCGGACCACGCTGCCCTCCGGGCCCCGGTACAGCAGATGTTCCTCCCCTTTTCGCAGCAGCACCTGATCCACGTTGGCGCTGTTCCATTTGTTATGCATACGGATTCTCCCTCTTTCCTTAGTGGTGTCTTTTCCCCCTATTATACCTTCTGTCGAGGAAAATGTAAACTTCCTTTCCGGTGGTAAACGTGCTATACTGGGGAAAACCCTGAAAGGAGGGTCGCCATGACCAAGGATGAGCTGCGGCAGAAGGCCAACGATCTGCCTCTGGCCCCGGGGGTCTATCTGATGATGGACAAAACCGGTAAGGTGATCTATGTGGGCAAGGCCAAAAAGCTGAAAAACCGCGTCAGCCAATATTTCCAGGACACTGCCTCCCACAACGAAAAGACCCGGGCCATGGTGTCCCAGGTGGACCATTTCGACACCATTTTTGTCTCCACGGAGTTCGAGGCCCTGATCCTGGAAAACTCTCTCATCAAGCGCCATATGCCCCGGTACAACATCCTGCTGAAGGACGACAAGGGCTATCCCTTTGTACGGCTGGACGTGAAGTCCCCCTACCCCCGCTTTTCTCTGACTGCCCGGGCTGCCGACGACGGGGCGCGGTATTTCGGCCCTTACGGCGGGCGGCGGGAGACCCATCTGGCCATCGAGGCGGTGTGCGGCGCGCTGCGACTGCCCACCTGCGGACGGAAATTCCCCCGGGACATCGGCCGGGAGCGGCCATGCCTGAACTTCCACATGGGCAAGTGCGACGGCTTCTGCCGTCCGGACGGCCCGGATGAGGCGGAGTACCGCCGCCGCATCGGCGACGCGGTGTCCCTGCTGGACGGTAAGCTCCGGGGCGTCACCGCCGCCTTGACGGAGGAGATGAACGCGGCGGCGGAGACGCTGGATTTTGAGCGGGCGGCATCGCTGCGCGACCGGATACGGGCGCTGTCGGTGCTGGGCAAGGAACAGCGGGTCATTGCCGGCATCTGCGCCGACACCGATGTGTGGGGCGCGTACAACGGTGCGGCCAAGTCCGGCTGCGCCGTGCTGCACATTGAAAACGGCGACCTGCTGGGCCGCCAGGTCACGGTGTTCCCTGTGACGGCGGAGGGAGACGCGGCCCTGCTGGAGCAGGTCGTGCCCCAGTATTATCTGGACCGGTCGGTGCTGCCCCGGGAGGTCCTGCTGCCGGCGGCCATCGAGGACGCGGACACGCTGTCGTCGCTGCTGACGGAGCAGTGCGGCCACCCGGTGGCCGTGAAAACGCCCCAGCGGGGACAGCGCCGGGAGCTGCTGGACATCGCCCGCCGCAACGCCAAGGAGGAGGTGGAGCGGGCCACGGACAGCGCCGAGCGGGTCAACGGTACGCTGCGGCAGCTGCAGGAGCTGGCCCGGCTGCCCGCCCTGCCCCGACGGATGGAGAGCTACGACATCTCTCACACCGGCGGCGAGGATCAGGTGGCGGGCATGGTGGTGTTTCAGGACGGCCGCCCGCTGAAGCGGGACTACCGCCGCTTCCGCATCGAGAGCTGTGATCACGCCGACGACTACGGCGCTATGCAGGAGGTGCTGACCCGCCGGTTTCAGCGGTATCTGGACGGCGATGAGAGGTTCGCGCCTCTGCCGGATCTGCTGCTCATCGACGGCGGTCAGGCCCACGCCCAGGTGGCGGAGGCCGTGGTCACAGCCCTGGGGCTGGACGTACCGGTGCTGGGCATGGTGAAGGATGACAAGCACCGCACCCGTGCCCTGATGACCACCGCCGGTCAGGAGCTGGGCATCCGCCAGTCTCCCGCCCTGTTCGCCCTCATCGGCACGGTGCAGGAGGAGGTACACCGCTTTGCCATTGCCTACCACCATCAGAAGCACACGAAAAGCGCCAAGCGCTCCCGGCTGGACAACATCCCCGGCGTGGGCGAGGCGCGGAAAAAGAAGCTGCTCCAGCGCTTCGGCACGGTGAGCGCCGTAAAGAGCGCCACGGTGGAGCAGCTGTGTCAGGCCGTGCCGCGGGCGGCGGCCCAGGCCGTATACGAGCACTTCCACGGGGAGGACGAGACGTGAACTACTATGCCACATTGGGCGAGAGCTGCAAGGATGCGGCCACTATCGCCGCACTGCTCCGGGCCGGTATCTCCTGCTTCCGGCTGAACCTGTCCCACGGCAGTCTGCGGGAAAAGGCGGACTGGATCGACGCCCTGCACCGGGCGGAGCGGGAGACGGGCCTGTCCGCGGGACTGCTCATCGACCTGCGCGGCCCGGAGGTGCGGACGGGGAAGACCGCCCCTGACGCCTTGCTGTCTCTGCACGAGACGATAGCACTGTCCGCGCTGGCGCTGCCGGAGACTGTCGCCGCCGGGCTGCTGCCGGGGCAGGAGCTGCGCATCGATGACGGCGGCGCGGTGCTGACGCTGGAAAACGGCGGCCTGTGCCGGGCAACACGCCCGGGCCGCATCGCTCCGCGAAAGAGCGTAGCCCTGCCGGGGCTGGCGCTGCACCTGCCGCCGCTGACGGCGGAGGATTTGGCCGACCTGGCCGACGGAACGAGTTACGGCGTCACGGCGGTGATGCAGCCCTTTGTCCACAGCCGGGAGGAGCTGAACACCGTGCGGCGGGCCATGATACAGGCTGGGCTGGGCGGCGCGCTGCTGTACGCCAAGATAGAGGATCAGACGGGGCTGGACGCTCTGCCGGACTGGATCGGCGGCTGCGATGTGGTGACGGCGGCCCGGGGAGACCTGGGCGTAAATTTGGGGCTGGAGCACGTCCCGGCGGCCCAGAAGCGCATCGCGGCGGCGTGCCGCCGGGCGGGGAAGCCCCTGCTGGTGGTGACGGAGCTGCTGGGCTCGATGACGGAGCGCCCCATCCCCACCCGGGCGGAGGTGTCGGACATCTGCCACGCCGTGTGGGACGGCGCGGAGCACCTGATGCTCACCAACGAGACGGCGGCGGGGAAGTATCCCCTGGAGGCCGCCGCCTGGCTGGTAAAATGCGCCGAAGCGGCGCAAAACCCATAAAAAAGAAAGGGCACGCTGCAGCGTGCCTTTTCTTTATGCAAATACCAGCTGCACCAGCAGCATATACACCGCCGTGCCCGCTAAAATGGACACCAGCGTGTTCCGCTTCCACAGGTGCAGCAGCGCCGTCGCCGCCACGGCGATGGCCTCGGGCAGCCCGTGGCTGCCGGATAGGATGTCCACGCTGCGCAGGCTGTATACCACCAGCAATCCCATCATGGCCGGGGGCAGCAGCCTGCCCAGGTCCTCCACCACCTTGGGCAGCTTTTTCCCGTCGGAGAACAGCAAAAACGGCGTCCACCGGGTGATCTGTGTCGCCAGGGCCACCATCAGCACGATGACCAGCGAATGTGCCGTGTCTAAGCGCATAGCTTCCTCCTTCCCAGCAGCAGCACGGCCATGGTCAGCACCATGGCGGGGATGACCATATTGTCCGCGCCGAAGACGGCCAGCGCCGCCACGGAGCATACCAGTCCGATCCCGCCGCTGGCCCGGTTCTCCCGCTTTGTCACCTGCTCGATGAACAGCACCACGAACAGCGCCGTCAGCGCGAAGTCAATACCGGTGGTGTCAAAGGTCAGCAGGCTGCCCACCAGTCCGCCGAGCATGGAGAACACCACCCAGTACAGCCAGGTGAGAAAGCTCATGGCGAAGTAGAACAGCGGCGGGTCAATGTCCTCCGGCGGCTCTACGGAGGAGGAGAGGGAGAAATTCTCGTCGCTGAGGGTGTAGATGAGGAAGTACTTCAGCCGCCCCGCGCCCCGATACCTGGGCAGCAGCGCCAGGGAGAAGAACAAATGCCGGGCGTTGACCATCAGACTCAGCAGGAACGCCTGCACCGGGTCAAAGGCGGAGGTCAGCAGCGTGATGGCCACGTACTGCATACTGCCGCAGAAGGCAAAGGCGCTGACAAACCCGCTCCACAGCGCGTTGTAGCCCTTGGAGGCCATGAGCACGCCGTAGGCCAGCCCCACCGCCAGATAGCCGGTCATGATGGGGATGGTGTGGGGGAACGCGGCGCGCAGCGCGGCGGACAAATTTGTTTTCGTCACAGCATCACTTCCCCAAAATAAGCTGCCGACATTATATCCGAAAACTCTTTCCTCCGCAATACTGGAAAACGGGAAAAGAATGGAGTATAATGAAAACAAGCACTAAAGAACATACACAAGGAGCGTACCGGTCATGGAAGAAACACGCAGCTTCGGCTATATCTGTCCCGCCTGCGGCAAGGCAAATTTCCACACCCGCAGCGTTTTTGCCCTTACCGCCGCCGCGGCCCGCATGGAGTGCGAGTGCGGCAAGGAGGCGCTGGAGGTGCAGACGGACGGAACGAAGTTCCGCCTGTGGGTACCCTGCGGCGTCTGCGGCGGCCACCATCAGGCGGAGTGCTCCGCCGACGCGCTGCTGCACGGCCGGGGCATCGGCCTGTCCTGCCCGGTGAAGCAGGACCTGTGCTGCTATGTGGGCCGGGAGCAGGAGGTGCGCCGCGCCATGGAAAATCTGGCCCTGCGGGTGGAGAAGGACAAGGGCACGGACGGGGAGGCCTTCACCGACAACGTGATCATGTACGAGGTGCTGTCCGAGCTGAAGGACATCGCCGCCCGGGGCGGCATCACCTGCACCTGCGGCAGCAGGCGCTATACCATGCAGGTGCGCCGGGGCGCGGTGGATCTGATCTGCGCCGACTGCGGCGGACGGCTGCGTCTGCCCGCCGCCACCGATGAGGACCTGGATGACCTGTGCTGCCGCATGAAGCTGACCATCAAGGGGAAGTAAGAGGGCGGGCGTGTCCCTGCGCCGCAGGGCAGCAAAAAAAGCGGCTGTATCAGCCGCATGACATGAAAGGAAACAGATAGTATGATCGAGCTGCTGGCAAGATGGTTCATCCCCCACCGCGACAACACGGCGGACGGCGCGGTACGCCGGGCCTACGGCACGCTGTGCGGCGCGGTGGGCATTGGGCTGAACGTGCTGCTGTTTATCGGGAAATTCTTCGCCGGACAGCTGTCCGGCTCTATCGCCGTCACGGCGGACGCCTTTAACAACCTGTCCGACGCCGGTTCTTCAGCGGTGACGCTGCTGGGCTTCCGCCTGGCGGGCAAGAAGCCCGACCCGGATCACCCCTTCGGCCACGGCCGCATTGAGTACATATCCGGCCTCATTGTAGCGGGCCTGATCCTGCTCATGGGTGTGGAGCTGGCCAAATCGTCCTTTGACAAGATCCTCCACCCGGAGGAGGTCACCTTTTCCGCCCTGGCGCTGGTGATTTTAGCGGTGTCCGTGGCAGTGAAGCTGTATATGTGGCACTACAACCGCCGTATCGGCGGGAAGATCCGCTCCGCCGCCATGGAGGCCACAGCATCGGACAGCCTGTCCGACGCGGCGGCCACCTCCGCCGTGCTGCTGGCCATGCTCATCGGCAGGTGGACGGGACTGGCGGTGGACGGCTATGTGGGCATGGTGGTGGCGCTGTTCATCCTGTTCTCCGCCTACAAGGCTGCCAAGGAGACGCTGTCGCCCCTGCTGGGACAAGCGCCCGACCCGGAGCTGGTGCAGCATATCCGGGACATCGTTGAGGAGCATGACACCGTGGTGGGCATCCACGACCTGGTGGTCCACGACTACGGCCCGGGCCGCCAGATGGTGTCCCTCCACGCGGAGGTCCCCGCCAGCGGCGATATTCTGCAGCTCCACGATGTCATCGACAACATCGAGCGGGAGCTTCACGAGAAGCTCCACGTCCAGGCGGTGATCCACATGGACCCCATCGTCACTGACGATGAGACGGTGGACGCCCTGCGCCGTCAGGTGGCGGAGCTGGTGCGGCAGGTAGAGCCCCGTATGACCGTCCACGACCTGCGGGTGATCCGGGGCACGACCCACACCAATTTAGTGTTTGACGCGGTGCTGCCGCTGGACGCGGCCATCACCCCGGCAGAGGCCGGCCGCCGCATCCGGGAGAAGGTGGCGGAGCTGGACGGCGACTATTACGCCGTGGTCACGGTGGAGCACAGCTTCACGGAATAAGCGTCACTCCCACGTCTGCCACACCTCGGGATGATAGCCCACGGTGGCCTGCTTCCCGTTGCGGACGATGGGCGCGTTGAACAGCTCCGGATGCTCCAGCAGCTTTTCCTCCGCCGCCTGTGGCGTGATATAGGCCATATACAGCGCCTCATAGGCGCGGCAGCTCTTGTTCACCAGCGCGTCGAAGCCGCCCACAGCGGCCTTGATGGACCGGTACTCGCCGGGGGACACCCCCTTGCTGACCAGGTCGATATACTGGTACTTGATGCGCCGCTCCTTGAACCAGCGCTCCGCCTTTTTGGTGTCGAAGGATTTGGACATACCGAAGATCTGAATATTCATAGGCACTCCTTTATAACAGAAATGGAGGGAACGATATGGACGAGAATATCCGAAAACTGAAGGAACTCATAGACGGCAGCGATAACATCGTGTTTTTCGGCGGCGCAGGCGTGTCCACCGAGAGCGGCATTCCCGATTTCCGCAGCGTGGACGGCCTGTATCACCAGACGTTCAAATACCCGCCGGAGACCATACTCAGCCACACGTTCTATGAAACGCACACGGAGGAGTTCTATCAGTTCTACCGTGCGAAAATGCTCGCCCCCGACGCCCGGCCCAACGCAGCCCACTACAAGCTGGCCCAGTGGGAGCGGGAGGGACGGCTGAAGGCCGTCATCACCCAAAATATCGATGGTCTGCACCAGAAGGCGGGCAGCCGGGAGGTGCTGGAGCTCCACGGCAGCGTGCTGCGGAACTACTGCACCCGCTGCGGCAAGTTCTACGACCTGGACTTCATCCTCCGCACCACCGGCGTGCCCCGCTGTGAATGCGGCGGCGTGGTCAAGCCGGACGTGGTGCTGTATGAGGAGCCGCTGGACGAGAACGTGATGGCCCAGGCCATCCGCTATATCCGGCAGGCGGACATGCTGCTCATCGGCGGCACGTCGCTGGTGGTCTATCCGGCGGCGGGGCTGGTGCAGTACTACCGGGGCAGCAAGCTGGCGGTGGTGAACAAGGGTGTCACCGGCGCGGCTCTGCGCGCGGCGGTAACGGTGGACGGCCCTATCGGCCAGACGCTGGCGCAATTATAGCACATCTCGCTCCGCCGGACAAGGGCGAGGAAATTCGCCCGGGACTATTGACAAAGCGGCGCTTTTTGCTATAATAGATGGGTATTCTGCCCGCGAGCGTGCTGGAATAGGCAGACAGGCAGGCTTGAGGTGCCTGTGTTCGTAAGATCGTGTGGGTTCAAGTCCCATCGCTCGCACCAAAGATAAAAGACCGCCTTTGGCGGTCTTTTATCTTTGGGTTTCGCGGCCCCTGGCCGCTCCACCCCAAGGGTATTTGACATGCTCGGCGGAAATGAATTCCGCCTGCGCCAAGGTTTTGCCTGCGGCAAAACGCTTGTGACGCGCCACTTGGCGCGGCCATCCATATCCAGAAACCCGGCAAAGGGTTCCCTTGCACACATTCCTTTCCTTGCGGTGTGCGGGAGCGCGTGCGTTTACAAAGCAAGAGAGACATCCGGCAGGATGCCTCTCTTTTGCTGATGGTGCTTCACAGCGTGTCCGACAGACGGCGGGCCACATAGACGCCGCTGGCGCTGGCGTGGGACAGGGAGTGGGTCACGCCGCTGCCGTCGCCGATAACGTAAAGCCCCTGATGGCAGGTCTGGAGATCCTTGTCCAGCTCCACCTCCATGTTGTAGAACTTCACCTCCACACCGTAGAGCAGCGTGTCGTCGTTGGCCGTGCCGGGGGCGATCTTGTCCAGGGCGTAGATCATCTCGATGATGCCGTCCAGGATGCGCTTGGGCATGACCAGGCTCAGGTCGCCGGGGGTGGCGGCCAAAGTGGGGGTGACGAAGCTCTCCTCCACCCGCTTGACGGTGGAGCGCTGGCCGCGGATCAGGTCGCCGAACCGCTGGAGGATCACGCCGCCGCCCAGCATATTGCTCAGCCGGGCGATGGACTCGCCGTAGCCGTTGGAATCCTTGAACGGCTCGGAGAAGTGCTTGGCCACCAGCAGGGCGAAGTTGGTGTTGTCGGTGTGGAGCTTGGGGTCCTCGTAGCTGTGGCCGTTGACGGTGACGATGCCGTTGGTGTTCTCGTTGACCACCACGCCGTGGGGGTTCATGCAGAAGGTGCGGACGCGGTCCTGGAACTTCTCGGTGCGGTAGACGATCTTGCTCTCGTACAGCTCGTCGGTCAGGTGGGAGAACACGTCATAGGGCAGCTCCACACGAACGCCGATGTCCACCCGGTTGGACTTTGTGCCGATGTGCAGCGCGTCGCACACGCTCTCCATCCACTTGCTGCCGCTGCGGCCCACGGAGATGACGCAGGTGCGGCCCTCATAGCTGCCCTTGTCCGTGTCCACGGTGTAGCCGCTGCCGGTCTTGGTCACGGCGCGGACCGGGGTGTCGAAATAGAAGTCCATCCGATCCTTCATGGCGTTGTACAGGTTCTCCAGCACCACGTAGTTGATGTCCGTGCCCAGATGGCGGACGGAGGCGTCCAGCAGGTGCAGGTCGTTTTGCAGGCACAGCTTCTTGATGGGGGTGTTGCCGGTGGAATAGAGGTGCGTGCCCGCGCCGCCGTTGGCCATATTGATGTCGTCCACATACTCCATCAGGGACAGAGCCTGCTGCTTGCCGATATACTCGTGGAGCGTGCCGCCGAACTGGTTGGTGATGTTGTACTTGCCGTCGGAAAACGCGCCCGCGCCGCCGAAGCCGTTCATGATGGCGCAGGTGGGGCATTTGACGCAGGATTTCACCTTGACGCCGTCGATGGGACAGCGGCGCTTGGCCAGGGTATGGCCCGCCTCAAACAGGGCGATCTTCAGCTCCGGGCGCTTTTGCAGCAGCTCCCAGGCACAGTAGATGCCGCCCGGGCCGCCGCCGATGATGAGAACGTCATAAGTCATGGAGATTCCTCCTTCATAATAATCCAGTGAATATTATAGCAGGAAACCGGGAAGTTGCAATTACATTTTACTTATCACAGGTATTTGTGTTGGAAATCGGCGGAAACTATGGTACAATAGGTAAAACACCGCAAGGAGGACGCGCCATGAGCTATGCAGACCGCGTATTTAAGGAGAACTGCCGGGAGATACTGACCCGCGGCGTTTGGGACACGGACCAGCAGGTGCGTCCCCGCTGGGAGGACGGCACGCCGGCCCACACGGTGAAGAAATTCGGCATCGTCAACCGCTATGACCTGAAAAAGGAGTTCCCTATCCTGACCATCCGGCGGACGTATTTCAAGACCTGCATCGACGAGCTGCTGTGGATCTGGCAGCAGAAGTCCAACAATATCCACGAGCTGCGGGGGCATATTTGGGACAGCTGGGCCGACGAAAACGGCTCTATCGGCAAGGCCTACGGCTACCAGCTGGGCGTGAAGCACCAGTACCCGGAGGGGGAGATGGACCAGGTGGATCGGGTGCTGTATGACCTGAAGCACAACCCCGCCAGCCGCCGCATCCTGACCAATATCTACAACTTTCAGGATCTGCACGAGATGGCGCTGTATCCCTGCGCCTACTCCATGACGTTCAATGTGTCCGGGAATACGCTGAACGCCATCCTGAACCAGCGCAGCCAGGATATGCTGGCCGCCAACAACTGGAACGTGGTGCAGTACAGCGTGCTGGTACACATGATGGCCCAGGTGTCCGGGCTGGAGGCCGGGGAGCTGGTACACGTCATCGCCGACGCCCATATCTATGACCGGCATGTGCCCATCATCGAAAGACTGCTGGAGAAGGACGAGAGGCCCGCGCCCAGGTTCGTGATGGATAAGAGCGTCACCGATTTCTACCAGTTTACCCGGGACAGCTTCTCCCTGGAGGGGTACGACCCCCAGCCCTTCGAGGACAAGATCCCGGTGGCCATCTGAGGGCGCGCGGATATGGTGGCGATCGTGGCGGTGGACGCCCGGTGGGGCATCGGGCGGGACAACGGGCTGCTGTTTCACATCAGCGATGATCTGAAGCGTTTCCGGGCGCTGACGGAGGGCAAGACCGTCCTCATGGGGCGGAAAACGTTACAGTCCCTGCCCGGCGGCAAGGGCCTGCCCCGGCGGCGGAACGTGGTGCTGACCGGGGATGAGGACTTCCGGGCGGAGAACGCGGAGGTCGTACACTCTGCGGCGGAAGCCGTCTGGGTGGCCGGAGAGGACGCATGGGTCATCGGCGGCGAGAGCGTGTATCGCCAGCTCCTGTCCCTGTGTGAGCGGGTGTACGTGACCCGCATCGAGGCCGACGGCGGTGCGGACGCATTTTTCCCAGACCTGGCGCACGACCCCGGATGGCGGCTGGACCGATGCTCGGAGACCATGGAGGAAAACGGCCTGCGCTTCCGGTATGAGGAATACGTACCGGCCGTATAACGGACAAAAAAACAGGCGGTCACATCGTGACCGCCTGTTTTTTGCCCATTTACTTCCTGTGCAGCTCGCGGAGACACTTGCCGCAGACGCTCTTGTCCCGGAACGTGGAAATGTCCTTCATGCCGCCGCAGAAGATGCAGCTGTCCCGGTGCGGCTTCAGCACGATGCAGCTGTGCTCGTCCATGTAGATCTCCATCAGGTCGCGGTCGGCGATCTCCAGTGCGCGGCGCAGCTCCACCGGCAGTACGATGCGGCCCAGCTCGTCCACACGGCGCAAAATGCCCGTTGCCTTCATATTCTTACCCCCCTCTATGCAGTTATAACAAAAGTGCAAATATAACTTAGATAAATTTTAACATAATTTGACAAAACTGTCAATCGTAATTCGGGGACATCCCGCTTGTTTCTACAAATAACCGTACACTGTGTCGCATATAGTGGTGCGAAGGGGGTAGGTGTATGGCAATGGGAGTGATCTGGACGGTGCTGGCGGCGGCCGCGCTGGTGTGCGGCGCGGTCAATGGGCGGCTGGACGCGGTGACGGCAGCGGCACTGGAGGGCGCCGGTGCGGCGGTGGAGCTGGTGCTGACCATGGCGGGGGCGATGTGCCTGTGGTGCGGGGTCATGGAGCTGCTGCGGCGCAGCGGTCTGGCGTCATCGCTGGCCCGGCGGCTGCGGCCCGTGCTGGGCCGCCTTCTGCCGGGCGCGGCCCGTGACCGGGAGGCTATGGAGGCGGTGAGCGCCAACGTGTCGGCCAACCTGCTGGGTCTGGGAAACGCGGCCACCCCGGCTGGCATACGGGCGGCCAAACGGCTGGCGGAGGGCTGCGGCGGTACAGCCAGCGACGACCTGTGCCGCCTGGTGGTGCTGAATACCGCGTCGGTGCAGCTGCTGCCCACCACGGTGGCATCGGTGCGGGCGGGGCTGGGCTGCGCCGCGCCGCTGGACATCCTGCCGGCGGTGTGGGTGTCGTCAGTGCTGTCGGTAACGGCCGGCCTGGCGGCGGCCGGAGTGCTGCGGCGGATGTGGAGGGACAGACGATGAGCTGGGTGCTGCCGTCGCTGCTGCTGGGCGCGGCCGCCTGGGGGCTGCGGAAAAAGGTGGACGTATACGACGCGCTGGTCTGCGGCGGCCGGGAGGGCCTGAAGGTGGCGGCGGGGCTGATCCCGCCGCTGGCGGCGCTGCTGACGGCGGTGTATATGTTCCGGGCCTCCGGGGCGCTGGCGCTGCTGACAGCGGCGGCCGGGCCGGTGCTGGAGGCGGTGGGCATCCCACGGGAGACGGCGGGACTGGTGCTGGTGCGCCCCCTGTCCGGCTCGGGGGCGCTGGCGGTGGGCAGCGAGCTGATGGCCCGGTACGGCACGGAGAGCTATATCGGCCGGTGCGCCGCGGTGATGCTGGGTTGCACGGAGACCACCTTCTACACCGTGGCGGTGTATTTCGGCGCGGCGGGTATACGGCGGACGCGGTACGCCATCCCGGCGGCGCTGTGCGCCGACGC
Organism: uncultured Eubacteriales bacterium; assembly: GCA_900554275.1. GTDB lineage: Bacteria > Bacillota > Clostridia > Oscillospirales > Oscillospiraceae > Vescimonas. The sequence continues at coordinate 16,534 of USGS01000009.1, forward strand.
GGTGGGATTTCTGGCGGCGGCCTGGACGGTGCGCTGGCTGATGTAAAAGAGGCAGACTGTAAAAAAAGAACCGCCCCCGGGCGGTTCTTTTCCTGTATTCTGTCATTCAGCCCCGCAGCGCGCCGTCGTACAGCGCGTTCCGGCTCAGGCCCGTGTCGTCCGCCACCCGGCGGGCGGCCTCCTTCAGCTTCATGCCCTCATCCCGCAGCTTCTGCACCAGGGCGATGCCCTCCTCCAGCGTCATGGCCGACGCCGGCCGTTCCCGGCCCGCCACCACCAGCACATACTCGCCCCGGGGCTCGTTGTCCCGATAGTAAGAGGCCGCCTCCGCCAGCGTGGTGCGCACCGTCTCCTCGTGGAGCTTCGTCAGCTCCCGGCACAGGGCAGCCCGCCGGTCGCCCAGCACCTCCAGCATATCTGTCAGCGTCTGCCGCAGCCGGTGGGGCGCCTCGTGGAACACCATGGTCCGGGGCTCGCCGCTGATCTCCGCCAGCGCCGCGCGCCGCTCCTGCTTTCCGGCGGGCAGAAAGCCCTCGAAGGTGAACCGCCGCGTGTCCAGTCCGGACACCGCCAGCGCCGCAATAGCGGCGCAGCAGCCGGGGATGGCCTGCACCTCCACGCCGTTTTCACCGCACAGCGCCACCAGCTCCTGCCCCGGATCGCTGATGGCCGGCGTCCCCGCGTCTGTGACCAGGGCGCACACCTCGCCGCCCAGCAGCCGCTCCAGAATGGCCTGCCCCGCCGATGCCCGGTTGTGCTCGTGGTAGCTCACCAGCGGCTTTTTGATGTCGAAATGGTTCAGCAGCTTCATGCTGACCCGGGTGTCCTCCGCCGCGATAAAATCGGCCTGGGCCAGCGTCTCCACCGCCCTGGGCGACAGGTCGCCCAGGTTGCCGATGGGCGTGGCAACCAGGTATAATCTCCCCGCCATGTCCGTCACTCCCTGTCTCTGAAATAGCAGCGCCCCAGCGCCTCACTCTCCGAGCCGTCCCCGTTTTGCAGCAGCAGGGGCGGGCGGATGTCCAGCCCTGTGCCGCCGTCCTTCCGGCAGCGCAGCAGCACCAGCCGGGGCGGCGTGTCGATGGTTTTCTGCACCGTCTGCAGTTCTTTTGGCTCTAATTTATACGAGCGCAGCAGGGCCATCAGCTCCGCCAGCCGTGCCGCCCGGTACACCAGGCACAGCTGCCCGCCGCTGCGCAGCAGGTACGACGCCGCGCCGCACAGCTCTGCCAGCGTGCAGGTGACCTCGGACCGTGCCGCGCCCCGCTGCCCCGCCGCCACCGCGCCGCTGTCGGCGGCGAAGTAGGGCGGGTTGGATACCACTATATCGAAGCTGCCCGCCGGGGGCAGCTCCTGCCGCCGGCGCAGGTCCGCCCGCAGCACCGTGTGGCCGGTCAGCCCGTTCTGCGCAAAGCTCTCCTCCGCCAGGGCGCAGGCCGCCGGGTCGATGTCGATGTCCGTCACCCGGATGGACGGCTGCCGCCCCAGCAGCAGAAGCCCCAGCAGGCCGATGCCCGCCCCCAGGTCACATACCCGGTCACGGGGTCTCGGCGCGGCGAAGCCGCCCAGCAGGAATGTGTCCGTGGAGGGCTTGAACGGCCCGTCGTCAAAGGCGAACGTCAGCCCGCCGGGCCATAGCGTGTCCCATTTTACCATGTAAATACCATCCTCACAACCCTAAAAAAAGTGACCGGCAGAGCCGGTCACTTTCCTTGCCGTTTTCCTGATTATTCAGCGGGGCTGATAGCACCGTTGGGACAGGTATCGCTGCAAGAACCGCAGTCCAGGCAGGCGTTGGCGTCGATCACATACTGAGAATCGCCCTGGGAGATAGCGCCCACGGGGCAAGCATCAGCGCAAGCGCCGCAGCTGACACAAGCAGAACCGATCTGATAAGCCATAGTAAGTACCTCCAATTAGATTGTAGCATCATTGTACCATGAAAATCGAAAAAAGCAAGAGGATTTTTCCTGGAAATAACGGATTTTTGGTTAAGGTATTCTAACTATCTTCCCATAAATCCACTGTTTTCCGAACTATTTCCCTGTGATGACCATATACACCAGCGCCGCCGCCTCCCGCGCCCAGTAGCCCGCCGTCAGAAACCAGGGGCTGGCGCAGCCGGCGGAACAGGGCATCAGACCGCTGCGCTCCGCCCAGATGTGCGAGCGCAGCTGGTGGAAGTTGTCCGACGCGATGGCTACGTTCGCAGGCAGACCGTTTTCGGCGATGACCTGCGCGGAGAAGGCTAGATTTTCCTCCGTGGACGTGGACTTGTCCTCCAAGTAGATGCGCGATGGGTCGATGCCCATCCCCGTCAGCGTGTCCCGGATGCAGGCGGCCTCGCTGATGGGCTCGTTGTCGTTCTGTCCGCCGGAGGCCACGCACACCGCCTCCGGGTGCTGGGAAAGGTAGTCGCAGGCGGCCTGGATGCGGCCGCGGAGCATAAGACTGGGGTGTCCGTCCGGGAACACCTGGCAGCCCAGCACCACCACGGTGCGGGGCGCGTCGTCCGAGGGGCGGTCCAGCGCGGCCTGGGCCATTTTGCCCAGCGTCACCAGCACCACCGTCAGACACACCGCCGCCAGACAGCCCACCAGCCCGCGCAGCCATTTGGGCCGCAGCAGACGGCGGAAAAACTCCGGCCGCAGCAGCACCGCCGCCGCCAGCAATAACACCGCCGCCGGCCACACCATGCCGAAGTGGAGGATGCCCATAGCCAGCGGCAGCAGGAAGAACACCGCCAGCGCGATACACAGCCCGGCGGCGATGCGGCTCAGCGTACGCTTCATGTCAGCTCTCCCTGATGTGGTTGGCGATGCGCTGCATGATCATGTCCAGCGCCACCAGGTTGTGGCCGCCCTCCAGCACAATGATGTCGGCAAACTTCCGGGTGGGCTCCACGAACTGCTCGTGCATGGGCTTCACCGTGGTCAGGTATTGGTTCACCACCGACTCCAGCGAGCGGCCCCGCTCCTCCACGTCCCGCAGGGCGCGGCGCAGGATGCGCACGTCCGCGTCCGTCTCCACGAAGATCTTGATGTCCAGCAGCTCCCGCAGTTCCTTGTTCTGGAAGATGAGGATGCCCTCCACGATGACCACCTTGGTGGGCTTGATCTCCACCGTCTCCTCCGTGCGGTTGTGGATGGCATAGTCGTACACCGGGCAGTGGATGGTCTCGCCACGCTTCAGGGCCTTCAGGTCCTGGATCATCAGCTCCGTGTCAAAGGCGTCGGGATGGTCGTAGTTCTGCAGACACCGCTCCGCGAAGGGGCGGTCCTGCCGCTTGTAGTAGTTGTCGTGGTGTACCACGCTGATGTCGCTGCCGAACCGCTGGGCCAGATGCTCTGTCAGCGTGGCCTTGCCGCTGCCCGTGCCGCCGGCGATACCGATAAAAATGGTCTGCATACGCGCTGCCTCCCTATATTCTCTCTGCTCTGATTATAGAAAATCCGCCGGCAAAATGCAAGGGAATGGCAGCACGTCCTGTAAAAAAACCATGAATTTGAAAGAATGGGAGTTGACGTTGGCTTAAGAAACGAGTATTATGTGTATTATGTAAATTAACCGACGCCTATGGGGGAGTTTTTATATGAGTCTGATCAAGTGTCCCAAATGCGGGGAGATGTTCTCCGACAGCTATAAGACGTGTCCCTTCTGTGAGGAGGACGAGGCCTATTACGGCGGCCGGGTGAAGAAGACCCGCGGCCGCCGCACCGCAGAGAACCGCAAGCGCCGCGCCCCCAGCATCCTCGGCCCGGTGGTGGTGATCGTGCTGGGCCTGCTGGTGCTGCTGGTGGTGTGGCTGATCTTCGGCGATCAGATCAAGCAGATCTTCACCGGGGACAAGCCGCCGGTGGAGGACATACAGCCCAATCCCGGCAACACCATCGACAAGCCCGATGACACGGTGACGACGCCCACCATCTCCCTGAACCGCACCGTCCTGGCCCTGACCGTGGGCGATAAGGAGACGCTGAAGGTCAACGGCACGGAGGATACCGTGTCTTGGGCCAGCAGCGATCCCACCCTGGTCAGCGTGACCTCCGCCGGCGAGGTGACGGCTCTGGCCAAGGGTACGGCCGTCATCACCGCCCAGGTGGGCGATGAGGTGGTGACGTGCACCGTCACGGTGGCAGAGGAGGCCGACACCCCGACGCCCGATCCCAAACCCGATCCTGACGACACCACCAAGCCCAGCGACACCAAGGTGGACGTGAGCAAGTGGGTCATCACCGCCACCTCCGAGTTCGGCTATACCGGCGAGCTGGCGGCCACCAGTGAGGCGGGCGTGTTTGAGATGAGCGCCAACAAGGGCGAGGTGTGGACGCTGGCCATCAAGGGCGTCAGCGGTACAGTCAAGTGGGCCGTGGAGAGCAACAGCTCCAGCCTTATCACCCTGGAGGGCAACAAGCTCACCATCTCCGGCAGCAGCGGCAGCGCCACCATCACCGGCACGGTGAACGGCGGCACGGTGAAGGCCATCATCCGCCCCCGCTGACGGCTGACAAATGAACGCAAAGTCCCCGCGCCGCAGGCGCGGGGACTTTCTGCGCCGTTCAGCCGTGGAACACCTTGTGCTTCCGGGGATTTTGTGCTATGATGCCATCGAAAAGAAAACAAATGAAAGAGGAAAACCATGACCACAAAAGACTACCAGACCCGCAGCCCCCTGCGGATATTCCTGTCCTATTTCAAGCCCCACCGGAGGCTGTTTGCCTTGGATATGACCTGCGCGTTCCTTATCGCCCTTATCGACCTGGCGTTCCCGCTGGTGTCCCGTCAGGCCCTGTATACCTGGCTGCCGGAGAAGCAGTTCCGTGTATTCTTCATCGTTATGGCCGCGGTGGTGGTAGCTTATGTGCTGCGCTCCGGGCTGTATTTCGTCGTGGCCTACTGGGGACACACCTTCGGCATCCGGGTGGAGGCCGACATCCGCCGGGATCTGTACCACCATATGCAGGAGCTGGGCTTCGACTTCTACGACCGCAACCGCACCGGCCAGCTTATGAGCCGCCTGACCAGCGACCTGTTCGAGCTGACGGAGCTGGCCCACCACGGGCCGGAGGATCTGTTTATCTCCGTCGTGACGATCTTCGGCGCGCTGGCAGTGATGTTCGCCGTGCGGTGGGAGCTGGCGCTGGTGCTGCTGGTGCTGCTGCCGGTGCTGCTGTGGACAGCCATGCGCCGCCGCCGTCAGATGAGCGATGCCTCCCGGGCCGCCAAGCAGAAGACCGGCACCATCAACGCCGCCATCGAGTCCGGCCTGTCCGGCGTCCGCACCACCAAGGCGTTCGCCAACGAGGCGGAGCAGCAGCAGCGGTTCGACGAGGCCAACGAGGTGTTCAAGACCGCCAAGCGCGGCTTCCACAAGGAGATGGGCCGCTTCAACGCGGTGATGGAGTTCTTCACGGGCATTCTGCCGGTGGTGGTCATCGCCGTGGGCGGCTGGCTCATCATGGGAGAGCGAATGGACTACGTGGATCTCATCACGTTCTCCCTGTACGTCACCGCCTTCGTCAGCCCCATCCGCAAGCTGGCCAACTTCGCCGAGATGTTCTCCAACGGCTTCGCGGGGCTGCACCGCTTCGTGGAGCTGATGCGCACCGAGCCCACCATCCAGGACGCACCGGACGCGGTGGAGCTGACGGACGTGCGGGGCGACGTGGACGTGGAGGACGTGACGTTTGCCTACGGCGACAAGACGGACGTGCTGCACCATGTGACGCTGCACATCCCGGCGGGGGAGACGGTGGCGCTGGTGGGTCCGTCCGGCGGCGGCAAGAGCACGCTGTGCCAGCTGCTGCCCCGGTTCTACGACGTGGACAGCGGCTCGATCTCCATCGACGGCCACGACGTGCGTAAGCTGACCCAAGGCTCCCTGCGCCGCAGCATCGGCATCGTGCAGCAGGACGTGTTTCTGTTTGCCGACACCATCCGGGAGAACATCCGCTACGGCCGTCCCGGCGCGTCGGACGAGGAGGTGGAGCGCGCCGCCCGTCAGGCGGAGATCTACGACGACATCATGGCCATGCCCGACGGGTTCGACACCTATGTGGGCGAGCGGGGCGCGCTGCTGTCCGGCGGACAGAAGCAGCGGGTGTCCATCGCCCGCATCTTCCTGAAAAACCCGCCCATCCTGATTTTGGACGAGGCCACGTCGGCACTGGACAGCGTGACGGAGTCGAAGATACAGGGTGCGTTCGACCGGCTGGCCAAAGGCCGTACCACCCTCATCATCGCCCACCGGCTTTCCACCATCCGCAGTGCCTCCCGCATCCTGGTCATCCGGGATGGGCGCATCGCCGAGGAGGGCAGCCACCAAACGCTGCTGGCCCTGAACGGGGAGTATGCCCGGCTGTATCACACGCAGAATGTGGGGGAGACGTATGGACAGGCGTGAGCTGCTGGATAAGACGGCCCGCTCCGAGGAGGAGCGTCTGCTGCTGAGCCGTGTTTGGGACAAGCGGGAGCAGTGCCGCCTGCGGAGCATCCCCGCCGCCACGGCGTTTCTCTCACCCCAGGAGCAGGCGGCGGCCACGCGGCTGCTCAACGCCCTGGGCCAGCGGGAGGGCTATGCCTTCTGGGGCGGCTACGACGGCGCGGAGCGCCAGCGTCTGCTGTTCCTGCCGGACTGGATGGCCGAGCCGGACGACAGCGCCGTGGCGGCGCTGCGGGCGGTGTGCCGCAGCGGCGCGACCCTGACCCACCGGGATTTTTTGGGAAGTTTGATGGCCTTGGGATTGACCCGGGAGAAGATAGGCGATATACTGGTGGAAAGCGGCGGCTGTCAGGTGCTGGTCGATCCGTCGGCGTTGGATTTTCTGGTGCAGAGCTGGGACAGCGCGGGCCGGGAGAAGCTGACCGTGTCGTCCCTGCCGCTGGAGGAGCTCACTGTTCCGCAGGCGGCGGTGAAGGAGGTGCGGGACACCGTGTCCTCCCTGCGGCTGGACAACGTGCTGGCCTCGGCCTTCGGCCTCAGCCGGGGCAGGGCGGCGGAGGCCGTGGAAAAGGGCGCGGTGCAGGTGAACTACACCGTGTGCCAGAAGCCGGACAAGCCGGTGTCGGCGGGGGACGTGATCACCTGCCGTGGACTGGGCAAGTGTGTGCTGGACGCCGTGGGAAGCCCGACGAAGAAGGGCCGGCTGCCCGTGGCCATCCGGCGGTTCATATAGGGGAAAGGAAGACGGAAAATGGATGAGAAAAAGATCGCCCGTATCAACGAGCTGGCCCACAAGGCCAAGGCCGAGGGCCTGACGCCTGAGGAAACGGCGGAGCGGGACGCCCTGCGCCAGGAGTACCTGAACGCCATCATGCGCAATGCCCGTGAGGTGCTGGACAACACCTACATCGTGGATGAAAAGGGAAACAAGCGCAGGCTGAAGGGAAAGGGAGAACAGGGCTGATGGCATACCAATACGACGAAAACCAGGGCTTCCGCCCCGAGGGCACACCTCCGCCGCCTCCGCCCCGGAAAAACGGCGTCGAGAAGAATAACAACGACCTGGGCTCGTGGATCTTCATCATCGTCATGCTGAGTGTGGCGTGGCCGGTGGGCTTGATCCTGCTGATCTCCAAGCTGTCCGACAGCTCGGGGAGGAAGAACCGCGCCCCGCGGCAGGCATCAGCGCAGGCAGCGGCGCAGGCCCAGCCCAAGGTGCAGCAGACCATGCAGCAGGTGACGAAAACGCCGGTCTATACCGACAAGAGCGCCAAGACCATGAAGACCATCGGCGCGGTGTTGGGCATACTGGGCTGCCTGGCGCTGTTCAGCGCCGTGGGGGAGAATTTGTCCTATGCGGTGCAGTACAGCGAGTGGTGGTTTTTCCTGCGCCAGCTTTTCTACCCGGTGGGTATGCTGGCCAGCGGCGCGGCGCTGCTGCTGGGCAGCGGCGGTCTGAAGCGCCGCCAGCGCCGCTATGCCACCTACCTCCGCACGGCGGGGCAGAAGCCCGCCGTCCCCCTGGCCCATCTGGCCCGTGCGGCGGACGTGTCGGAGCGGCGGCTGGAGAAGGACCTGGACATCATGCTGGAAAAGGGCCTGTGGGGAGAGAACGCCTATATCGACAAGGGCAGCGGGATGCTGTTCCGCTCTCAGGAGGCGGCCAGCGCCTATTTCGCCGCGGCCAACGCGGCCAAGCAGCCTCAGGAAGCCCCCGCCCCTGCGGAGGGCTATGACGGCGTCCTCCGCCAAATACGTGATCTGAACGACCGCATCGCCGACGAGGCGCTCAGCGCCAAGATCGACCGGCTGGAGCAGGTGTCCGGCAGCATTTTCAAGGCCATCGAGGACAACGGGGACAAGCGGGCCGCGGCGGGCAAGTTCCTGAACTACTACCTGCCCACCACGCTGAAGCTGCTGGAGAATTATGCCGCCTTTGAGGAGGCCGGCGTCAGCGGCGAGAACCTGAGCCAGGCCAAGGCCAAGATCGAAAAGACCATGGACAGCATCGTGGCGGGCTTTGAGCACCAGCTGGACGAGCTGTACCGCAGCGATGCCATGGACATCGACAGCGACATACGGGTCATGGAGACCATGCTGCGCCGGGACACCGCCAGCGTGGCGGACGATTTCGGCCTGGGCGGCGGCACGGCGGTCCAGCAGCAGAGGGAATAAGCAAAAAGGGAAACGCAGGTCTCTGCGTTTCCCTTTCATGCATTTGACAGAAGTTTCGCAAAAAGGACACGCCGTTTATTGACGGCGGAGCAGAAACGGGGTACAATGTTCGGTAACGATACCGAAGCCCCGGACGAGCCGTTTCGCCGGTTTCGGCGGGACGTGTGTGATACGTTGAGAGAGAAGGAGCGTGAGTCATGACGGAGCTGCTGACGCGCTGCGGCGCGTATACCTACCTCGGCGCGCACCCTGCGGAGAAGGGCTATGTCTTCCGCGTGTGGGCGCCCCACGCCCGGGCGGTGGCGCTGGCCGGTGAGTTCAACGGCTGGCAGAGCGCCGCCATGACGCGGACGGACGGCGGCGTGTGGGAGCTGACCCAGCCGGATGCCAAGGTCTACGACGGCTATAAATACGTGGTCACCGGCGCGGACGGACAGACGGTGTGGAAGGCCGACCCTTACGCCTTCCACGCGGCCACCCGCCCCGGCACGGACAGCAAGGTCTACGACATCGGCGGATACGACTGGCACGACGGGGACTGGCGGGAGAAGCGCAGGGCCCAGCCGCCGGTGAACGGCCCGCTGCTGATCTACGAGGTACACCTGGGCTCGTGGCGGCATCACGAGGACGGTACGTCCCTGAGCTACCGTGAGCTGGCCCGTGAGCTGCCCGCCTATGTGAAAAGCATGGGCTACAACTTCGTGGAGCTGCTGCCGGTGACGGAGTATCCGCTGGACGACAGCTGGGGCTACCAGTGCACCGGCTACTTCGCCCCCACCAGCCGCTACGGCACGCCCCACGACTTCATGGCCCTGGTGGACGCGCTGCACCGGGCGGGCCTGGGCGTGATCCTGGACTGGGTGCCCGCCCACTTCTGCAAGGACAGCCACGGCCTCATCAAATTTGACGGCACGTGCCTCTATGAATACGGCGACCCCCTGAAATGGGAGCACGCCGGCTGGGGCACGCGGGTGTTCGACTTCGGCAAGCGCGAGGTGCGGGACTTCCTCCTGTCCTCCGCCGCCTACTGGCTGCGGGAGTACCACATCGACGGCCTGCGGGTGGACGCGGTGGCGTCCATGCTGTACCTGGACTACGACCGGCAGGGCGGCGCGTGGCGGCCCAACAAGGACGGCGGACGGGAGAACCTGGAGGCCATCGAGTTCCTCCGGGAGCTGAATCAGGCGGCCTTCGCCGTTGACCCCGCCGCCCTGATGGTGGCGGAGGAATCCACCGCCTGGCCGTTGGTGACGTACCCGCCGGAGGAGGGCGGCCTGGGCTTCAATCTGAAGTGGAATATGGGCTGGATGAACGACCTGTGCCACTACCTAAAGATGGACCCCTACTTCCGCCAGTACCACCACCGCGACGTGACCTTCTCCATGGTCTACGCCTTTTCCGAGAACTACGTGCTGCCGCTGTCCCACGACGAGGTGGTACACATGAAGGGCTCTCTCCGGGGCAAGATGCCCGGTGACGACTGGCGTCAGCTGGCCGGCGTCCGGGGGTTCTATGCCTATATGCTCTGCCACCCCGGCAAGAAGCTGCTGTTTATGGGCAGCGAGCTGCCCCAGTGGCACGAGTGGGACTTCCGCGGCCAGCTGGACTGGTATCTGCTGGACGACCCGGCCTGCCGGGCCACCCACGAATGCCTGCGCCAGCTCAGCCGTCTCTACCGCCGCAACCGCGCCCTGTGGGAGAACGACCGGGACTGGACCGGCTTCGAGTGGCTGGTGGCCGACGACAACCGCAATAACGTGCTGGTGTTCCTTCGGCGTGACAGAGCCGGCCACGAGCTGATCTGCGCCGTGAACTTCGCCCCCATGTCCTGGGAGAATTACCGCTTCGGCGTGCCGGACAAGGCCGCGTATCGGGTGCTGTTCAATACGGACGATGCCTGCTGGGGCGGCAGCGGCTGCGCTGCACCGGCGGACACGGAGCTGGCGGTGGAGGCCATCCCCTCCCACGGAAAGGACCAGTCCCTGTCGCTGACCATCCCGCCCCTGGGCGCGGTGATCCTGCGGGGACACGGAAAGCTGAAACATAAACGAACAGGAGGTACGCAAGGATGAAAAAAGAGTGTGTGGCCATGCTGCTGGCCGGCGGCCAGGGCAGCCGTCTGTATGTGCTCACCGGCAATATGGCCAAGCCCGCCGTCCCCTTCGGCGGCAAGTTCCGCATCATTGACTTTCCCCTGTCCAACTGCACCAACTCCGGCATCGACACCGTGGGCGTGCTGACCCAGTACCGCCCGCTGGAGCTGAACAGCTACATCGGCAACGGCCAGCCCTGGGAGCTGGACCGCATCAACGGCGGTGTCCACATCCTGCCGCCCTACCAGTCCGCCGGCGGCGCTGTGTGGTACAAGGGCACGGCCAACGCCATCTATCAGAACATCGGCTTCGTAGACCTGTACGACCCGGAGTACGTGCTGGTGCTCTCCGGCGACCACATCTACAAAATGGACTACTCCGATATGCTCCGCCGCCACAAGGAGGCCAAGGCCGACTGCACCATCTCCGTCATGGAAGTCCCCTGGGAGGACGCCAGCCGCTTCGGCATCATGAACGTGGACGGCGCGGACAACATCACCGAGTTCGAGGAAAAGCCCAAAAATCCCAAGAGCAACCTGGCCTCCATGGGCATCTACATCTTCACCTGGCAAAAGCTGCGCCAGTACCTCATCGACGACGAGGCCGATCCCCGCAGCGAGAACGACTTCGGCAAAAACATCATCCCGGAGATGCTCCGCGCCGGCGAGAAGCTGGTGGCCTACCGCTTCGAGGGCTACTGGAAGGACGTGGGCACGCTGGACTCCCTGTGGGATGCCAACATGGATATGCTGTCCCCCGGCTCAGGGCTGAACCTGCTGGACAAGAAATGGCGCATCTATGGCCGCACGCCCACCTGCCCGCCCACGTATATCGGCCCGGCGGGCGACGTGGGCAACAGCGCCGTCGCCAAGGGCTGCACCGTGCTGGGCGAGGTGAAGAACTCCGTCCTCAGCTACGGCACAACGGTGGGCGAGGGCGCGGAGGTGTCCTACGCCGTGGTCATGCCCGGCGCGGTCATCGAACCGGGCGCGAAGGTGTCCTACGCCATCGTGGGCGAGAAGTGCCGGGTGGGCCGTAACGCCGTGGTGGGCGGCGCACCGGGCAGCGTGGACTTTGACAAATGGGGCATCGCCGTGCTCGGGCCGGGGACGGTCGTGGCAGCGGGCGAGACCATCGAACCGAAAATGATGCTGGGCGCAAGCGGCAAGGAGGTACGGCCATGAAGGGACTGCACGGGATCATCTTCTCCTACGAGAAAAAGAGCGGCCTGCGGGAGCTGATCGAAAACCGCGTCCACGGCTCGATCCCCTTCGGCGGGGACTACCGGGTCATCGACTTTATCCTCTCCAGCATGGTCAACGCCGGCATCACCGACGTGGGTGTCATCATGCACGGCAAGTGTCAGTCTCTGCTGGACCATCTGGGGTCAGGCAAGAGCTGGGATCTCAGCCGCAACTTCGGCGGCTTGACGCTGCTGCCTGCCTTTGCCTACACGGAGCGGCGGGGCGGCGACGGCCAGTTCCGGGGCAGGGTGGAGGCGTTGGCCAGCGTCATGAACTACCTCAAGGGCATCCGGCAGGAGTATGTGGTGCTGGCAGACAGCGACACGGTGATGAACCTGCCGCTGGAGGACGTGTTCCGCCGCCATATTGACACCGGCACGGACATCACCGCCGTGTGCGCCACCGGCGCAGGCGACGGCGAGGACACCTATTTCACCCTGGACGACACGGGCCGCATCACCGACACGGCCTACGCCCTCTACACCCCCGCCGGCTACCGCTGCCTGAACGTGTTCGTGCTGCGGCGGGATCTGCTGCTGGAGCTGGTGGCGGAGTGCGCCAGCCGCAACGGCTACAGCCTGCGCCGCAACATCCTGCAGGAGATGGGCGCGCGACTGAAGCTGTACGGCTATGTCTACGACGGCTACGCCGCCCACATCAACACCCTCCAAAGCTACTACGACCGCAGCATGGAGCTGCTAAGCACCGCCGTGCGGCAGGCGCTGTTCTGCCCGCAGCGCCCTGTCTACGGCAAGGAGAATGACTCCCCCTCCGGCTACATCGACCCGGACGGCGGCTGCGTCAACTCCCTCATCGCCGACGGCTGCGACATCCGGGGCAGCGTGAAAAACTGCATTCTGTTCCGCAACGTGCGTATCGAACGGGGTGCAAGTGTGGAAAACTGTATTCTGTTCAAGGACACGGTGGTGAAGAAGGGCGCGTCCCTCCACAGCGTCATCACCGACAAGTATGTGACCGTCAGCGAAAACGTGATACTGACCGGCCATGAGCGCTACCCCATGGTGGTGGCCAAGGGCGTGACGGTCTGAGAGAGGGGGCATCATCATGCGTATTCTGTATGTGACGGGCGAGGCGTTTCCTTTCTGCAAGACCGGCGGTCTGGCGGACGTGGCAGGCAGCCTGCCCCCGGCGCTGGCCAAAAACGGCGACCAGGTGGCAGTGATCCTGCCCCTGTACGGGCAGATCGGCCAGCTGTGGCGGCAGCAGATGACCTTCCGCCGCTATATCTACGTGGATCTCGGCTGGAGGCATGAGTACTGCGGCCTGTTCTCCCTGGAGAGCCGCGGCGTAACGTGGTACTTCGTGGACAACGAGCACTACTTCGCCCGTCCCCGGCTGTACGGCGAGTTTGACGACGGCGAGCGCTTCGCCTTCTTCTCCAAGGCCGTCATCGACCTGCTGCCCAGTCTGGACTGGATGCCGGACGTGCTCCACTGCAACGACTGGCAGACGGCTCTCGTCCCCATCTACCTCAAGGACGTGGCCACCCGCTGGCCGGAGGTGCGGCGTATCCGCACGGTGTTCACCATCCACAACATCGAGTATCAGGGCCGCTTCGGCAGCGACACGGTGGACCAGCTCTTCGGACTTGACAGAGGGTGGTATAATGACGGCACGCTGCAAATGGACGGCGATGTGAACCTGATGAAGGGAGCCATGCTCATGGCCGATGCCGTCACCACCGTCAGCCCCACCTACGCCGCCCAGCTCCACGACCCGGCCTATGCCGAGGGCATGGCCAGCGTGGTGGACATGGTGGGCTGGAAAATGCACGGCGTGGTCAACGGCATCGACACCGACAGCTACGACCCCGCCGCCGACCTGGCCCTGCCCCACCACTACGACGCGGAGCACATGGCGGGCAAGGCCGCCTGCAAGGCCGCGCTCCAGGAGGAGCTGGGCCTGGCCTGCGAGGCGGACACGCCCCTTATCGCCATGGTCACGCGGCTGGTGGGCCACAAGGGCCTGGATTTAGTCCAGGAGGCCATGGACGGTGTCATGGCCACCGGCTGTCAGTTCGTGGTGCTGGGCACGGGCGAATGGCGGTATGAGGACTTCTTCCGCCAGAAGGCGTGGCAGTACGGCGGGCGGCTCTCTGCCCAGCTGGCCTATTCCGAGGCTCTGTCCCGCCGCATCTACGCCGCCGCCGACCTGTTTCTCATGCCCTCCCGCAGCGAGCCCTGCGGCCTGAGCCAGATGATCGCCATGCGCTACGGCGCAGTGCCCATCGTCCGCCGTACCGGCGGGCTGGCGGACACAGTGAAATCCTGCCAGGTGGGCCAGGCGGATGGCACGGGCTACCTGTTCGAGCGGTACGAGGCCGGGGCGATGCTGGATGTCATCGGTCAGGCCACCGGATTGTACCGGGGCGACCGCAGCGGCTTCAACACCGTGCGCCGCCGGGGCATGACGGCGGACTTCACCTGGGACAGAAGCGCCGTGGCGTACCGCCAAATCTACGCAAATCTGCTGGGCTGACGCCCGGCTGACCATACGGAGGATATACCTATATGACCTACAACAAGGAAACCTTGAAGGAAGCCATCGTCCAAAAGCTGCGCCTGAACTACGGCTGCACCGAGAAGCAGGCCACGGACGGTGAGATGATGAAGGCCTGCGCCATGGTGCTGCGTGACATCATGGCCGAGCGGGGCGTGCAGACCCGCGAGAACACCACCCGCGAGGAAAAGCGGAAGGTCCACTACCTGTCCCTGGAGTTCCTCATGGGCCGCAGCCTGATGAAGAATGCCTTCAATCTGGAGCTGCTGGGTGCGCTGAATGAGGCCATCGACGAGCTGGGCTTCAAGGCCGCCGACATCTTCGAGATGGAGCCCGACGCGGGCCTCGGCAACGGCGGCCTGGGCCGCCTGGCCGCCTGCTACCTGGACAGCATGACCACCCTGGAGATCCCCGCCGCCGGTTATTCCATCTGCTACGAGCTGGGCATCTTCAAGCAGAAGATCGTAGAGGGTCAGCAGGTGGAGCTGCCCGACGACTGGATGCAGCTGGGCGACGCCTGGCTGCTGCCCAAGCTCCAGGAGGCGGAGGAGGTCCACTTCGGCGGCACGGTCCGCACCCGCTGGGACAACGGCCATCTTATGGTGGTCCACGAGGACTACACCCGTGTCCTGGCCGTCCCCTGCGACATGGAGATCGCCGGCTACGACACCGACCACGTCAACACCCTGCGGCTGTGGCAGGCCCGCAGCCCCAAGCCCATCGACATGAAGCTGTTCAGCCAGGGTCAGTACCTCCACGCGGCGGAGGAGCGCGCCATGGCCGATGCCATCAGCCAGGTGCTCTATCCGGAGGACAACCATTACGAGGGCAAGTCCCTCCGTCTCAAGCAGCAGTATTTCTTCGTCTCCGCCACCATCCAGTCCATCGTCCGCAAGCACATCCAGCAGTACGGCACGGTGAAGAACTTCCACGAGAAGAACGTCATTCAGATCAACGACACCCACCCCACCCTGGTCATCCCGGAGCTGATGCGTATCCTGGTGGACGATGCCGGCATGGACTGGGACGAGGCGTGGCACATCGTCACCCACTGCGTGGCCTACACCAACCACACGGTCATGGCCGAGGCGCTGGAGGTCTGGCCGCAGCAGCTGTTTGAGACGCTGCTGCCCCGCGTCTGGCAGATATTGCAGGAGATCGCCCGCCGCTGGCAGCAGCAGGTGGAGGACTTCTACCACGACCCGGCCAAGACCGCCAAGCTGGCCATCATTTGGGACGGCGGCGTGCGCATGGCCAACCTGTGCATCGCCGGCAGCATGGCCGTCAACGGCGTCAGCGCCCTCCACTCCGAGATCCTGCGTAAGGACCTGTTCAAGGATGCCTGCCAAATGCAGCCGGACAAGTTCAAGAACGTCACCAACGGCATCGACCACCGCCGCTGGGTGTCTCAGATCAACCCGGGGCTGGACAGCCTGATCCGCGACCTCACCGGCGGCGACGGCTACCTGACCCACCCCATGGAGCTGAAAAAGCTGGAGCAGTACGTGGGCGACACCTCCGTACTGGCCCGGCTGGACGACATCAAGAAGGCCAACAAGCAGGCCTTTGCCGACTTCGCCAAAAAGCAGCAGGGCGTGGTGCTGAACACCGACGCCATCTTCGATGTGCAGGTGAAGCGCCTCCACGAGTACAAGCGCCAGCTGCTGAACGTGCTGCAAATCATCTACCTCTATCAGCGCCTGCAGGACGACCCCGACCTGTCCATCCCGCCCCAGACGTTCCTCTTCGGCGCGAAGGCCGCCCCCGGCTACGCCGTGGCCAAGCGCATCATCCACCTCATCAACTCCCTGGCCGACCAGGTGAACAGCGATCCCCTGTGCAGGGATCGTTTGCAGGTGGTGTTCCTGGAGAACTACCGCGTCTCCCTGGCGGAGATGCTCATGCCCGCCAGTGAGGTGAGCCAGCAGATCTCCACCGCCGGCAAGGAGGCCAGCGGCACGGGCAACATGAAGTTCATGATCAACGGCGCGCTGACCGTGGGCACACTGGACGGCGCCAACGTGGAGATGCACGAGCTGATGGGCGACGAGAATATGTTCCTCTTCGGCCTGAAGGCCGACGAGGTGGAGCACCTGCGCCACACCTACGATCCCCAGCTGCTGTACCAGCGCGATCCGGTGCTGCGCCGCGCGGTGGACACGCTGAAGACCGGCTTCCGGGACGGCGTGACCTACGAGGACATCTGGCAGCGCCTGCTCACCGATACGGACGGCCCGGCGGACCAGTATATGGTCCTGGCGGACTTCGCCGCCTACTGCGACGCGGAGTCCCGTATGCGCCACACCTACGAGGACCGGAACAGGTGGAACGCCATGAGCCTGACCAACATCGCCCGCAGCGGCGTGTTTGCCGCCGACCGGGCCATCGCCCAGTACGCCGACACCATCTGGCACGTCCCCTACAAGAAATAAGCACAAAAGAACCGCCCCCACTGTACCTTTACACCTGCGGATATGGAGGTCATGCTATGAGTTGTTCTGATATGCGCCTGAATTGCCATGCCTGCGGGCAGGAAATGGAGTACGGCGAGGTCGCCTTTAACCTGAAAAACGGACTGATCTGGATGCCGGAGGGCATAAAGACCGCCACGCTGAAAAAGTATCTCCGCTCCTATCATTTCAACAGGTCCTTCGTGGCCGGAAGCGATGGTGCGTCTTTCGGTATCAACAGCCAATGGGTGCTTGAGCCGATGGACGTTACGGACTGGTATATCCGTCTTCCCAGTCATATCTGCCGCGCCTGTAAAGAAGTGCTCATCCACTATAACGAGCGCAGGGAATACAGAGAGTGAGGAAAATACGCGAAAAGAACCGCCTCCCGGCGGTTCTTTTCATATATCACCCTTACAGCGTCTCCATTTCCTTGTTGACGCGCTCCTCGCAGCTGCGCATGGCCAGAATGGTCTTCTCCATCAGCTCCTCGATGGTCCAGCCCAGCCGCTCCGCGCCGGTGTTGATCACGTCCCGGGAGCAGCCGGCGGCAAACTTCTTGTCCTTGTACTTCTTCTTCAGGCTGCTGACCTCCATGTCCATCACGCTCTTGCTGGGCCGCATCCGCGCGGCCGCGCCGATCAGGCCCGTCAGCTCATCCGCGGCGAACAGCACCTTCTCCATCTCATGGGTGGGCTCTACGTCGCACACCAGGCCGTAGCCGTGGGAACAGACGGCGTGGATGAATTCGTCGGAGCACCCGGCCTTCTTCAGCAGCTCCGGCGCTTTCAGACAGTGCTGCTCCGGCCACATCTCAAAATCTATGTCGTGGAGCAGCCCCACCGTGGCCCAGAAGTCCGCGTCCTCGCCGTAGCCCAGCTCGTTGGCGTACCAGCGCATCACGCCCTCCACCGTAAGAGCATGGAGAATGTGGAACGGTTCTTTGTTGTACTCTTTCAGCGCGGCCAGTGCCGCTTCGCGGGAGATGCATTCTTTCATGGGGCAGACCCTCCTTCGTAAATACCGTGCCGGATTTGCCTACCATTTTAGCAGGTTATTTCCGGTTGTCAAGGCATTTTCCACCACAGTCTCCGCCTGTTTTGCCCGTTCCTCCGCCTCCCGGCCCAAAGCTGCCAGCCGCCGGCATAGACAGCCGTCCTCCACCTGCTCCGCCGCCCCGGTGCAGCCCGCCGCCAGCTGCGCCTCCGCCCGGTACAGCGCCCGCAGAGCCCCGGGCAGCCCCTCCGTCACGGCGGGACAGGTTGGCTGATACCACTGCCCTGTCAGCAGGTAATAGGACGCCAGCAGCCCCCGCAGGGCGGCCAATTCCCCCTGCTCCAGCCGTTCCAGCGTCCGCCGCACCTCCCGGGGCGCATTCCGGGCGCACCGGCGACAGCATTGCCGCGCCCCGGCAGCGCAGTCGATCAGCTGCCGCAGGGCGACCTCTCCGGGCTGCCGCGGCAGCCCGCACCGCACTCCGGCGGGGCAGGGCACGCTGGTCTCGTCATAGGCGGGAATGGTCGGGCCGACCCGCCGCCACACCGCCGCCGCGGCGGCGGTGTCGTAGGGCAGGGAAGGGGAGCTGGACATACTAAATCCCCTCCTTTTCAGGCTATACTATGCACAGCACAGGAATACCGTGCCTTATGGCAAAGGAAAACATTGCATTTTTCCCCAAACCCTGCTACACTGATACAGTTAAAAACATTTTTCGACTGCTGTTGCAGATGCCACATATTTCCTGCGCGCCCCGCGGTATACTGACGGCAGCCATCACCACAGGAGAGGAGACCGTTTCCATGCTGGAACTGCAAAATATCTGCTACCGCGTGTCCGCCCCGGACGGCGAGCAGGACATCCTCAAGGATATTTCCATCACCATCCCCGACCATAAGCTCATGGTGTTCACCGGGCCCAACGGCGGCGGAAAGACCACCCTGGCCAAGGTCGTCATGGGCCTGGTGCAGCCCACCTCGGGCCGCATCCTCTATAACGGCGAGGACATCACCGGCCTGTCCATCACCGACCGTGCCCGCCGGGGCATCAGCTACGGCTTCCAGCAGCCGCCCCGGTTCAAGGGCATCACCGTCCACGACCTGCTGCTGCTGGCGGCAGGACAGGAGCAGCTCAGCAAGGACCGCTGCTGCGCCTATCTGACCAAGGTGGGCCTCTGCGCCAACGACTACCTGGACCGCGAGGTGGACGTGTCCCTGTCCGGCGGCGAGGTCAAGCGCATCGAGATCGCCACCATCCTGGCCCGCCACAGTGACCTGATGATCTTCGACGAGCCGGAGGCCGGCATCGACCTGTGGAGCTTCGCCCGTCTCACCGAGACGTTCGAGCAGATCCACCGCGAGGGCGATGCCACCATGATCATCATCTCCCACCAGGAGCGCATCATCCGCCTGGCGGACGAGATCGTGGTCATCGCGGGTGGCCGGATCGCCCACCGCGGCAGCACCGAAGAGATATTCCCCCTGATCCTGGCCGACACCCTGGGCAGCTGTCCCGTACTGGAGAGAAAGGAGGCCGCACAATGATCACCGAAATCGACGCCGGCCTGCTGGAAAAGATCGCCGACCTGACGGGCCAGCCCGTGGGCGCGTTCAACATCCGCAAGGACTCCGGCTGTGAGGCCCGCCAGTCCACCGAGCATATCACCATCGACGCCCGCGCCGACGGCAAGCCCGGTATCGACATTCATATCAAGCCCGGCACAAAGGGCGAGAAGTGCTATATCCCCGTCATCATCAGCAAGACCGGCCTGAGCGAGATGGTCTATAACGACTTCTACGTGGGCGACGACTGCGACGTGGAGATCGTGGCCGGCTGCGGCATCCACAACACCGGCTGCGACGAGAGCCGCCACGACGGTATCCACACCTTCCACATCGGCAAGAACGCCAAGGTCCGCTACGCTGAGAAGCACTACGGCGAGAACGACCCCGGCCAGACCGGCGGCAACATCATGAACCCCAAAACCGTGGTCTACCTGGGCGAAAACTCCTCCATGCAGATGGAGACGGTACAGATCCGGGGCATCGACTCCACCAGGCGCGAGACGGAGTTCCACTGTCAGGCCGGCAGCGAGGTGGTGGTCACCGAGCGCCTGCTGACCCACGGCTGTCAGGAGGCCGAGAGCGACATGATCATCGAGCTGAACGGTGACGACGCCAAGGGCCGCGTCATCTCCCGCTCCGTGGCCCAGGACAGCTCCCACCAGGTGTTTCGCCCCGTCATGGTGGGCAACGCTAAATGCTTCGGCCATGTCCAGTGCGACAGCATCATCATGGGCAGCGCCCGCATCGAGTCCGTCCCCGCCATCACCGCCAACTGTCCCGATGCCCAGCTCATCCACGAGGCCGCCATCGGCAAGATCGCCGGCGACCAGCTGCTGAAGCTGGAGACGCTGGGACTGACGGAGGAGGAGGCGGAGGATACCATCCTCAAGGGCTTCCTGGCCTAAACCGGAAAAGCGAATCAAGCAAAAAAACAGCACCACCGCCCGGTGGTGCTGTCAGCTTGTCGGAAAAGTCCGAACGGACTTTTCC
>USGS01000010.1 GCA_900554275.1 uncultured Eubacteriales bacterium
CGCCGGCGCAGCCGTTGGTGGGGATGGTCTGGTTGATGGTCAGAATATTTGCGCCGGAATTGGCAAAAATAGACAGGTAATTGGACAGCACGCCGGGAATATCCTTTAAAAGGGCGTAAAAGGTGATGATGCGGCCGGCGTGCATATTCTGAAAGGGCTGCACCGCGTCCTTGTACTTGTAAAAGGCGCTGCGGCTGATGCCCACCTGCTTGGCGGCCTCGCCCACGGTGGTGGCCTCGCCCACCTGGAGCATCCGCTTGGCTTCCGCCACCCGCAGGAAGACCTCGGGCAGCGCCTCGGACGTGACCAAATAGTATTTCTGTTTTTCCATAGCTCTCCTCCTGCGTCCGCCCTATACGAACAAGTGTACGCGAGTATGATACCACAGGTGGGTTTTTGGTGCAAGCGGAACTTGAAAAAATTTTGAAAAAATATGGAATACATATGGAAAAAGAAAGACTGCATTTTGCACAAAACCTGAATAAATGTATATGGACTGCGGGGCAAAAGGAGGGGACGGCGTGAAATATGGGGAGAAGCTGGTGGCGCTGGCGTGGTACGCGGCGGTGGCGGCGCTGGTGTGGGCCGGGGTGCGGTACGCCCTGGTGTGGCTGCTGCCGTTTCTGTTGGCGCTGGGGCTGGCCATGCTTCTTGAACCGCTGATGGAGCAGGCCCGCCGCCGGCTGCGGCTGAAGCGGGGGTTCACGGCGGCGGTGGTGACGCTGGTGCTGGTGGGCGGACTGCTGACGGTGCTGATCGTGGTGCTGGTGCAGGCCGTGGAGCAGGCGCTGGCGCTGCTGACCTCCCTGCCGGAGATGCTGGCGGGGCTGCCGGAGACACTGGAGCGGGTGCAGGCCCGGGTCAGCGATTTCTGCGCCGCCTGTCCGGAGGGGCTGCGGCGGTGGGCGGAGGGGGCGCTGGCGGATCTGCCGCAGCTGGCTTCGTCTTTGGCGGGGCAGGCATCCTCGATGGCGCTGCGGGGGCTGTCGTCGCTGATGGCAGCGCTGCCGGGGCTGTTTCTGGCCTGCGGCACGACGGTGCTGGCGGTGTTCTTCACCCTGACCGCCTATCCGCAGGTGATGGCGTTTCTGCGGCGGCAGCTGCCGGCGCGGTGGCGCGGCCGGGCGGGGGGCGTGAAGGCCAGTGTGCTGGACACGTTGGGCAAGTGGCTGCGGGCGGAGTGCATTTTGCTGCTGGTGACGTTTTTGCAGCTACTGGCGGGACTCGTGCTGCTGCGGCAGGAGTACGCGCTGCTGCTGGCGCTGCTCATCGCCCTGATCGACGCGCTGCCGGTGTTCGGCACGGGGACGGTGCTGCTGCCCTGGGCGGCGGTGCTGTGTGTGGCGGGGGACGTGCCCCGGGGCATCGCGCTGGCGGCGCTGTACGCCGTCATCGCCGTGGTGCGCAGCGTGCTTGAGCCGAAGGTCATGGCGGCCCAGGTGGGGCTGCCGCCGCTGGTGGCGCTGGCGGCCATGTATGTGGGATTCCGCGTCATGGGCGTGGCGGGGATGGTGCTGCTGCCGCTGGCGGTGCTGGTGGTAAAGCAGCTCCACGACGGTGGGTTCGTGGGGTTGTGGCGGTGATGGGGGTATTTTTTGCCGACCGCGGGCTAAGGTACCCCGCGGAGGCGTGAAGAGGAGAAACGGATTGCCACGACCAGTCTGCACCCCAAGGGTACTTGCTTCGCGGCGCGGACCGGCTGGGAATGACAGCACAGGGACGGGTCGAGAGGGCAGACAGAGGGTGACGGAAAGGGTGCAAAAGGGGTGCGGCGGAATGTGGGCAAGGTCGGGGCGGTTTTCGCTTTGTCTGCACTTTTCCCGGAAAAATAAGTTCACATAACGAATGTGGAAAACACTGTGGAAACCGTGGAAAACTTTATGAACAAAGGGTTAAGGCTGGTTGCCACCTGTTATGAAAACCGGGGGTAAGGGTGATTTATGGGAGGTATATGCAGCGGCGATAGCGGGTGCAGGACGGTGCATAGTGACTTGCGCGGCGGAGCGGCGGACGGCGGGTGCTTGCAAAACCGGCGGCGATACTATATAATATAGCATAGAGGAAAATCGGTGTACGCCGGAGGAATACTATGGCAAAGAAGAACGTATACGACAACGAGAGCATCTCCAGCCTGAAGGGGGCGGACCGGGTACGGAAGCGGCCCGGCGTTATCTTTGGCTCAGACGGGCTGGAGGGCTGCGAGCACGCGGTGTTCGAGATCCTGTCCAACGCTATCGACGAGGCCCGGGGGGGCTACGGCAAGCTCATCACCGTGACCCGCTTCGCCGACCACTCGGTGCAGGTGGAGGACATGGGCCGGGGCTGCCCGGTGGACTGGAACGAAAAAGAGGGGCGGTACAACTGGGAGCTGGTGTTCTGCGAGCTGTACGCCGGCGGCAAGTACGACAACGAGAGCAGCGAGAACTACGAGTTCTCCCTGGGCCTGAACGGGCTGGGCTCGTGCGCCACCCAGTACGCCTCCCGGTACATGGATGTGACGGTGTGGCGGGACGGCAAGGAGTACCGGCTGCACTTTGAGCGGGGCGAGATCGTGGGCAAGCTGGAGGTCAGCGACCAGACCGGCAGCAAAAAGCGCACGGGCACGACCATCCGCTGGCTGCCCGACCTGGAGGTGTTCACCGACATCGCCGTGCCGCTGGACTACTACCGGGACGTGATGAAGCGGCAGGCGGTGGTCAACGCCGGGGTGACGTTCCGGCTGAAGAACGAGGTATCCGCCGGGAAGCTCGAGGCGGAGGAGTTCCTGTATCCCGACGGCATCGCAGACTACATCAAGGAGCTGGCCGGGGACGACGCGCTGACCGAGCCGGTGTGCTGGTCGGCGGAGCGGAAGGGACGCGACCGGGCGGACAAGAAGGAGTACAAGGTGAAGCTCAGCGTGGCGCTGTGCTTCTCCAATCGGGTGGCGGTGTGTGAGCATTACCACAACTCCAGCTTTCTGGAGTACGGCGGCAGCCCGGAGAAGGCCACGCGGTCGGCCATGGTGTCCGCCATCGATAAGTACCTGCGGGACAATAATAAGTACGCCAAGGGCGAGGCGAAGATCACCTTCCCCGATGTGCAGGACTGTTTGATTTTGGTCAGCAACAACTTTTCCACCCAGACCAGCTACGAAAATCAGACGAAGAAGGCCATCACCAACAAGTTCATTCAGGAGGCCATGACGGAGTTCCTCCGCAGCCGGATGGAGATCTACTTCATCGAGAACAAGGAGGCGGCGGAGAAGATCGCCGCCCAGGTGCTGGTGAACAAGCGGAGCCGGGAGACGGCGGAGCGCACCCGCATCAACCAGAAGAAAAAGCTCACCGAGAAGATCGACATCGCCAACCGGGTGCAGAAGTTTGTGGACTGCCGTACCAAGGACGTGAGCCGCCGGGAGATCTACATCGTGGAGGGCGACTCCGCACTGGGCGCGTGCAAGCAGAGCCGGGACGCGGAGTTCCAGGGCCTGATGCCCGTCCGGGGCAAGATCCTGAACTGCCTGAAGGCGGACTATCCCCGCATTTTCAAGAGCGACGTCATCACCGACCTGATGAAGGTGCTGGGCTGCGGCGTGGAGGTGCACAGCAAGGCCGTGAAGGACCTGAACCAGTTCGACCTGAGCAATCTGCGGTGGAGCAAGGTGGTCATCTGCACCGATGGCGACGTGGACGGCTTCCAGATCCGGACGCTGATATTGACCATGCTGTACCGGCTGTGTCCCACCCTGATCCGGGAGGGGTGCGTCTACATCGCGGAGACGCCGCTCTTTGAGATCACCTGCAAGGAAAAGACGTGGTTCGCCTACTCCGAGCGGGAGAAGGCGGACGTGCTGAAGGGGCTGGAGGGCAAGAAGGTCAACGTCCAGCGCTCCAAGGGACTGGGCGAGAACGACCCGGAGATGATGTGGCTGACCACCATGAACCCGGAGACACGGCGGCTCATCCGCGTGCTGCCCGAGGACGCCGCCGAGACGGCCCGGGTGTTTGACCTGCTGCTGGGGGACAACCTGGCGGGACGGAAGGACTATATCGCGGAAAATGGATTCCGGTATTTGGATATGATAGATGTGAGTTAACGAAAGGACATTGCTCCCATGGCAAAGAAGAAAACAGAGGAAAAGACCGTCCGGCACGCGGCAGACCCCAATGTGATGGGACTGCGGGGCGCGGTGGTGGAGCAGCCCATCACCGCCACGCTGGACGAGAACTATATGCCCTACGCCATGAGCGTTATCGTCAGCCGGGCCATCCCGGAGATCGATGGGTTCAAGCCCTCACACCGGAAGCTGCTGTATACCATGTATAAGATGGGACTGCTCACCGGCGGGCGGACGAAGAGCGCCAACATCGTGGGCCAGACCATGCGCTTGAACCCCCACGGCGACCAGGCCATCTATGAGACGATGGTGCGGCTGGCCAAGGGCAACGAGTCGCTGCTGCACCCCTTCGTGGACAGCAAGGGCAACTTCGGCAAGGTGTATTCCCGGGACATGGCCTACGCCGCCAGCCGGTACACCGAGGCCAAGCTGTCCCCCATCTGCGCCGAGCTGTTCCGGGATCTGGACTGCGACGCGGTGGACTTTGTGGACAACTACGACAACACCACGAAGGAGCCGGCGCTGCTGCCCACCACGTTCCCCAACGTACTGGTGTCCGCCAACCAGGGCATCGCCGTGGGCATGGCGTCCCAGATCTGCGGGTTCAACCTGGGCGAGGTGTGCGAGACCACCATCGCGTATCTGAAGAACCCGGAGCACGACATTACGGCTACCCTTATCGCGCCGGACTTCCCTACCGGCGGCGAGATCGTGTGCGGCGGCGACGACCTGCGAGCCATCTACCGCACGGGCCGGGGCGGCATCAAGGTGCGGGCGCGGTGGCGCTATGACAAGGGCGAGAACGTCATCGAGGTCTATGAGATCCCCTATTCCACCACCATCGAGGCCATTCTGGATAAGGTGGCGGAGCTGGTGAAGGCCGGGAAGGTCAAGGAGATCGCCGATATGCGGGACGAGACGGACCTCAGCGGCCTGAAGCTGGCCATCGACCTGAAGCGGGGCGTTGAGCCGGAGAAGCTGATGGCCAAGCTGTTCCGCCTGACGCCGCTGCAGGACACGGTGAGCTGCAACTTCAACATCCTCATCGCCGGGATGCCCCGTGTCATGGGCGTGGGCGAGGTGCTGGAGGAGTGGACGGCGTGGCGCACCGACTGCGTGAAGCGGCGGGTGTACTTCGTGCTGAACAAGAAGCAGGAGAAGCTGCACCTTTTGCAGGGTCTGAAGCGCATCCTGCTGGACATTGACAAGGCCATCAAGATCATCCGGGAGACGGAGGAGGAGGCCGACGTTATCCCCAACCTGATGATCGGCTTCGGCATCGACCAGGTGCAGGCGGAGTACGTGGCAGAGATCAAGCTGCGGAACATCAACAAGGAGTACATCCTCAAGCGGGTGCAGGAGACGGCGGCGCTGGCCGAGGAGATCGAGGATCTGGAGGACACGCTGGCCAAGCCCGCACGGATACGGAAGATTATCATCGGGGAGCTGGAGGACGTGAAGAAGAAGTACGCCGTGCCACGCCGCACCGGCGTGGTATACAGCCACGAGGTGGAGGAGGACGTGGAGGAGGACGCGCCGGAGGACTATCCCGTCCACCTGTTCCTCAGCCGGGAGGGGTATTTCAAGAAGATCACGCCCCAGTCGCTGCGGATGTCCGGCGAGCAGAAGTACAAGGAGGGCGACGGCCCGCGGCAGTACTTCGAGGCCACCAACAACACGGAGCTGATGTTCTTTACCGACAAGCAGCAGGTCTACAAGACCCGGGCCAGCGAGTTCGGCGAGACGAAGGCGTCGCTGCTGGGCGACTATCTGCCGGCCAAGCTGGGCATGGATGGTGGGGAGAACGTGATCTTCCTGTGCCTGCCGGGGGATTACAGCGGTGCGCTGCTGTTCTTCTTCGAAAATGGCAGGGCGGCGCGGGTGGCTCTCAGCGCCTACGCCACCACGTCCAACCGCCGCAAGCTCACCGGTGCGTACTGCGACAAGTTCCCGCTGGTACACATCGAGCAGCTGGCGGAGGACACGGAGCTGGCGCTGGAGACCAGCGAGCCCCGGGCGCTGCTGGTGCATACGGCGCTGCTGGCGCCCAAGACCACACGGTCCACCCAGGGCGTGCAGGTGATGAACATCAAGCCGAAATACCGGCTGGAGCGGGTGCTGCGGGCGGAGAGCTGCGGCATCACCAACGCGGCCCGCTACCGCACGAGGACCATCCCCGCCGCCGGCGCGCTGCTGCGGCCGGAGGACAGCGAGGAGAAGCAGCTGGAGCTGCTGTGACGATGAGGAAAGGAGGGCGTCCATGGGAAAGAAATTTCTGACGCTGCTGAGTGCGCTGGTGCTGGCGGTGAGCTGCACCGGATGCAGCCTGCTGCACCGGGAGTGGTATGAGGTCACGGCCCACAGCTCCGGCTATTACGAGGGGCGGGACGCCCTGCGTGCCGACACGTATCAGGATCTGGTCAACGACATTCTGGTGCTGGTGGGCAACCACTCCGAGGAGGGCGTGATCTGGCTCTACTACGCCCAGGAGGGTCTGGATGCCGACGACGCGGCGGAGCGGGCCTGCCGGGAGGTGGAGGAGGACACGTCCATGGGGGCGTATGCCGTGTCGTACATCCAGTACACGGTGGACAACTCCGCCCGGAATTACAGCGCCATTACTGTGACCATCGGCTACCGGCGGACGGAGCAGCAGGTGGCAGACGTGGTCCATGCCACCAATCTGTCGGCGCTGGCGGATCTGCTGGCAGAGGCGGCACAGGCGGGCAGAAGCGAGCTGACGGTGCAGTTCAGCTCCATCGACGCCACGGCGCAGGAGGTCCTGCAGATCGTGGAGGCAGTCCGCGCGGACCAGGGCGGCAGGAACTGGACGGTGAACTTCTACCCCGAGGGCGGCGTGGAAATGGTGGAGATACTGCTGGGATAGCGGGAGAAATTTTCGCAATTTCACAATTTTCACAATATGCGCAATATGCGCAATATGAAAATGCAGGGTTGACAAACCGGAAAATATGCGGTATAATTCACCTTGCGTTTGCGGGCGTAGCTCATCTGGTAGAGCGCGACCTTGCCAAGGTCGAGGTAGCGAGTTCGAGCCTCGTCGCCCGCTCCAAAAATCACCACCCTTCCGGGTGGTGATTTTTTTCGCGTGCTCCTCGGCTCGCGGTTTTTTGCAATGCAAAAAACCGGGCCGCGCAAGCGCGGCCTTTGATTGAACGCGCAAGGGAAACCCGACTAAGGTTTCCCTTGCACACATTCCCTTCCTTGCGGGGGGGTGGGAGTGCGCTCTTTTGTCTCCGACGAGTCACTTTCTCTCCCAAAAGTGATGAAGGGATATTCCGCGCCCCGGCGCGGGTCACTTTTGGCCGCAGCCCCAAAAGTGACCAAAAGGGCTGCTTGAAACCGCAGGTTTCAAGACTTCCTGCGCGCTATGCCCTGTGATTATCGGCAGTTTCTACCACACGGTCACGGAGATTTTTCTTTGTCGCGCGGTCAAAAGGATTGTCTCTGCGTCTGCGCCGCTGCTGCTGGTCTCAGCCACGGTAGAAGCTGTCATTCCTGCATTTCAGAGCAAAAGCGGCAGCGCTCCAAGAAGCAGAGACGATGCAACATTTAGGTGAAGTTTATGCGGCACTATGTTCGCGTGGCAGGGATAAGTAGGATAAGCGGCAGGTGAAGCCGTGTAAGGAAATCCAAAAACGTAGTTTTTGGCGGCGTTTCTTTTCCTCTTTTCTTTCGCTGTTGAAAGAAAAGAGGGTGCAGGGAGAGGTGTTTACAAAAAATTTGCGGTTTTCTGCATGGAAATGCGGTGCATGATGTGATAAAATGCTCTATGAACCTACGAGAAGGGCGGGATATGGATTGGAACTGAACAACAAGACCATCAAGCGCGTCATGCTGCTCATTGCCTTTGCGGCGCTGCTGTACTGGGGCTTGAACAACCTGTCGCTGCTGGGCGGCGTGCTGAAGAGCATTGGGTCACTGCTGTCGCCGCTGCTCATCGGCATCTGCATCGCCTTTGTGCTGAACCTGCTGCTGAAGGCGCTGGAGCGGCTGTGGGACAGGGCGCTGACCAGGTGGAGCAGCCCATGGCGGGATAAGCTGAAGCGAGGCGTGTGTCTGACGCTGACGATGGTGCTGTTTTTGGGCATCATCTTCGCCATTATCTTCATCCTCATCCCCCGGCTGGAGGAGGCCGGCAGCACGCTGGTGGCCAATATCCCCACCTATGTGGCGCAGGTTCAGACGTGGTGGGAAAACCTGAGCGGCTTCGCGGAGGAGCACGGCGTGATGCTGCCGGAGCTGGCGCTGAACGCCGACCAGGTGAAGGATACCATCACCGGGTTCTTGCAGGAAAAGGGCGACAGTGTGGTGAACACCACGCTGAACATCACCACGTCTATTGTAGGCGCACTGGTGAACTTGCTGCTGGCGCTGGTGTTTTCCGTGTATCTGCTGGCACAGAAAGAGACACTGATCGCGCAGGCCAAGCGTTTGCTGCAGCGAATCCTGCCTAAGAAGGCCGCCGACCGGCTGATGCACCTGCTGAGCCTGACCAACAACGCCTTTTCCAGCTTTGTGTCCGGTCAGGTGACGGAGGCAGTTATCCTGGGCACGCTGTGCTGCCTCGGTATGCTGATCCTGCGGCTGCCCTATGCCCTGCCGGTGTCGGTGATCATTGCGGCGCTGTCGCTGATCCCCATCTTCGGCGCATGGATCGGCGCGGCCACCGGGGCGTTCCTCATCGTGTTCCAAAGCCCCATCAAGGCGCTGTGGTTCTTGATCTTCCTGCTGATTTTGCAGCAGGTGGAGGGCAATCTGATCTATCCCAGGGTGGTGGGCAAATCCGTGGGCTTGCCGGGGCTGTGGGTGCTGGCCGCCGTTACCATCGGCGGCGGAGCGTTCGGCGTGCTGGGTATGCTGCTGGGCGTGCCGGTGTGCGCCGTGATCTACACGCTGGTGCAGGAGTTTATCCGCTCCAAGCCGGGAAAGATAGCGGAGTCAGAGGAAAAGTGAAAAGTAAACTGACAAGCCTCCGGTCATAGACCGGAGGCTTGCTGTTATACGGTTGTATGTGCCGGGGCGGGAGTTACATCTCCTTGATGGCAGCCTGCGCGGCGGCCAGACGGGCGATGGGCACACGGAAGGGGGAGCAGGACACGTAGTCCAGGCCCACCTTGTGGCAGAACTCCACGGAGGAGGGGTCGCCGCCGTGCTCACCGCAGATGCCCAGGTGCAGGTCGGGACGGGTCTCGCGGCCCAGCTTGGCAGCCATCTTCACCAGCTTGCCCACGCCGATCTGATCCAGGCGGGCGAAGGGATCGCTCTCGTAGATCTTGTTGTCGTAGTAGGCGGGCAGGAACTTGCCGGCGTCGTCACGGCTGAAGCCGAAGGTCATCTGGGTCAGGTCGTTGGTGCCGAAGGAGAAGAACTCGGCCTCCTTGGCGATCTCGTCGGCGGTGAGGGCGGCGCGGGGGATCTCGATCATGGTGCCCACCAGGTACTTCATGTTCATACCGGCGGCGGCCAGCTCCTCATCGGCGGTCTTGACCACCACGTCCTTAACGAACTTCAGCTCCTTGACCTCGCCCACCAGGGGAATCATGATCTCGGGGACCATGTTCCAGTCGGGGTGCTTCTTCTGCACGTTGATGGCGGCGCGGATGACGGCACGGGTCTGCATCACGGCGATCTCCGGGAAGGTGACGGCCAGACGGCAGCCGCGGTGGCCCATCATGGGGTTGAACTCATGCAGGGAGGCGATGATGGCCTTGATGTCCGCCACGGACTTGTTCATATCCTTGGCCAGCAGCTCGATGTCGCGCTCCTCGGTGGGAACGAACTCGTGCAGAGGGGGATCGAGGAAACGGATGGTGACGGGGCAGCCCTCCATGGCCTCGTAGATGCCCTCGAAGTCGCCCTGCTGCATGGGCAGCAGCTTGGCCAGGGCCTTCTCGCGCTGCTCCTTGGTGTCGGAGCAGATCATCTCGCGGATGGCGGCGATACGGTCGCCCTCGAAGAACATATGCTCGGTGCGGCACAGGCCGATGCCCTGGGCGCCCAGCTCACGGGCCTTGGCGGCGTCGTGGGGGGTGTCGGCGTTGGTGCGGACCTGCAGACGGCGGAACTTGTCGGCCCAGGCCATGATGCGGCCGAAGTCGCCGCCCACGCTGGCGTCCACGGTGGGCATAGCGCCGTCGTAGATGCTGCCGGTAGAGCCGTCCAGGCTCAGCCAGTCGCCCTCGTGATAGGTCTTGCCGGCCAGGGTGAACTGCTTGTTGGCCTCGTCCATGTTGATCGCGCCGCAGCCGGAGACGCAGCACTTGCCCATGCCGCGGGCCACAACGGCAGCGTGGGAGGTCATACCGCCGCGGACGGTCAGGATGCCCTGGGCGGCCTTCATGCCCTCGATGTCCTCGGGAGAGGTCTCCAGACGGACCAGGACCACCTTCTCGCCGCGCTCAGCCCAGGCCTTGGCATCCTCGGCGGTGAAGACGATCTTGCCGCAGGCAGCGCCGGGAGAGGCAGGCAGAGCCTTGCCTACGGGCTCGGTGGCCTTCAGGGCCTTGGGGTCGAACTGGGGATGGAGCAGGGTGTCCAGGTTGCGGGGGTCGATCATGGCCACGGCCTGCTGCTCGGAGATCATACCCTCGTCCACCAGATCGCAGGCGATCTTCAGCGCGGCGGACGCGGTGCGCTTGCCGTTACGGCACTGCAGCATATACAGCTTGCCGTGCTCCACGGTAAACTCCATATCCTGCATATCCCGGTAATGATCCTCCAGGATGTTGCAGACCTTGACGAACTCCTCATAGGCCTCGGGGAACTTCTCCGCCATCTCAGCGATGGGCATGGGGGTGCGGACACCGGCCACCACGTCCTCGCCCTGGGCGTTGGTCAAAAACTCGCCCATCAGCTTCTTCTCGCCGGTGGCGGGGTCACGGGTAAAGGCCACGCCCGTGCCGCAGTCGTCGCCCATGTTGCCGAAGGCCATGGACTGGACGTTGACGGCAGTGCCCCAGGAATAGGGGATGTCGTTGTCGCGGCGGTACACATTGGCGCGGGGATTGTCCCAGCTGCGGAACACAGCCTTGATGGCGCCGATGAGCTGCTCCTTGGGGTCAGAGGGGAAGTCAGAGCCGATCTTGGCCTTGTACTCGGCCTTGAACTGCATGGCCAGCTCCTTCAGGTCGGCGGCGTCCAGCTCCACGTCCTGGGTGACGCCCTTCTTCTCCTTCATGGCGTCGATGAGCTGCTCAAAGTACTTCTTGCCCACCTCCATGACCACGTCGGAGTACATCTGAATGAAGCGGCGGTAGCAGTCCCACGCCCAGCGGGGATTGTTGGACTTCTTGGCGATGACATCCACCACGTCCTCGTTCAGGCCCAGGTTCAGGATGGTGTCCATCATGCCGGGCATGGAGGCGCGGGCGCCGGAACGGACGGAGACCAGCAGGGGGTTCTCGTGATCGCCGAACTTCTTGCCGGTGATCTGCTCCATCTTCTCAATATATTCCATGATCTCGGCCATGATCTCGTCGTTGATCTGACGGCCATCCTCATAGTACTGGGTGCAGGCCTCGGTGGTGATGGTAAAGCCCTGGGGAACAGGCAGACCGATGTTGGTCATCTCGGCCAGGTTCGCACCCTTGCCGCCCAGCAGCTCACGCATCTTGGCGTTGCCCTCGGTGAACAGGTAACAAAACTTCTTGCTCATTAGAATTCCTCCGTATATCAATATAGTTGTACCAAACGATGAGAACAATTTATTATAGACAGAATTTTTCTCAAAAGCAACCCTATATCCGCCATTTCTGAAAATTTTGTCCGAAAAATTTGGCCCGCCGCCGGGGCTTGTCCCCTCACCGGAGGCAGATGCGCCGCACTGCGTCCTCCACAGCCGCACAAACGGGTCTTTTTCCTCCGAAATCTTGACAATTACGGGCGGGACAGGTACAATTATAAGTCGGCAATACCCCATACAAAACAAAGGAATGGTACAGAGCTATGGCAAAGGATCAGAGAAATGTAGAAGCGATCACCCCTATGGAAGAGGATTTCGCCAAGTGGTATACGGACATCTGCCTGAAGGCGGAGCTGGTGGACTATGCCAGCGTCAAGGGCTTTCTGATCCTTCGACCTTACGGCTATGCCATTTGGGAAAATATTCAGAAGTACATGGACGCGGAGTTCAAGAAGACGGGCCACGTAAACGTGGCCATGCCTGTCCTGATTCCGGAAAGCCTTCTGAAGAAGGAGGGCGAGCTGGTGGCCGGCTTCGCGCCGGAGGTGGCCTGGATCACCCACGGCGGCAGTGAGCCGCTGGAGGAGCGCCTGGCGTTCCGTCCCACCTCCGAGACGATGTTCTGCGACCACTGGTCTCACGTGCTCCACAGCTACCGGGAGCTGCCCATGCTGTATAACCAGTGGTGCTCCGTCATCCGCTGGGAGAAGACCACCCGTCCGTTCCTGCGCAGCCGGGAGTTCTGGTGGCAGGAGGGCCACACCATCCACGAGACAGCCGCCGAGGCCGAGGCCGAGACGGAGCAGCAGCTGAACTGCTACGCCGACGTGTGCAAAAACGCGCTGGCCATGCCCGTGGTGAAGGGCCGCAAGACCGACAAGGAGAAGTTCGCCGGCGCCGAGGCCACCTACACCATCGAGTGCATGATGAAGGACCGCAAGGCCCTCCAGTCCGGCACCAGCCACTTCTTTGGCGACAAGTTCTCCCGGGCCTACGACGTGACGTTCACCGGCCGGGACAACACCCTGCAGTATCCGTTCCAGACCAGCTGGGGCGCTTCCACCCGCCTCATCGGCGCGATCATCATGACCCACAGCGACAACCACGGTCTGGTGCTGCCCCCGGTCATCGCCCCCACCCAGGTGGTGGTCATCCCCATCGCCCAGCACAAGCCCGGCGTGCTGGACGCCGCCGCCGCGCTGAAGGAGCGGCTGGTGAACGCCGGTCTGCGGGTGAGCATGGACGACAGCGACCAGTCCGCCGGCTGGAAGTTCGCCCAGTATGAGATGAAGGGTGTGCCGCTGCGTGTGGAGATCGGCCCGAAGGATATGGAGAAGGGCCAGTGCTGCATCGCCCGCCGCGACACCGGCGAGAAGGTGTTCGTGCCGCTGGAGAACGTAGAGGACAGCGTGAAGCAGCTGCTGAAGGACGTACACGACAATCTGTACGCCATGGCGGAGAAGAACCTGGAGGACAACACCTTCGACATGACCTCCTGGGAGGAGGTCAAGGAGATGGCCCAGGGCAAGGGCGGCTTTGCCCGCACCAAGTGGTGCGGCAGCCTGGAGTGTGAGCTGGCCATGAAGGAGAAGGCCGGCGTGTCCAGCCGCTGTATGCCGCTGAAGCAGTCCGGCACGGAGGGCAGGTGCGTCATGTGCGGCAAGCCCGCCACCACGGACATCTACTGGGGCGTGGCGTATTAAGAGAACAGAAAAAAGAACCGCCGGTCGGCGGTTCTTTTTTGTATAGGGGTCACTCCTGGGCCGCCGTGTGGTCGGTAGGGGCGCTGCACTTGGGGCAGACGCCGTTGACCAGCTGTGTGCCGCAGAGCTTGCAGTACTGGGGCGGGCATTTGGGACATACGCCGTTGACCAGCTCTGTGCCGCAGACGCGGCAGTACGAACGCTGGGGCGCGGCCTCCTGCGCTGTGTGTTGCTGCCGGGCCTCCTCCCGCAGCTTCGCCATATCCGGGGCGAGGAACACATCCGCGCCGCCTGCGCCGGTCTGGTCGGCCAGCTTTCGGTTGATGGAGATCACGTTTTTCAGCAGCAGGATGACCACCATCATCAGCTCATAGCTGAGCCGGATCAGGACCGGCCCGAGGAAGATGAACAACAGGCCCATGCCGCCGGTCCAGTGTGTGCCGCCCCAGTAGCTGTATTCCACGTTAAACAGCAGGAACACGCCGTAGAGTACAACGAAGGCCGTGGAGAAAATGTAAAGGCCCTGGAGGATCTTCTCCACCAGCAGGAATTTGAAGGTGCAGGCGTCGTGGAGGAATTTGCCGAAAGCGCCCAGCTTTTCCCGGCGCTTTTCGGGGACGATGAAGACAAAGGCCAGCACTGTGGCTGTGATGGCCAGTACCAGAGCGATGGCAATAAAGACGATATTCTGCATAGTCAAAAACACTCCTCCCTTTTGTATACCCCAGTATAGCAGGCGCGGGCTGAGACTGTCAAGACAGCGGCACAAAAGGCTGCACCGGGATGTCCAGGCCTGCCAAATATGGAAAATCGTACCAAAAACAGGCGGTATATCGGGGCTTTGTGCGGATTGTTTACAATTTTGTTCTTGACGCATGGGCGGAAACAAGGTATGATGCTATTTGTAACCAATTTGTAACCTTTAGGTGGTATACCCATGACTGAGCAAGAGCGCGATAAGAACATCACAGGCCACGACCCCAACCGGGAGCACATGACGCTGTCCGCGCTGTGGAGCTTGTGGATGGACAACTTAAAAAGCTGGCGGCAATTCGGGGAGGAACACGCTGACCTGTTCACGCTGAATATCCAGGCGGGCTTCCGCCGCATCGGCGATTGGCTGGGCCGCGTCCGGCGCAGCGCCCGGACGCTGGCGGCGGAGCGAAAAGATAAACGGTTTCCTGAGTCGGAGTTAGCTGCGGCGCAGCTATTCCTTTTTTTGTGCAGCAGCGTGGAGCGGCTGGGTGCAAAGCTGCGGGAGCGTTTTTCCCGGCGGCGGAAAGCGCTGGCGCGGGCCGGCGGACAGCGGCGCAGCTACTTTGAGGAAAAGCTGCAGCTGCACCCGGTGGCGTTCCTGTCCGGCGCGGTGTGCATCGCCGCGGCGGCGGTGGTGCTGTCGCTGTATACGCTGGGCACGGAGGTCTTTTACGACGGCGTGGATCTGGGCGTGGTATCGTCCGGCCGGGCGGCGGTGCAGACGGTGGCCCAGCTGGAGGACATCACCCGGACCACGGTGGGCGACGCGGACTACACGGTGGACGAGTCGCTGCTGGAGACCAGGCTGGGCGTCTATTCCCGGCGGTCCATGGTTTCCACGGAGACGCTGCTGGAGGAGCTGGGCGACGAGGTGGGCCTGGTGGAATTTGCCAACGTGCTGTACGTGGACGGGGAAAAGGTGGTGGCCACCACCCGTTCCGGCGCGCTGGAGGACCTGCTGGAGCAGCTGAAGCTGGGCTATGAGACGGCGGACACGGTGAACGCCTACTTCGTGGAGGACGTGGAGATCCGGCAGGAGTACGTGGAGTCGTCCTATGTGATGAACCTGGGCTATATCGCCGAGATCCTCAACGAGACGAAGGAGGGCGAGGTGACGTACACCGTCACCTCCGGCGACAGCTATTACAGCATCGCGGAGAAATACGGCCTGAGCGTAGAGGATCTGATGAAGCTGAACCTCGGCTATGATCCCAAGATCCTGCGGGTGGGCGATGTGCTGACCATCAGCAACGCCGTGCCCTATCTGACGGTGGTGAACGTGGAGCGGCAGCGGTACGTGCAGGATGTGCCGTATCAGGTGGAGTACACCGACGACAGCTCCATGTATCAGGGTGAATACAAGGTCACGTCCCCGGGCGTGTACGGCAAGGCGGACGTCACCGCCAACGTGACGTATATCAACGGCGAGGAGATGGAGCGCGAGGTGGTGGCCAGCGTGACGCTGTCCCAGCCGGTGACGGAGCAGCAGCTCCGCGGCACGAAGGAGCGGCCCACCTGGTATCCCACCGGGTCGTTCTCCTGGCCCTGCACCGGCATCCTCACCAGCCGGTTCGGCTACCGCAGCCTGCTGGGCAGCACCTACCACAACGGCATCGACATCGGCAACAGCTACGGTACGTCCGTCTACGCCGCCGACGGCGGCACGGTGACATACTCCGGCTGGATGAGCGGATACGGCTACCTGATCATCATCGACCACGGCAACGGGTATCAGACGTACTACGGCCACAACAGCGGCCTGACGGTGTCGGTAGGGGCGAAGGTCCACAAGGGCCAGCTCATCGCCCGCATGGGTTCGACGGGCAGATCCACCGGCAACCACTGCCACTTCGGCATCAAGCTCAACGGCACGTTCGTCAACCCGCTGAATTACCTGTAAAACCACGCATCCCCGCCCAATGGGCGGGGATGCTCCGCTTTTATTTCCGGGGTTGCAAAAACGAAATTCTATGGTACAATGAAATTACTAATTTCTGAGAACGAGGTGAAAATGATGAAGAAGCTGCTCGGTCTGCTGAGTGCGGTGTGCGCCATGGCGCTGTGCCTGTGCGCGGCCTACGCCAGCCCCCTGACCGGCGACACCAGCAACATGGGTCTGTGGATCGCCATGGTGGTGGTGGCTCTGATCGCCGTGGTGGTGCTGCTCATCGTGGGTAGGAAGAAAAAGAAATAAGCCGTTATGACGAAAGCCCTGTGCCGTGCGGCACAGGGCTTTTTACGTTATTTCTTACGGGGACTCACTCAAACAAGCCCGCCTGACCGGGAACCTCTGCGTGCCCGATGCGGCGAAGCTGCTGGGCGTTCTCCGCCGTCAGCGCATCGGCGATGGCCATCTTGCGGATGATGTTCCGCACCGTGGCATCCAGATCTGTGCCGGCCCGGTAGTCAGCGGGGAAGATGAAATCCACCCGCCCCTTGGCCAGCAGGTCCTCCACACCGGCCCGGTTGGTGGCCTGGTACACGGCGATGGCCTGGCCGCCGTAGGCCCGCATCATCTTCATGCACGGCACGTCGGACAGGCCGTCGCCCACGTAGATCATGTTGGTGAAGGGGATGCGCTTGCTGTCGTCGGGCATGGAGTCGTTCAGCGTCTTGTCGTCGGCCACGTCCAGCACGCCCTTGTTGATGCGGTAGACGAATTGGGTCTTGTTGGTGAAGTTGACATCCAGCTTGGGCCAGCAGGCCTCGCCGCCGCCGTAGTAGAATTCGCAGGCGTAGATCTGCTTGAACTCGTGGGCGATGCCGCTGCCCTCGATGATCTCCTTCAGGCCGGAGGACAGCACGTAGTGCTCCACCTCCACACCCAGGGA
This sequence comes from uncultured Eubacteriales bacterium, assembly GCA_900554275.1. Taxonomy (GTDB): domain Bacteria; phylum Bacillota; class Clostridia; order Oscillospirales; family Oscillospiraceae; genus Vescimonas. Next base: position 17,095 of record USGS01000010.1, read on the forward strand.
CGCGCCGAAGTCGTTGATGCGGCCGAACCACTCCCGCACGCCGGGGAACAGCTCCATGCTGTGACCGCAGCGCACCAGGAAGTCCCGTGTCAGGGGGAGGCCCTGGGCGCGGCACTCAGCGATCATGGTATACATATAGGCCAGCAGGCCGTCCATGCGATTCTCCCGCCCGAAGGTGTTGGCCTTGCGCCAGAATTCCTCGGGCGTATAGCCCAGCGCGGGGATGAAGGCGTAATCCTCCATGTCGGTGGTGCAGAGGGTCTTGTCGAAGTCGTACAGCAGGGCGATGATGGGCTTGCTCATATCGTTCTCCTCCGGTGAAAAAAGGCGGCCCAGGCCGCCTTTTTGTCGTCTTATTTCTTGTCGCCGTAGTTGCGGCCGAACTTCAGCTCGTCCAGGCTCAGCTTGAAGTCGCTGGGGATGGCGCTCTCGATGGGCGGCAGCTTGATGGTGGGCTCGTCGGTGACGGCGGGCTTGGCCTCCTCGGGCTGGGGATCGGTGTAGCGGCTGAGAATGTCCTGCTCGATGGCGCTGATCACGTCGTCATTGGGCTTCTCCTCGGCGGCAGCGGGCTGCTCCGGCGCGGCTGCGGCCAGCTCCAGCTCCGGCAGGGACTGCAGGAAGTCCGTCTGCGCCTGGCACAGCTCCTGGCTGCGGCGGATGAACTCCGCCGTCTTCTGCTGGGCCATGGCCAGCTTCTGCTCCGCACCCTGACGCTCCGCGTCCAGACGGTGGATCTCATTCTGGGCCTCGGTGCGGGCGTCGGCCAGGAGCTGCTCCTTCTCAGCCTGCGCCTCCTGCACCAGCTTGGAGGCCATCTTCTGGGCCGTCAGCAGCGCCTGACGCATGGCCTCCTCCGTGGAGCGGTACTCCTCCACCTTCTCTGCCAGCACCTTCAGCTTAGCCTTCAGAGTCATGTTCTCCTTAAACAGAGCGGTGTAATCCTCGGTCAGCGCATCCAGGAACTCGTCCACGGATGTCATGCTGTAGCCGCCGCTGCCAAAGGACGCTTTGGGGAATACTTTTTCGGAAACTTCCTGGGGTGTAAACATGATGATCCCTCCGTCTTTCTTCTATCTCAATGCGTATCGCTCACAGATACAGGCCGCTGTTCTCCAGCTCGTCGATCAGGTCGCCCATAATGTCCACGGAGTAGGGCGTGATGATGTACGTGTTGGCGGCCACCTTTTTGATCTTGCCCTCGCCGGCATAGGCCACGCCGGACAGGAAGTCGATGAGCCGGCGCGCCACGTCCTTGTTGGTAGACTCCAGGTTCAGCACCACGGTGCGCTTCTCCTTCAGATGGTCAGCGATCTCGGAGGCGTTCTCAAAGCGCTCCGGCTTCACCAGCACCACCTTCAGCTGGGTGGTGGCGTGGATGTTCACCACCTTGTTGCGGCGGTCCTCGCTGCGCCGCTCGTCGGACCGGCGCTCCTCGCCGCGGCGCTCCTGACGGTCGTCGAACAGGGAGCGGGTGTCGCTTTTCGGCTCTTCAAAATCGTCCTCGTAATCGTAATCCTCATCGTCGTAAGGATGAATGATCTTTTTCAGCTCGTCCATGAAGCCCATCAGCAGTACCTCCCGCGTTTATTTTGTATAGTTCCGTGCGCCGAAAATGGCCGTACCCATCCGCACCATGTTGCTGCCGCAGCGGATGGCGTCGGCAAAATCGCCGCTCATACCCATAGAGATATACTCCAATTTATTATCGTACATTTTTGTGTTTATGTCAACATATAGTGCGTGTACTTTTTGGAAATATACCATATTTTCCTCCCGGGAGGCGTCGGCGGGGGGAATGGTCATCAAGCCGCGGACGCGGACGTGGGGCAGCGTTTTGGCCAGCGCGGCGGCATCGGCCAAAGCCTCCGGCGCAAAGCCGCTCTTGGCCGCCTCTCCGCCGATGTTCACCTCCAGCAGGATGTCCTGCACGATGCCCAGCTTCTCCGCCTGCCTGTCGATCTCCCGCAGCAGCTCCTCTGAGCCCACGGACTGAATCAGGGCCGCCTTGCCCACCACCTGCTTCACCTTGTTGCGCTGCAGGTGGCCGATGAAGTGCAGCGGCGCGCCGTCATAGGCGTGCTGGGCCAGCTTGGCAGTCATCTCCTGCACCCGGTTTTCCCCCAGCACGTCGATGCCGGCGGCAATGGCCTCCTGGCAGGCCGCCGCGTCGTTCATCTTACTGGCACCCACCAGCGTGATGTCAGCGCCGGTGCGGCCCGTTTCCCGGGCGGCCGCGTCGATCTCCCGGCGGATGCGCGCTATATTTTCCTGAATAGACATAGCTGTAAGCCTCCTTGTCTCTATATCACCGAATGACTTTCCCGTCGAACAGCTTGCCGGCGGTGGCGATGACCTCGTCCCCGGCCCGGAGCGTCCGGGTGTCGGACACCCCCTCGGCGGGCTTGACCAGGGCGTAATTCTCCCCCTGATACAGCAGCTCCACCGGACGGAAGGACGCGTTCTCACCGTCCACGCAGTACACGCCGGTAACGCCCTCCTCGCTGACCCGCAGGGCGTTGGACGGGATGCGCAGGCCCTCGTAGGTGTGCAGCACCGCGTCCGCCGCCTGGTGGCGCAGCAGCGTGGTCTGGGCCAGATATTTCCGGCAGGACAGCACCACGGCGGCCTGCCCGTTCTCCTCCGCCGACACGTGCTCCACCCGCATACGGATGGTCTGCTCAAAGCCCTTGGCCAGCCGTATGTTCACGCTGCCCATGGTCTTGAGGGTCTGGGCCTGGTCGTAAGGCAGGTTCACGGCGTAGTACCAGGTGTCGCCGTAGATCAGCTTGCCCATGCTGCCGTGGTCCGTCGCGGCGCGGACGGCGGACAGCTTAGAGGGCGTCAGCCCCTCCAGCAGCTCCGGTGTCAGTACCGTCTCATAGCCGTCGCACACGGCGGAATATGTGCCGGAGGCCTTGGCCGTGACCCGCACCGCGCCGGACAGGGAGCTTTCCAGCTGGGCCAGCTCACTCTCCACGGATTTGATCTGACTCTGGATCTCCTCCTGACTGGTGTAGGCATGGTCACGCTTCAGCACGGCGGCCTTCAGCGCCGCCAGAGCGCCGTCGGCGGCGGCATAGTCCCCGGCGGACAGCGTCTGCCGCAGGGTCAGGATGTCGCCGGTGATGGACGTGTCCAGCTTCAGCGCCGCGTCCGGATCCAAATAAGATGTCAGGGCAAATTCCAGCTGCTGGAGCTGCAGCTTCAGCGTCTCGATGCGGCTGACGGTCTGCAAAGCACTGGCCTCGGCGTAGACGGTGGCCACTGTCTGCCCCGCGCCTACCTTCTGCCCCTCCTCCAGCGCGTGGCTTACCGTGCCGCTTTGGGCGGGCAGCGTCTCCTCGTCCCGCACCAGCCAGCCGTCCAGGGACACCACGTCCTCTGCCTGGCTCTCGTAGACCAGGGTGGTGGTCAGCGGGTCGGAGAAGTAGTTGTAGACCTGTATGGCGAAGTACAGCAGCACCGCCGCCAGCACCACGATGGGCAGCACCCGCAGTCCCTGTGACGTGGCCTTTATGTTGTTTTTCTGTTCGGGGTCATGTTTCATGGGTGATTTCCTTTGTAGGGGCGGGAGGGCTTACTCCTCCCGCAGCTCGATGCTCCGCAGGGGCGCGATGGTGGAAATGGCGTGCTTGTAGATGACCTGCTGCTTCCCCTCCGACTCCAGCACCACCACGAAGCAGTCAAAGCCTGTGATGACGCCGCGAAGCTGGAAGCCGTTCACCAGAAACAGGGTGACGGGTATGTTCTCCTTGCGCGCCCGGGTGAGAAAGATCTCCTGAAGATTGTTTGTCTTTTGCATGGTCGTCCGCTCCTTTTATGTCTGTGTGCGGACGTGGGGCTCGTCCTCCGTCCGCCGCACTCAGCATACGCCGGAGGACGTGAGGAATGTTGTCGCATTTTGGAGGCCGGAGGGAAAATCCGGCACTTTATCCCATAATACCCAATGGATGGCTTCGTTGCGGCGCAGCCAGGTGAGCTGACGCTTGGCGTACTGCCGGGAGCGGAGCTTGACCTCCTCCACGGCGTCGGCCTCGGTCATACGCCCGTCGGCCACCGCCAGGAACTGCTTGTAGCCGATGGCCTGCCAGGCAGTGGCGGTGCGGGGCAGCCCGCTTTGCAGCAGCGATCGCACCTCGTCCAGCAGCCCCTGGGCCACCATGTCGTCCACCCGGCGGTCAATGCGGTCGCGGAGGTCCTGCCGGTCCTTGAAGTTCAGCCCGACGAACAGCCCCTCGTACCGGGGCGGCTGCTCCCGGGTACGGCGGTCGTGCTGGGTGATGGTCTCCCCTGTCTCCTGATAGACCTCCAGCGCCCGCAGGATGCGCTTCTCGTCCCGCAGGTGCAGCCGTGCGGCGCTGTCCGGGTCGATGCGCCGCAGCTCCTCCAGCAGCGTCTCCGCACCCTCCTGCCGCAGCCGCTCCTGTAATTGGCGGCGCAGCGGCGTGTCCTGGCTGCCGGCGGCGAAGTCGATGCCCCGCAGCAGCGCGTCCAGGTACAGTCCCGTGCCGCCTACCAGGATGGGCCGCTTCCCACGGCGCAGGATGTCCTGCACGCACGCGTCGGCGGCCTCGGTGAACCGGGCGGCGGACCAGCTCTCCCACGGGTCGGCCACGCCGATCATGTGGTGGGGCACGCCCTCCATCTCCTCCGCTGTGGGTGCGGCCGTGCCGACGGCCATGCCCCGGTAGATCTGCATGGAGTCCACGGACACCACCTCGCCGTCAAAGCGCTGTGCCAGCGCCACGCCCATTTTCGTCTTGCCGGTGGCCGTCGGGCCAACGACGCAGATGACTTTTTCCGTGACGGCCACCTCCTTCGGATCGTTTACGCCCGCTTGAACATCTTCTCCAGCTCGTAGCGGGTCAGCCTGGCCGCCACCGGGCGGCCGTGGGGACAATAGCGTATCTCGCCGCTCTGCACGCGGCGCACCAGCGCCGCCAGCTCCGTCACGTCGCTGGTCATGCCCGCCTTGATGGCGCTCTTGCAGGCGATGGTGTGCAGCAGCTCGTCCCGGAGCGTCTCCGGGTCGGCCCGCTGCAAAAGCAGCTTCTGTGCCATCTCCTCCAGCGTGCTGGCGGCCTCCGCCGCCGGCACGTCGTCGGGCAGCGCCCGCACCAGCACCGTACCGTCGCCGAAGTCCTCGCACCGGAAGCCGCAGCGCTCCAGCAGCGGCAGGTTCTCCAGCACGGCGCTGTACTCCTCCCCGCTGAGCGTCACAGCGGCGGGTGTCAGCAGCTGCTGCTCCATGGGCGGCACGGGGCTGGCCTTCAGCGCGTCGAACCGGACGCGCTCGTGGGCGGCGTGCTTGTCGATAAGCCACACCGCGCCGTCGCCGTCCTCGCAGATAATATAGGTCTTCAGCACCTCCCCGGCGATGCGCCAGGGCGCTTCCTCCCGCGCCGGCGCGTCCGGCAGCTCGATGGTCTGCTGCTCCGGCTCAGGCTCGGGAGCAGCCGCGGGCGGCGTGATATAATACACCGTGCCGGGCCGTGCCGTCGGCGCGGTGAAAGCCTTCCCCGGCTCGGGGGCGACATCCCGCACCTCCGGCACCGGCGCGGCCGGTGCGGGTACGGGAGCAGGAACAGGCGTATACGTCCGCGCCGGGGCAGAGCCGATGGCCCTCCCTGCCGGGAGCTCCACGGCGTTCTTCGGCGAGGGAGTATCGGGCCGTGCGCGGAACTCGACGGCGGTCATAGCCTGGAAGAAGGGCTTCTCCGCCGGCTTGGGCGGCCTGCCCTCCTCATCCAGCGCGGAGGTGACGGTGTGGTACACCGCGTCGAACACCGTCTTGTCCGACACGAACTTCACCACGGTCTTGGCCGGGTGGACGTTCACGTCCACCGCGTCCGCCGGCAGGGTGATGTGCAGCACGCAGCCGGGGAACTTGCCCTTCAGCAGCCGGTTGCGGTAGCCCTCCTCCACGGCGGCGGTCAGAAGCTGGCTCTTCACCAGCCGCCCGTTGACAAAGAACAGCTGCCGTGCCCGCGTGCCGTGGCCTGCCAACGGCTTGGTCACGAAGCCGCTGACCTTCACGTCGCCGTTGCTGCCGGACACCGGCAGCAGGGACAGGGCGAACTCCCGGCCCAGCGCGGCGTACACGGCGGGCAGCAGCTCGCCGTTTCCCGGCGTGTGCAGCACCTCCTGTCCGTCCCGCAGCAGCTTGAAGGACACATCCGGGTGGCTCAGCGCCAGCTGTGTCACCACGGCGGAGGCCGCCGCGCCCTCGGCGCTGTCCTTTTTCATGAATTTCATCCGGGCGGGCGTGTTGTAAAACAGGTCGCGGACGCAGACGGTGGTGCCCACCGGGCAGCCCGCCGCCGTCACCTCACCGGGCACGCCGCCCTCCAGATGCAGCATCGCCCCGGCGTCGGAGGACGGCTCGCGGGAGAACACGTCCAGCCGCGACACGGCGGAGATGGCGGCCAACGCCTCACCCCGGAAGCCCAGGGTGTGGATGGCGGCCAGGTCGGAGGCGGTGCGCAGCTTGCTGGTGGCGTGGCGCAGGAACGCGGTGGGCAGCTGGTCCGCCGCCATGCCGCAGCCATTGTCGGTGACACGCAGGTAGGTCAGTCCGCCCTTTTCCAGCTCCACGGACACGGCGGACGCCCCGGCGTCCAGCGCGTTCTCCAGCAGCTCCTTGCACACGCTGGCGGGGCGCTCCACCACCTCGCCGGCGGCGATGAGGTCGGCGATATGGGCGGGCAGTTGTTGAATTTGGGGCATAAAAGCGCCTCCCTCTTTCAGTCAGTCTATGGCCACATTTCGTAGGGGCGGACGACTCTGTCCGCCTACCGCGCTATTGCAGCTTGCTTTTCAGCTCGTACAGCAAATTCAGCGCCTCCAGGGGGCTGAGCGCGTCCACCTGGGTGCGCCGGATGGCGGCGGCCACGTCGGCCTCCGCCATATCGGCCAGGGACACCTGCTCGTCAGGGTCGGCCGGTGCGGCGGGACGGCCCGACTCACTCTCCAGCTCCCGCAGGATCTCCCGGGCGCGGGACAGCACGCTGTCCGGCAGTCCGGCCAGCTTGGCCACCTCGATGCCGTAGCTGCGGTCCGCGCCGCCGGGCACGATCTTCCGCAGGAAGATGATCTCCTCGCCCCGGGCGTGGACGGCGATGTTGTAGTTCCGGACGGTGGGCAGCGTCTGCTCCAGCGCCGTCAGCTCATGGTAATGGGTGGCGAACAGCGTCTTGGCCTTCAGCTTTTGGGCGCAGTACTCCAGCACCGCACGGGCGATGGACATTCCGTCGAAGGTGGATGTCCCCCGGCCTATCTCGTCCAGAATGAGCAGGCTGTTCTTTGTGGCGCAGCGCAGCAGCTCCGACACCTCCGTCATCTCCACCATGAACGTGGACTGTCCGGCGGACAGGTCGTCACTGGCACCGATGCGGGTGAAGATGCGGTCCACCACGCCGATGTGGGCGCTCTGCGCCGGGACGAACGACCCGATCTGCGCCATGAGCACGATCAGCGCCACCTGGCGCATATACGTGGACTTACCGGCCATGTTCGGGCCGGTGATGATGCTCACCCGGTCGTCCTTCGCACCCATGTGGGTGTCGTTGGGGACGAAGAACGCATCGCCCCGCATTTTCTCCACCACCGGGTGACGGCCGTCGTGGATCTGGATCACACCGCTCTCGTCCACGGTGGGACGGCAGTAGTTATGCTGGGCCGCCGTCTCCGCCAGGGCGCACAGCGTGTCCAGCTGGGCGATAAGGGACGCCGCCAGCTGCACCCGCGCCACCTGGGCGGCGATGTGGGTGCGCAAAGCGGTGAACAGGTCGTATTCCAGCGCCGCGTCCCGGTCAGAGGCGGTGAGCACCTCGTGCTCCAGGTCCTTCAGCTCCTGGGTGATGAACCGCTCGCCGTTCACCAGCGTCTGCTTGCGTATGTAGTCCTCCGGCACCTGGTCGCGGAAGGAGTTGGACACCTCGATATAGTACCCGAACACCTTGTTGTACCCCACCCGCAGCGTGCGGATGCCGGTCTTTTCCTTTTCCCGGGCCTCCAGCTCGGCGATGAAGCCCTTGCCGCCGGACAGGATGCCCCGCAGGCGGTCCACCTCCGGGTGGAAGCCCCTGCGGATCATGCCGCCCTCCCGCACGGAGAACGGCGGCTCGTCCACCAGTGTCCGGGCGATCTGTCCGGACAGGTCGTCCAGCGTCTCCAGCTTGTCGTTCAGCGCCGCCAGCGGGCCGGCGGTAAACGCGTCCAGCTGTGCCTTCACCGCCGGCAGCTGCTCCATAGAGCTGCGCAGGGACACCAGCTCCCGCCCTCCGGCCGTGCCGAAGGAGATGCGGCCCATGAGCCGCTCCATGTCGCCGATGCCGCTGAGGGCCAGCCGCAGCTCCTGCCGGGCCATGTCGTTGTCCACCAGCGATGCCACGGCGTCCAGCCGCCGGTCAATGGCCACCGGGTTCAGCAGCGGCTGCTGCAGCCACGAGCGCAGGTTGCGCGCGCCCATAGGCGTCTTGGTCTTGTCCAGCACCCACAGCAGACTGCCCCGCTTCTCCTTGGTGCGCAGCGTCTCCGTCAGCTCCAGATTGCGCCGCGCGGTCACGTCCAGCTCCATGTACGCGCCGGTGCGGTAGCACTCCAGCTCGTCCAGATGGGTCAGATCGGTCTTCTGCGTCTCATAGAGGTAGCTCAGCAGCCCGCCCAGCGCCAGCAGCGCCGCCGGATCATTCCGGGGCAGGCGGGCCAGCGCGTCGTCGCCAAACTTGGCGCGTACCTGCTTCTCGGCGGCGTTGGGGTTGAACCGGGCGGCGGCCAGCCGCTCCCGGTGGCAGGGGAACCGCTCCGTCAGAGCGGTGGTCAGGTCGGGGTCGTAAAAGGCCGCGTCGTTCAGCACCGTCTCCGCGGGGGAAAAGCGCCCCAGCTCGTTCACCAGTCCCCGCACCCGGTCTGCGCCGGTGAAATATGTCACCTGTGCCCGGCCGGTGGAGATGTCGCAGGCCGCCAGCCCCGCGCCGGTGTCGCTGAGGTACACGCCGCACAGATAGTTGCTGCGCCCCGCGTCCAAACAGGCATCGTCCAGCACCGTGCCGGGGGTGACGGTGCGGATCACGTCCCGCTTCACCAGCCCCTTGGCCGCGGCGGGGTCCTCCGTCTGCTCGCAGATGGACACCTTGTAGCCCTTGGCGATGAGCCGGGCGATATAGCCGTCGGCGGAGTGGTACGGCACGCCGCACATGGGGATGCGCTCCTCGTCGGACTTGGACTTGTCCTTGTCCCGGGTGGTTAGGGCCAGATCCAGCTCCTTGGAGGCGGTGCGGGCGTCAGGGCCGAACATCTCGTAGAAATCGCCCAAGCGGAAGAACAGCAGGGAATCCGGGTTCTGCTGCTTGATGTCCATATATTGGCGCATCATAGGGGTCAGCTCGGCCATAAACGTCCTCCTTTATACCAGCTCTCCGAACAGCGCCCAGGTGTTGCTGTCGGTGATCTTCACGTCGTGATATGTGCCGACGGCGGACTTGTCCCCCACCAGGTGGACCAGCCGCCCTCCGGCGGTGCGGGCCGTCAGCGGCCAGCGGGTGTCGTCGCTCTCGCCGTCCACCAAACAGCGCAGGGAGCGGCCCACATAGGCCGCGTGCAGCTCCTCGGAGATGCGGTTCTGCGTGTCGCACAGTCGGTCGAACCACTTCTGCTTCTCCTCCCGGGACACGGGGTCGTCCATCCTCGCCGCCGGTGTGCCCGGCCGGGGAGAGAAAATGAACGTGAACAGCGCGTCGAACCGCACCTGCTCCACCAGCGCCACCGTCTCCATGGCCTCCGCCTCCGTCTCGCCGGGGAAGCCGATGATCACGTCCGAGGTCAGCACCAGCTCCGGCATGACCTTCCGGGCGTAGGTAATGAGCTCCAGATACTTCGCCCTGTCATAGGGCCGGTTCATGGCCCGCAGCACCCGGTCGCAGCCGGACTGCACCGGCAGGTGCAGCTGCTTGGCCACATGGCGGCTCCGGGCCATGGCATCAAACAGCTTGTGGGTGGCGTCCTTGGGCTGGGAGGACATGAAGCGGATGAGATAGTCGCCGTCGATGGCGTCCAGCGCCGTCAGCAGGTCGGCGAAATCATAGGGCGTGTCCAGATCCTTGCCGTAGGAGTTCACGTTCTGCCCCAGCAGCGTGATCTCCTTGAAGCCGTCGGCCACCAGCTGGCGGACCTCGGCGATGATCTGCTCCGGGTCGCGGCTGCGTTCCCGGCCGCGGACGTAAGGGACGATGCAGTAGGAGCAGAAGTTATTGCACCCGTACATGATGGACACCCACGCCCGGGTGCGGCCCTCCCGCACCACCGGCATCCCCTCAGCGATAGCGCCGTGCTCATCCGCCACGGAGAACACACGGCCGCGGCGAGTATAGACCTGATATAAAAGCTCCGGGAACTTCCACAGCGCCTGGGGGCCGAATACCAGATCCACGTGGCGGTAGGACTGCCGGACCTTTTCGGCCACCTCCGGGCGCTGGGCCATGCAGCCGCACAGGCAGATGACCTGCTCCGGGTCGGCCTTCTTCGTATGGGTCAGCGCGCCCAGCGTGCCGTAGACCCGCTTTTCCGCGTGGTCGCGGATGGCGCAGGTGTTCAGCACCACCACGGCCGCCCGGGCGGGATCGTCGGTGAAGCCGAAGCCCATGGCCTCCAGCATACCCATGATATGCTGGCTGTCGGCCACATTTTGTTGGCAGCCGAAGGTGTCCACCATCGCCAGCGGCGGCACGGCGTGGCCCTCATGCAGCACCCGTATTTTCTGTTCAAACTCCCGCTGCCGCTCCAGCTGCTCCTGCGGGATCAAAACCTCTTTTCTGTCCAAGGGAGACCTCCTCGCCCCGCGGACGCGGAGCGTATGTTTTAATGAGGTATTATACCATATTTATACCGGCAATACAAGAAATCGACAGAGAAAAATTGCCCGAGAAAATGGGGCGTACGCTATACGCACGCCCCATTTTTATCCACTTATCGGCTCAGCTTGAAGTAGTCGCCGGAAGCGGCCAGATTGCTCATCTCCGTCAGCACCAGAATGTCCGTGGACTCGTCGGCCAGGGACTGCATACTGTCCCGGTAATACCGCAGGTCGATCATGGTGATGGTCTCGTAATCCCCGGTGAGGAACGGCACAAAGGCGTTGGCGAAGGAGTCCTTCACCAGCAGCAGATGTTTGCCGTTTTCCACGCCGGTGGTGATGACGGTCTTGCCGTAGTTGCCGCCGAGGAACAGCTCGTACTTGTCCTTCCGCTCCAGGGCGGACAGGTCGTACAGCGTACCGTCCTCGCCGTCGCACACCACGCTGTCCACGGCGATCTCCGGCGCGTAGTACACGCTGTCGTACACGCTGTCCGGCAGCAGCACCTTGGAGTACAGCGTGCCGCGGAAGCGGTCGCTGGCCAGCGTCAGGTCGTAATGGCGGACCGCGTGGCCGGTGGCCGCGGCCCACTGCTCATACACCGCCTGTGCGCCCATGGTGGTCCAGTGGTGGTCTGTGTGGTAGTAGGGATCGTCCTCCGCCGAGAGCGTTTGGCGGCTGTCCAGCAGCGCACCACCCAGCGTGTCGGACAGCACGGTGAAGGCACGGTCCTCGTTGTAGAAGGGTGCATTTTCCGGCAGCTTGCCGGAGAGCACACTGCCGGGGTTGGGGACGATCAGTGCCGTACAGGCCTTGTCGCCGTTGGCATTGAAGAAGTCCCGGATATATCCGGCGTTCTTCGCAAGGCTCGTCCAGTCGAAGCTGTCGTCTGTGACCCTGGCGAAGTAGCGTCCGTCAGCGCCCAAATAGGTGTTGCTGATGTCCTCCTTGCCCTCCGCCCGCTGCAGGAGGGAGCGTGCGGCCGTCCACACATCCCGGAGGATGATCTGGTCGCTGGTGTAGTTCTCCGTATCGGTCATGAATTTACCGGACATCACGTTGTCCCACGTCAGTTTGGGCGTCAGCTGGAGGTAGCGGTTCTCGTTCTCAGAGAACGCCCGATCGGGGGTCAAGAAAAAGCTGCCTGCGGACAGGGCCAGAATAATGGCGGAAATGGCGATCAGCGGCGCAAGGCCGGTTCTTTTTTTCATAACGCCGCCTCCTTAAAAACGGAAATACAGGAACGGATTGTAGCTGTCGCCCACCAAGAAGGCGATGGACACCAGCAGGACGATGACCGTCCACACCGTCCGCAGCCCGTCGGACAGGGCCGGGGACAGGGTCTGCTCCCGTTTTTCCCACAGCCGCTTGGGCAGGCTGGTGCAGCCCACCACGGCCAGCACCAGCAGCAGCCAGTCGCACCGCAGCAGATAGGCGGAGGTGGTGTCCCACAGCGGGCCGGAGAACAGGCGGCTCAGGTATGCGCCCAGCTGGGCAAAGTCGGTGATGGCGAACAGCACCCAGCCCAGCACGAAGCACAGGCAGGTGTAGATGTGGCCCACGAACCGGGGCACTCTGTCCAGCCAGCGCAGCAGAAACGTCTTTTCCAAAATCAGCAGCACGGCGTAATACACGCCCCACAGCACGAAGTTCCAGCTCGCCCCATGCCACAGCCCGGTGAGAAACCACACGATGGTGATGTTCAGCAGCTGGCGGGCCAGCCCCTTACGGTTGCCGCCCAGCGGGATATAGACGTACTCCCGAAACCAGGTGGACAGGCTGATGTGCCAGCGCCGCCAGAACTCGGTGACGGTGCGGGACTCGTAGGGGTAGTTGAAGTTTTCCAGAAAGTGGAAGCCGAAGAAATGGCCCAATCCGATGGCCATGTCGGAATAGCCGGAGAAGTCGAAATAGATCTGGAACGTGAACGCCAGCGCACCCAGCCACGCCGTGGTGACGGAGGGGGCGGACATGGCGGAGATGTCCTCCCATATCGCACCCATCTGATTGGCCAGCAGTACCTTCTTGCCCAGGCCGATGACGAACCGCTGCAGGCCCTCGCTGGCCAAAGGGATCGTCTCCCGCCGGTGCTCCAGGTCGTAGGCCACCGTCTTATACTGCACGATCGGTCCGGCGATGAGCTGGGGGAACAGCGTCACATACGCGCCGAAGTCGATGATGTTCCGCTGGGGTGGCACGAGACCGCGGTACACGTCGATGGTGTAGCTCATGGTCTGGAACGTATAGAAGGAGATGCCGATGGGCAGCAGCAGCCCCAGGGCGGGGATGGCCGTGCCCAGCAGTCCGTTCAGGTTATCGATGGCGAAGTCCGTGTACTTGAAGAAGCCCAGAATGGCCAGGTTGCCCACCACGGACACGATCAGCATCGCCTTCGCGCCGCTCTCCCGGCCCTTGGCCCGGAAATGGCCGATGGCCAGACCGTTGCAGTAGTCAAACACGGTGGAGAACAGCATGATGGAGATATACTTCGGCTCGCCCCAGCCGTAAAACAGCAGGCTGAACACCAGCAGCAGCGCGTTGCGCAGCCTCCGGGGGCAGATATAGTACAGAATGGCGGCCAGCGGCAGGAATGCCAGCAGGAACGTGGTGCTGCTAAAGACCATGTGGAGGGTTCTCCTTTGTGGATGATTTCAGAAGAGCTTCATCAGTTTGCCGAAAAACGTTTCACTTGTAAACGGCAGTTCTTTTGCGCAGGGAGAGCTCGAGGGGGGCGAAGCCCGCCTCGAATGGGATCAAATGTCGCGCAAAGCCTTGCTTTGCAAGGCGTGCGTGGAGCGAAGCGACTATTTTCGTGCCGCAGGGCGGCACAAAAATAACGACATTATTTCAGGCTGTTGAAAAAGCCTTTGGCTTTTTCAACAGCCTGAAGAGGGCAAGCCCGCCCTGTCAGGGGGTGTTATTTTACGCCGTTCAGCTTGCCGATCTGATAGCTGCCGCGGATAGCGGACAGGTTGTTCACAAACAGCACGTCGCTGACGCCCTTGCTCCGGGCCAGCGCGGTGATACTGCCGGTGTAGTAGCGGTAGTCGACGACGTACACCGTCTGGTAGTGGTCCACCAGGAACGGCACGAAGGCGTTGCCGAAGGACTCCTTCACCACGATGCAGGCCGAACCGTCGGTCAGGTCCGGGTTTTCAATGACGGTGTAGGGGTTATCTCCCATGATGAACGTGCCGTATTTCAGGCTGGCCGCGGCGGTGGACTCGTCGAAGATGACCTTGCCGCCGGTGAGGCTGCTGTTCTCGTTGCTGCCGTACTCCATGTGGGCGTCGGCGCTGAGGGGATGGTAGGCGTTCACCGTGTCCGGCGTGGCGGACATGGCATCGGGCTTGCCGGCATCCTTATAGAACGAGCCCAGGAAGCCGGGATACTGGCTGATCTCGTACTCGCTCAGCTCATGGGGGGTGATGCCCTTGGCGGCGCAGAACTGGACGTAGGCGTAGTACGCGCCCAAAGCCGTCCAGTGATGGTCGGTGCGGAAGTAGATGTACTCGTTCCGGTGGGCCATCAGCGTGTCGTGAAGGGGTACTGCTTTTACATTGTTCCCCATTCCCGTCAAAATATCCTTCTCAGCCTGGGCCTGGTCGCTGCCGGGAATATCGCTGTACAGGCTGTCGGGCAGGGTGATGCCGCTGGACAGAGGGATGGCCATCACGTACACTGTGGCTGTGCCGCCGAGGTCGTCGGCCACGCCGTTGACGATCTGCTGGTACTTCTCCGCCAGGCTGCCCACGTAGTTATACATCTCGTAGCCGGTGTTGCCCACCACATACACGCCGCCGGACTGGTAGGGCGTGTCGCTGGTGGTGATCGTCCCGGAGGCGGGCCGGGTGGGATCGTCCAGCTGGCTGCCGTCCGTCTTGCCGGAGGTGTCAGGCTTGTCGGTGCTGCCCGGCAGGGTGTCGCCGTTGTCCGGGTCGACCGGCACGTCCGGCGTATCGCTGCCGGTATCGTCCGGCTCGGCGGGCTGAATCACATCTGTGCCGGGCGCATCGTCCGGCTTGGCCTTGTCCTTTTCAAATACGCTGGTGAAGATGGCCAGCACGGCCACCACCAGCGCCACGGCGGCGATCAGAAGCAGCAGCGCCGCACCGCCGCTGTGACGCCGGGGATACCCGTCCCGGCTCATGCCGTGTACTCCTTGATGACGGCGCTGGCGGTGCTGGTGTCGGAGGTGACGCACAGGACCACGCACGTGCCGTAGGTCTCAAAGATCGCGCCGTCCAGCCGGGCCACTTCGTCGGGCTGGTAGCGGCCTGCCTCCTGCTTCTGGGTATCCAGATAGGACTGGATGGACACCTTCACCGCGGCGGCGTCGGTCTTGTCGTAGCACTGGACCACGAAGATCTCCTCGGAGGTAGCGCCGGCGGACATATACGCGCCCACCTCGCACTTCGCCGGCAGCTCGATGTAGAAGCCCAGGTCGTCGGCGGAGACGGCCTTCATCTCGCTGTCGAACTGTACCCGCTGGGCCAGGGCGTCAGCCAATCCGGCGGCGTCCACGGTGGCGGAAGTCTTGCTGCCGCAGGCGGCCAGGGTGAAAACGGCCATCACCGCCAGCAGCAGAGAAATAATACGTTTCATAGATCCTTTCCTCACTTTGCCTCAATAGTTGCCATCACATAGGGATGTGCTGGCAATATAACATTATAGTACAAACCCCCGGAAAGTAAAAGGGGGTAAATGCAAACGGCCCGTTAATTTTTACCGGGCTGTCCTCTGCTGTCCGTATAGACGGAAGAAAGAAGGAAAAAGTTCCGCGGAAAAAACGGCATCGCCTGCGGCGATGCCGTTTTTTATCAGAAGTCTACCGTGCCGTCCCGCACCCGCAGGTCGTAGGGCTCGAATACCACCTTGCGGTAACCGTCCAAGTCTATCTTCACACCAGTCCAGTCGCTGTGGATCTCGCCGTTCTGCTTGATGAGGATGTCGTACAGAATGTCGTAGGTCACGCCGTCGTCGCCCTTCTCCACGATGGTGGAGTAGGGCAGCGTCTTGTGGTACGTCATGTGCAGGCCCTTGTACTCGAAGTGGAAGCCGTTGCGCATCCGGCAGCCGTCCAGCCCCTTGTAGGTGAACAGCCGTTTCAGATCCTGCAGGATCTTGTCGTTGCCCTCCTCGTACAGGTTCTCCGGCGTGGTCTCCGTGTAGTCGTAGCGGAACTGGATGGGGATGCGGTAGGGCAGGAAGCGCTCCACGTAGTCCACCAGCTTTGCCGCCGGATAGTTCTTATACAGCACGCAGTTGATCCGGGTGGGACAGGCGATCCTTCCCAGCACCTCGTCGGGGCTTTCCTCCACGTAGTGCTGCAAATGGCGGGAGATATTCATGCAGGTGATCTTGTCCTTATTCCGCTCCGTAAAGGCCAGCATCTCCTCGAAGGGCGTGTGGGCCTGGGCGGGGAACGTGGTGTTGATATAGATCTTGTGGGTGGCAGGGATGGCGTCCAGCATCCTCTGCAGGGCGTTCAGATCCGCCAGCGGCTCGCCGCCGGTGAACACGAAATCGCACCGGGGCGTGATGCCGTCCATGATGCGGATGCTCTCCAAAATCTTCTCCAGGCTGAACCCGGAGCAGTCCGTGTATTCTTTTTTGTTGATGCAGAACGGGCAGTGGTTCTGACAGTCGTAGGGGACGAATACCGTCACAGTAGCGCCGCCCTCCCGCGTTTTATAGGGATGAGTCATGTTGTTGGCAACCTCTCATGTAAATGTACGCAGAACATTGTATATCAAAATGCCCGGGAAAGCAAGGAAAACCTGCCCTTCTTCCCTGTTAATTTATCTGTTTGGCACAAAAAGCGGGGGACGCGGCATCCGCCGCGTCCCCCCGAGACTGTCAAAAACCTATGCTGCGAGTTTCGATGAGTGAGCAGCGGGGGAGCTTGAGGGGGCAAGGCCCGCCTCAAATCAGATAAACCGCCGCCAA